>DAIMBN010000125.1:1444-1677 GCA_036718335.1 Coriobacteriaceae bacterium
CTTTGGCCGCGTATGGCGTGTGACTCACGCCGTGCTCTCGGTCCATCCCTTTGCCGGGCCCTTCCTGGTGCTTATGATCGCCTGGGCGCCCACGCTCGTCGCTTCGCTGCCTGGCCTTTTTATGGGAGATACGGGCGCGCAGATTCGCCAGTGGTTCAACTATCCCAACGGCACGAGCGACTACCTGCGCCTACTCAACCCCAACGTGCTGCTCAACGGGCATCATCCCGTAG
>DAIMBN010000126.1:0-1648 GCA_036718335.1 Coriobacteriaceae bacterium
TTAACTACCACACGCCCGATCCCGCCTGCGATCTTGACTACACGCCCAATCGCGCGGTTCGCGCCGACCTTACCTGGGCGCTTTCGACCAACCTGGGCTTTGGCGGACACAACGCCGCCATCGCGCTGCGTAGATATGCAAGGAGCTAGAGCATGGATTCCAAAAGACTTGCCGAGATAGCCGATGTTATGGAGGACCGCGGCCTCACGCGCGTACGCGTTGAGGAGCCCGATGGCACCGCGGTCGAACTCGAGCGCGCGAGCGCCGCACAGCCGGTTGCCGTGCCCATGCCCATGCCGAGCGCTATGGCCGCTCCAGTTGCAGCTCCCACAGTCGCGCCTGCCGCACCGGAGCCCGCCGCGCAGACACCTGCCGCCGCACCGGAGCCCAAGGGCACCGAGGTGACCGCTCCCATGGTCGGCGTTTTCTATGCTGCCCCGGCGCCGGGCGACGAACCGTTTGTGCACGTGGGCTCCAAGGTCAAGGCTGGCGAGACCCTTTGCATCATCGAGGCCATGAAGGTTCTCAACGAGGTGACGGCAGAGGCGGATGGCGAGGTGCTCGAGATCTGCGTGGCCGACGGCGACCTCGTGGAGTTCGGCAGCTGCCTCATGAGGATCGGATAGGTGATATCCATGAACAAAGAAGAGCTTAAAGAACTGTTGCCGCATCGCGAGCCGATGCTTTTGCTCGACGAAGCCGAGCTGGTGGGCGACGAGGCCCACGGCAAGATCACGATTACGGGCGACGAATACTTTTTGCAGGGGCATTTTCCGGGAAACCCGGTGGTCCCCGGCGTGATCCAGTGCGAGATGCTCGCCCAAAACTGCTGCGTGCTGCTGATGGGCGATGAGGAGGCGCGCGGCGCGACGCCGTTCTACACGAGTCTGGACAAGGTGCGCTTTAAGCGTCCGGTGCGACCGGGCGACACGGTGGATCTGGTGTGCTCCATCACGCGTGCGCGCGGGCCGTTCCGCTTTGCGACGGGTACTGCAAGCGTCAACGGTGAGGTCTGTTGCCGCGCCGACATGTCTTTTGCACTCATGCACGAAAGTTAAGGAAGGCTTCATGTTCGACAAAGTGCTCATCGCCAACCGCGGCGAAGTCGCGGTCCGTGTTATCCGCGCGTGCCGCGATATGGGCATCAAGACCGTCGCCGTTTATTCCACGGCCGATGCGGACGCGCTGCACGTGCAGCTTGCCGACGAGGCGTATTGCATCGGCGGTCCGCGTCTTGCCGAGAGTTACCTCAACGACGATGCCGTGCTCACCTGTGCCGTAAAGTCGGGAGCTAAGGCAATTCATCCCGGCTATGGCTTTTTCTCCGAGAAGGCGAGCTTCGTGCGCGACTGCGACAAGTATGGCTTGGCGTTTGTTGGTCCTTCGGCCAAGGTGATCGACAGCATGGGCGACAAGGACGCCGCACGTCGAACGGCTGCCGCGGCGGGCGTGCCCATCGTGCCGGGCTGCGATTTGCTCAAAAGTCCCGAGGAGGCAACGGCGGAGGCCGAGCGCATTGGCTGCCCCGTGCTCATCAAGGCGCGTGCAGGTGGCGGCGGTCGCGGTATTCGCAAGGTCGAGCGCGTGGAAGACGCGGCAAAGGCCTTTATTGAAGCACGCGCCGAGGGCGAGGCCGTTTTTGGCGACG
>DAIMBN010000127.1:0-1636 GCA_036718335.1 Coriobacteriaceae bacterium
GCCCGTGGGTTATACCCTAAGAGCAAACCACCCTTTTTAAGGGTGGTTCTGATTTATGCCGAGGGGCTTCCTAGCGCGGCAGGCGAATCGTAAAGCGGCTGCCGACGCCCTCGACTGAGGTCACGCCAATGACGCCGCCATGGCTATCGACGATCCACTTGGCAATGGCAAGCCCCAGACCCGAGCCCTGTGCGCCGGCATCGCGTGCATTGTCGGCGCGGTAGAACCGTTCAAACGCGTGAGCTGCGGATTCCTGGTTCATGCCGATGCCCTCGTCCTCAACACTTATGTCGATCGTGTCCATGCCCGCATTGGGCGTTATGCCAAATGTGACGGTCGTTCCCGCATCCGAGTACTTGGCGGCGTTTTGCACGATCACGCGCAGAGCCTGCTTCACGAGCGCCACGTCAACGGGCGCGTCGCAGCGCGGGTCGCTGACAAGCGCAGCGTCAAAGGCCAGCCGATACGTGTGCTCGGTATCGATCATCTGCGATTCCTCGCATACCTCGCCGACCAGTGCGGCCAGGTTGGTATCCGCACGCCGCAGGACCGTGCGCCCGGCATCGCCGCGCGCCAAAAACAGCAGCTGCTCCACGAGCTCTTGCATGTGCTCGCTTTCGGCCTTGAGCGAGGCGATGGATTCCGCCAGCACGTCCGGGTCGTCTTTGCCCCAGCGGTCGAGCATGTTTACGTAACCCTGAATCACCGCGATGGGCGTGCGCAGCTCGTGGCTCGCATCGTTGACAAAGCGCATCTGCTGCAGCTTGGCCTCTTGCATCTGGCGCAGTAGGCGGTTGAGTGCAACCTCGATGCTTGCCAGGTCGGCGTCGCCGGTGGTGACGCTCGGCGAGTCGACGCTTGCGCGCTCGATGGCCTGCTCCAGTGTTTCCATCTTGCCGCCGGAGAGCTGCATGCGGCCGAGCTCGTCCACGCGCAAGGCAAGGTCGTTGAGCGGTGCCATAGTGCGGCGCACGCGACGGGCTCCGCCGAGCATGTTGAGCACGCTGATGACCTGCCAACCCACAACGACAAGGTAGAGAGGCCATAGCGCGACGAGGTCCTGCGCGAGGGGGAAAGTCTTGGTGGTACGCGCAAGCTCGACGGTATAGGTGAGCGTTGTCAGGTCCCAGTCGCGCGCGGGCGTCAGCGTCATGCCGTGAACGGTGGCGCCGGGGATCCATCCTGCGGTAAACGCGCCGTCGGGCAGCGTCTGGTTGTATCCATAGACAAGGATCGCCGCCACAATCACTACTAGCAGCAGGTCGAGCCAAACGTAGCTCATCAGGCGGCGCCACATATAGCTCCAGTTGATGGCGCGGGCGATGGAGGTGACGCGCTTGGCCTCGGCGTTACGCGCGGCAGACATAGCCCACCCCGCGCACGGTCTGGATGATGCGGGCGCCGCCGGCGTCCTCGATCTTGGCGCGTAGATGCGCGATGTGCACGTCGACGTTGTTGGTGTCGCCCATGTATTCGTAGCCCAGCGCTTCGTGCGCGATGCGTTCGCGCGTGAGCACGGTCTCGGCATGCGCCATAAGCAAGGCGAGGACATCGAACTCGCGGGCCGTGAGCGCAATGGGCGAGCCGCCGACCGTGACTTCGCGGCGGTCGGGGTCGAGCGCAACCGAGCCCACGG
>DAIMBN010000128.1:0-1626 GCA_036718335.1 Coriobacteriaceae bacterium
ATGCCAAGCGCATTCTGATCACCGGTTGCCCGGTGGGCGGTGTGATCAACAAGATAGGTCGCACCATCGAGTCCAACGGCGGCGTGGTCGTGTGCATGGACGATTGCTCGGGCGAGCGTACGGCCGCCATGATGATCGACCCCGACGCTCCCGATATCCTACGCGCCATTGCCGATCGCTACTTGGACATTAATTGCTCGGTCATGACGCCCAACGACGGCCGCATGGACAACACCTTGGCCATGTGCGAGAAGTATCATGTCGATGGCGTGGTAGAGAGCGTGCTACAGGCCTGTCACACCTTCAACGTTGAGAGCGCGCGCATGCAGGAGGCCGTCGAGGGTGCGGGTATTCCGTATATGAAGATCGAGACTGACTACAGCAATGGCGACATGGGCCAGATCGAGACCCGCATCGCCGCCTTCATCGAAACCCTCTAGCTTTCTCAGGCACCGGATCTTGCCCCTCAAACCGTCGCTTGCGTACCCAAAGTACGCTGCGCTCCTCTTTCGGGGCAATCTCCGGCACCTGAGAAACCTAGAGCTAAGGCGCCTGAACGCGCCGCTACCTTTGATGTTTAGATTGGGAGAGAGCCATGATAGGGATCGGGATCGATATCGGGTCTACGGCGGCTAAGGCTGCTGTGGTCGACGGTGAGGGTTCGGTGGCGTGGACGTGCGTGCAGCCAACCGGGTTCTCCTCGGTTGATGCGGCCGAGCGTCTGCGCGGCGAGCTTGCCGCGGCTGGCTATGACGTGGCTGCCGACGACGTGCGCGTGATCGCGACCGGCTACGGTCGTGTCGCCGTGCCCTATGCGCATAAGGTTGTTACCGAGATTACCTGCCACGGCACCGGTGCCGTGCGTCTGTTTGGCGATCACGGTACCGTGATCGATGTGGGTGGTCAGGACACCAAGGTCATCCAACTTAAGGGTGGCCGCGTGGCCAAGTTTGCCATGAACGACAAGTGCGCCGCCGGCACGGGGCGCTTTTTGGAGATCATGGCCGACCGCCTGGGCATTTCCCAGCAGCAGATGGCCGACCTGGCGCGTTCCGGCGAGCCTACCAAGATCAGCAGCATGTGCACGGTGTTTGCCGAAAGCGAGGTCATCAGCCTGATCGGTCGTGGCGAGCCGCGTGAGAACATTGCGCGCGGCGTGATCGAGAGTGTCGTGTCGCGCGTGGCCACTATGGCCGGGCAGGCAGCGGGCGCCCCGTACTACCTGACCGGCGGCCTGTGCGAGAACGCTTACGTTGTGGAGAGGCTGGCAGCGCTGCTGGGGTCGCCGATCACCACCTCGCCCCAGGCTCGCTTTGCCGGAGCGATCGGCGCGGCGATTCGCGCACAGGCGCTCAATTAATGCACCCGCTGCAGGCTCGCATTCATGCGTATACTGGGAGAAAATGATTGACCGAAGAGAGAGGAGGTATCGATGGCTGACGATCAGATTAAGCTCACGTCCATGACGGCCGCGAGCGGTTGAGCCGCTAAGTTGGCTCCCGGAGCCCTCGCCCAGGTCCTGGGCGACTTACCCAATGTGCATAACGACAACTTGCTCGTGGGGTTCGATACCTCCGACGATGCGAGCGTCTTTCGCGTCGGCGATAACCTGGGCCTCGTTCAGTC
>DAIMBN010000051.1:0-11367 GCA_036718335.1 Coriobacteriaceae bacterium
GAAAAGCCCCCGTTGCCGGAGGCTTCAAGTTCAATTGGTGCGGCGTATAGGATTCGAACCTATGACGTTCTGATTCGTAGTCAGACCCTCTATCCAGCTGAGGTAACGCCGCAACGCACGGATTATTATGCACGTGACCCCTCGATGGGTCAAGCGACAATTTGGAAAAATTTTACGAAGTGATGATTAAGATGCTCGCGCCTCGACCGAGGTTCGAATCCGTGCGGTGCCGGCGTAAAAGAAAAGCCCCCGTTGCCGGAGGCTTCAAGTTCAATTGGTGCGGCGTATAGGATTCCGCGCATCCGCTTCGCGGATCCGCACCGACTTCGCCCGCCTGCCGGCGTCCTCGCCCGCTCGCTAAAAACGCTTCGCGTTTTCTTGACGCTCGCGCCTCGACCGAGGTTCGAATCCATGCGGTGGCGGCATAAAAGAAAAGCCCCCGTTGCCGGAGGCTTCAAGTTCAATTGGTGCGGCGTATAGGATTCGAACCTATGACGTTCTGATTCGTAGTCAGACCCTCTATCCAGCTGAGGTAACGCCGCAGCGCAAGACATATAAAACCACTTTAGCTTATTGGAGTCAAGCTCAATCTCAAACTTTTTTGTGAAACGCAGTTTTGTCATGCTGCTCCGCATATACCGCCGTTCCCCGTACGATCGATTGGCTTTTCGATCACGTCAAACTTGGCATCAAGTTCCCTCAGGAGCGATCTCACCCGCTGGGCACAATCATAATCGGCAAACGAGATGCTCAGCATGCGCGCGACCTGGTTGGAAGTCCCAACTCCATAGAAGTGCTCCAGCGCCACAAGCCCCACGTGCGTCACAAAGGTCTCGACCACATGCGGCGACTCCTCAAAACACCATTGTGTCAACGGACCCTCACTCGTCTGCCGAAGCACCAGGCCACCCATGCCAGACGGCTCACACGTTACAAGCAGGTACTCCCCACCCTCGTCGCTCTCAAACAAAACCACCCGATCATCAAACAGCTCCATCGCGTCCCCTTTCTCTCGCTCTTATTTAGCAAAAGCATAACAGGTAGATAGCTGTATACAGAACAGTTGTTCGTGTGTTTTCTATTGAGCTGTCCGCACGGCATGGTATGGACCTGCGCACGAAATAGGGCGCCCCCGAAGGAGCGCCCTTGCATATCCCCTATGCAGCCAAGTTACGCGACCGGCTCGATCTTCTCGAGACCGCCCATGTAAGGACGCAGAACCTCGGGGATCGTGATGGTGCCGTCGGCGTTCTGGTAGTTCTCCAGAATGGCAGCCATGGTACGACCAGCCGGCAGGCCGGAACCGTTAAGGGTGTGCAGGTAACGCGAGCCCTTGAAGTTCTCGGGGTCGCGGTACTTGATGTTGGCGCGGCGGGCCTGGAAGTCGCCGCAGTTGGAGCAGGAGCTGATCTCCTTGTAGGCGTTGTAGCTCGGCAGCCAGACCTCGACGTCGTAGGTCTGACGGGCAGAGAAGCCCAAGTCGCCGGTGCACAGGCTAATCACGCGATACGGAAGGCCAAGCTGCTGCAGCAGGTACTCGGCCTCGGCGGTCATGCTCTCGAGCTCCTCGTCGGACTCCTCCGGCTTAGCGAACTTGACCATCTCGACCTTGTCGAACTCGTGCTGACGGATGATGCCGCGGGTGTCGCGACCGGCGGAACCGGCCTCCTCGCGGAAGCAGGGGGTGAAGGCGGTGTAGCGGCGCGGCAGGGTGTCGGCGTCGAGGACCTCGCCGGCGTGCAGGTTGGTAAGCACGACCTCGGCGGTGGGGATCAGGAAGTTGTCGCCCGAGACGTGGTAGGCGTCGTCCTCGAACTTTGGCAGCTGACCCGTGCCAAACATGGTCTGACGCTTGACGACGATGGGCGGCCACCACTCCTTAAAACCACGGCTGGTGTGCGTATCGAGGAAGAAGTTGATAAGGGCGCGTTCCAGGCGGGCGCCAGCGCCACCGAGAACGGTAAAACGGCTGCCGGAGAGCTTGTTGCCGCGCTCGAAGTCGAGGATGTCCAGATCGGTGCCCAGATCCCAGTGCGGCTTAAAGTCGAAGTCGAACTCGCGCGGGGTGCCCCAGCGGCGACGCTCGATGTTCTCGTCCTCGTCCTTGCCGTACGGCGTGGCCTCGCAAGGAATGTTGGGCAGGTGAGCCATGAAGTCGTACTGCTCCTGCTCGAGGGCAGTACGACGCTCGGCCAGACCGTCAATCTTCTCGTTGACGGCGCGCACGGCCTCCTTGGCAGCCTCGGCCTCGTCCTTCTTGCCCTCCTTCATCAGGGCGCCGATCTTCTTGGACTCGGCATTACGCGTAGCCTGGAGCTCCTCGACCTCGGTGATGACGGCACGGCGCTCGTCGTCGAGCTCAAAGAACTTCTCGCGATCCCAAGACGTCTGGCGGTTAGCCATGGCGACATCGATGGCATCGGGATTCTCGCGAACAAACTTGATATCAAGCATTAGATCCTCCGGCGATATACATTCCATTTAGGTTGCAACCTTGTACATGTATGGGCAAGTATATACTTATGAGCGTTTACGACCCAACTCAACTACGCAAGAAGGCACCCAATGGACGCAGTTTTTTCCTTTTTGTTTGGCACCCGCACCGGTTTTGCCATCCTTTTCGCCGGCGGCATCCTGTTATTTGCGATTCTTGCCTTTGTAATGGAGAAGCGTACCCATAAGATGTACGTCGACCGCGGACCCAAGTCCGAGGATGAGGAAGACGGCTTCTGGGACTAACCTGCCAAAAAGGGACAGGTTTATTTTGGTCGGTTTTATCTGGGCAAACGCAAGCGCCCCGCAACTGGAATTGAGCCAGTTGCGGGGCGCTTTTTGCTATAGAGATAAAACCGCAGGAAAACCAGCCAAAATAAACCTGTCCCTAAATGGAAGGTTTTACTGAAGGGTGGCGTCGATGGCCTTGACCAGGGCGCTGCGCATGCCGGCATCCTCGAGCGCGATGACGCCCTTGATGGTGGCGCCGCCGGGCGAGCATACGGCATCCTTCATCGCCGCAGGATGCTGGCCAGTTGCAAGCTGCAGCTTTGCCGTACCCAGCACCATCTGGCTCACAATGCGATAGGCATCGGCACGCGGGATACCGTGCTTGACCGCCGCATCGCCCAGGGCCTCGATTGCCATAGCGACAAATGCCGGAGCGCAACCACCCACCGTGCCGCCCACAAACAGCAGGCTCGTATCGAGCTCGACCACCGCACCGAGCTTGCCAAGCAGATCAAGCACCACTGCGCTCTGCTCATCACTAAGCGTGGAAGCCTTCTCGCAAGCGATGACGCCCTCGTCCACCGAAACCGGTGTGTTGGGCACCGTCGAGATATGCGCAACGCCCGGCAGGACCTGCTCCCACTTGGCACTGTCCCAGGTCCAGGCAACCGACAGAACGACCTTTTTGGCAAGAGCATCCTTGAGCGGGGCGAATACCTTCTCGATCATGTACGGTTTGACCGCAGCGACCACGATATCGGATGCGGCGACGACCTCGGCGGCATCGTGGCAGGCGACCATGCCGCGCGCCTCGCAGCGCTCAACCAGTGCGTCGTAGCGACCCGCACAGGCGCACATGTCGCTCGCAGCTACACCGGCAGCGATCCAGCCATCGGCCATAGCGCTCGCCATATTGCCAAAACCGACAAATCCAATCTTCATATCGCATAGTCCTTTCAGACACATTCCTCAAAACGAAAGGTATTGTCCCACGCCATTGTTTCGTATTGCCGACCTATTTGTGATACGGCTCGCCACGGCTGATCTTGCAGGCACGGTAAATCTGCTCTAGCAGCACCACACGCGCCAGGTTATGCGGCAAGGTAATGTGTCCAAAGCTGAGCATCTCGTCGGCGCGGGCGCGCACCTCATCACTCACGCCGTCCGAACCGCCGATTACAAAGGCAATGTCGCTGCTGCCTCGCAGCATAAGATCGTCGAGCCGCGCCGAGAGCTCCTCACTCGAACGCTCCTTGCCCTCGATAGCCAGCAGGATCACATGCGCCCGAGACGGCAATGCAGCAAGAATTGCCGCCCCCTCCTTGTCGCGCGCGGCATCCACGCCGCCCGCCTTAGCCGGGTCGATATCGGCCACCTCGCGGATATCAACCTTGGCATAGGCACCTAGGCGCTTGGTGTACTCAGCGCACGCGTCCTTCCAAAAGCGCTCCTTGAGCTTACCGACGCAAACGACGGTGTATTTCACGCGCGTCTACTCCTTCGAATCGTTTTGAACTTTGCTGGCGGTCAGCATCTGCTCGAACATCGAGGCCGACTGCGAAAAGTCGCTCGGCAGCACGACCGTCGAGGTTTTACCCGTGCGAGCGAACTCCGTCATCATCTCGGACCACTGCGTAAACATGAACAGTTGGTTGGCCTCGTCATTGCCGACACCCGTCTCTTGGATGATCTCGAGCGAATCTTTGATACCCAGCGCGATGGCCTTGCGCTGGTTGGCGATGCCCTCGCCCGCCTTTTCCATTGCCTCGGCCTCGGCGGTCGCCTCGGTGACGCGCTTGATGCGGTCGGCCTCAGCGAGCTCCTGTGCCGCAGCGCGCTTGCGCTGGGCAGCGTTGATGTCGTTCATGGAGTTCTCGACCTCGGTCGGCAGCGCGATTTTGGTGATGAGTGTCGACACGAGGGTGAAGCCGTAGGCAGCCATCTGCTCGGACACGGTGGCATTAACGTCCTTGGCGATGTCATCCTTCTTGGCAAAGACCTCATCGAGTGTGTAGACGGGAATCGAAGAGCGCAGAGCGTCGGTGATGAAGTCACGCATCTGGTCGACGGGCTCCTGCAGCATATAGTAGCTCTTGTAGATGCCCGAATCTGCCGGGCCGGCGCCCATGTCATAGCTCACGTGGTACTGAGCAGAGACCTCAAGGCCGATGGTCACGTTGTCCTGGGTCTTAACGTCGATGCCAAAACCGTTTTTCATGGTGCGCAGACTCACCGTGGCGGCCTTGCGGTCGATCACGGGCACCTTCATGTGGAAGCCCGCGTTGACGATGCGGTTAAACTTGCCCAGACGCTCAATGATCACGGCATGCTGTTGTTCAACGACATAGCAGACGTTAGGAAGCAGCAGCAACAGGATGATGATGGGAATCAAAAGGCTGGTAAGGGCGGCGATGATACCGGACAACAGCATGGTCTCTCCTCTGATAGGCACACGTTGGCACTAGGATACCCGCACGAAGCAGCAACATGACATCAACAAGAGGCCCATAACAAAAAAGCTCCCATTGCTGGGAGCTCTTTCATTTAATGGTGCGGGCGAAAGGACGTCCGCGTATCCGCTTCGCGGATCCGCACCGGCTTCGGCCGCCTGCCGGCGTCCTCGCCAGCTCGCTAAAAACGCTCCGCGTTTTCTTTACGCTCGCTCCTTCACAGGTTCAAGTCCCTGTGATGGGCCCATAACAAAAAAGCTCCCATTGCTGGGAGCTCTTTAATTTAATGGTGCGGGCGAAAGGACTTGAACCTTCATGGGGTTGCCCCCATACGGACCTGAACCGTACGCGTCTGCCAATTCCGCCACGCCCGCGTGCAGGAATTAGAATAACGGAGCGCCACCACGAACGCAAGAACTATTTTTGAAAAAGTTTGCAGGCATTCTCCCAAGCGGCTTGCGCGATTGCCTCAGCATCCTCGCCGGTACGATCGACACGGTCGTTGACCAGCGTGTTTGCCGTAATGGAGATCATTGCGGGCTCGCATTCAAGACCGCGGATGGGCTCCGGAGCCATATACGGGCAATCCGTCTCGAACAAAATTCGATCGAGTGGGGTTGCCGCAAATGCCTCGCGCACATCGTCGTTGCGCTTAAAGGTGGCCGCACCGCCATAGGCGATATAGCAGCCCAAATCCACAAAGCGCTCCATCGTGGCGCGGTCCTCGCCAAAACAGTGCAGCACACAACCAGCCTGGGGCACACCCACCTCGCGCAGTACGTTGTACGCATCAACGTGCGAGGTGCGCTCCCCATCCGAGTCCTCGTGACGCAGGTGCAGCTCCACCGGCACATTGCGGCGCACGGCAAGCTCGAGCTGGCGCGCCATGCAATCAATCTGCACGTTATGGGGTGCCGGCGCGATATCGTCGTCATAGTCCATGTGATAGTCCAGGCCGATTTCGCCAATACCGGCGCATAAGGGGTCATCAAGTGCGGCAACGACCTGTGCATGAACGTCGTCGGTATAGTCCGGCGCGCCATACGGATGCACGCCGGCAAGATACTTGATCTGCGGGATATCCTGCATCGGAAGAATCTCACGCACCAGCCAGTCGCTATAGTCCGCCACGCTGCGCTTGTCGGCAATGGGGTCGAACATCGTCACCAACAGGTCGACGCCCGCGGCTTTGGCACGCAGGAGCGTCTCGGGCACATCCTTGCCCCAAAACGAAAGCAGATGTGCATGCGTGTCGGCAAGCGGCGCCAAGGGCACGGGACAAGCAACCGTCTTCTTTTTCTTGGTAAACGTCACGCGTTCGGCATTAGGCATCATGGATTAGCTCCCGGGCCAGACGGACAAAGTCGGCAACATCGAGCGTCTCGGCGCGCGTGGTGGGTGCGATACCGCAAACCTCAAAAGCGGCATCGAGCACGTCCTTGGCAAAACCGTTGGCGCTCATGGAATTGCGGATGGTCTTGCGACGCTGAGCAAATGCAGCATCAATCACGCGGGCCACAAATTCGCGATCGAGTCCTTCGGGTACCACGCCGTCAACACGGTCGATACGCACGACGGCCGAGTCCACGTGCGGCGCCGGCATAAAGCAACGCGGCGGCACCTCAAAGCGACCCGTCACCTGCGCATACAGGCCGAGCTTTGCCGTATAGCCGCCATAGGTCTTGTTGCCCGGCACTGCGGCAATGCGATCGGCAACCTCCTTTTGCACCATGACGACGGCGCGCTTGAGCGCGGGCATCGTCTGGAAGAACTGCAGGATGATTGTCGCCGCCACGTTATAGGGCAAGTTCGCGACAAATACCGTGGGCTCGCCGCCGGCGGCCTGCTCAATCTGCTCCGGGCCCACCTTAAGCGCGTCGCCCATGATAAAGCGGAAGTTGGCGTAGTCGGCGGCGTGAGCATCGAGCACCGGCTCGAGCTCGGGATCTGCCTCAATCGACGTAACGCACGCCGCCTCCTGCAGCAGGGCCAACGTCAGCGTGCCGCAACCCGGGCCGACCTCGAGCACGCGCTCATCGCCCGCAAGCTCAGCGAGCTCACAGATACGTTCGATCACATGGTTGTCGATCAGGAAGTTCTGGCCCAGGCGATGCTTGGTCGCAAGGCCAAACTCCTCTAGCAGCTCCCTAGTTGCCGTGGGGTTTGCCAAAGGCGAAGTTGTCATGGTTGCCTCCTTAACATGGTGGCTGCATCGTAAAGCAAAAGGGCATGGACCGTTGCGGCCATGCCCTTACAGCTAAACAGCAAATTGCCGATATGGCGCGCAGCGGCTTAGCCCAGACGCGGGAACAGCGGCTCGCCCTTCTCGACGGGCTGACCACCGGCAAGCAGGCCCCAAGCGCAAATGCCCTTGAGGTCGTCGCTCGCGGCCTCGTCCTCGCAGGACAGGCGGCGCAGGGCCTCGGCAGAAGTCTGGGGCATGAGCGGCATCAGCAGGTGAGCGGCAATGCGGATGGCCTCGAGCAGGTTGTAGATCACAAACGCCAGCTCGTCAGCCTTGGCCTCGTCCTTGGCAAGCGCCCAGGGCTCGGAGTCCTCGATGTAGTGGTTGGCGGCATGGATGAGCTCCATGACCTCGTCCTTAGCTCCACCATAATCGAGCACGTCCATCTTGGCCATGTAGCGCTCGACCAGACCATCGGCGATCTTTGCCAGCGGGTTGTCGAACGCATCGAACGATGCGGGCTTGGCGGGCGCGCAACCATCAAAGTACTTGCCGCTCATGTTGAGCGAACGCGAGATAAGGTTGCCCCAGCTGTTGGCCAGGTCGGCGTTGTAGACCTGCTCCATGCGATCGAAGCTGATGGCACCGTCGGTGCCGGGGACGACGTCGGTCATAAAGTAGTAGCGATAGCCCTCGACGCCCAACATGTCGATAACGTCCTGCGGAGCGATGGCGTTGCCGCGGCTCTTGGACATCTTCTCGGCCTTGCCGGTCTCGGCATTGCGCACGGTCAGGAAGCCGTGGGCAAAGACGTGCTCGGGCAGGGCCTCGCCGATGGCCATGAGCATGGCGGGCCAAATGACGCAGTGGAAGCGGATGATGTCCTTGCCCACGATGTGGAACTGCGCGGGCCAGCGATAGGCCAGCTCGGCACGCGCCTCGTCGGTGTCGACACCGTAGCCGACGGCCGTCATATAGTTGAGCAGCGCATCGAACCACACGTAGGTCACGTGACCCTCGTCAAACGGGACCTGAATGCCCCAGTCAAAGCTCGTACGGCTCACGGAAAGGTCATTAAGGCCGCCCTCGACAAAGCTACGTACCTCGTTCATGCGGAACGCAGGCTCGACAAAGTCGGGGTGCTCGTCGTAAAGCTTGAGCAGCTTGTCCTGGAAAGCGGAAAGCTTAAAGAAGTAGGACTCCTCCTGCACGCGCTCAAGCGGACGGTGGCAGTCAGGGCACAGGTGCTGGCCGACGCTGCCGTACTCCTCGTCGCCCTTCTGGACCTGCGTATCGGTGAAGTAGGTCTCGTCAGGCACGCAATACCAACCGTCGTAGCTGCCCTTATACAGGTAGCCGGACTCCTTCATGCGCTCCCACAGGTACTGCACGGCATGATGCTGGCGCGGCTCGGTGGTGCGGATGAAGTCGTCGTTGGAGATCTCGAGCTTGCTCCAAAGCTCCTTGAAGTGCGGAGCCTGGCTGTCGGTCCACTCCTGCGGCGTCATGTTGTGCTTGGCTGCGGCCTCGGCGACCTTCTCGCCGTGCTCGTCCATGCCGGTCAGGAACTTGACGTTATAGCCGGCGGAGCGACGATAACGGGCCTGAACGTCGGCGATGATGGTGGAATAAGCCGTGCCCAGGTGCGGATCGGCGTTGACGTAGTAGATGGGCGTCGTGATAAAGAACGAAGGCTTACTTTGATCCATGGGGTTTGTCCTCCAGAAAAACGTTGCATACAGGGGATGATTCTAGCGCAAGGGCTGGATATCCTCCATCTATTGCATATCGAGCACCATGGCATAGACATCGCGCTTACGGCGCGAGTACTTCTGCGACAGGCGCTTGGCCACCGCAGAGGCGGGCTCTCCCTCCTCGAGCGCGGCGCGGATATCCTCGCGCAGAGCCTCGTCGGGATCCGCTGCCGCGGCGCCAACCGGCACGATACCGGCCTCCTCATCTTCGCTCGGCGGCGCGATGACCAGCGCAATCTCGCCCTTTACCTCGCCGCGAGCACGCAGCTCCTCGGCGAGCTGGGCGGCGGGCCCGCGCAAGACCTCCTCGTGCAGCTTGGTGAGTTCGCGGCAGACGGCAACCTCACGTTGGGGAAAGACCTCCGCCACGGCCTCGAGCGTCGCCACGATGCGATGTGGAGACTCGTAGAAGATGAGTGCGCCGGGCACCACGGCAAGACGCTGCAGTCGGCGCACGCGGTCGCCGTGCTTGCGACCCAAAAAGCCTTCGAAGAAGAAATGCTCGCAGGGAATGCCGGACGAAACGAGCGCCGTGACGCAAGCAGAAGGCCCGGGAATAACTTCGACGGGCACATCGGCCTCACGCGCCGCCTCGACCAGCGCCTGGCCGGGATCGGACACGCTCGGCATGCCGGCGTCCGAGGCAAAGGCGAGGGTCTCCCCCGCCAGCAGGCGGTCGACCAGGCCGGCGGCGCGGCTGGCGATCACATTCTCGTCGCAACGGACAAGCGGCTTGGAAATGCCCAGGTGCATCAGCAGCTTTGACGTCACACGCGTGTCTTCGCAGCAGATGACATCGGCAGCGGCAAAGGCTTCGCCAACGCGCGGGGACAGGTCGCCCAGGTTGCCGATGGGCGTGCCGACCACATAGAGTTTGCCCGTATGGGCGCTGTTTTGCGTCATATCAACCTATTCAATCATGCCGCGCTCGAGCGTGCCGAGCGCCGCGCGGGCGTCCCATGCTGCAATGCGCTTCTCGGTCTTCCACGTTTGGAAGAACCAACCGGCAGCCGGCGCAAACGAAGCCAGCTGATTGGCGATAAACACGCGCTCGTAGGCATTGCGGCCCTCGGGCGTAACCGACGAGTTGGCAAAGATCGCCGCGCCCGACCATTCGCCCACCAGCACGGGGAACCCAGTTGAAATCGCTTCTTTAAGCTCGCGCTTGTTACGCGAAATCGCCGTCGTCAGCCCGCGGGGGCTCGTGATGTCGAGCGCATGCTCGTCGCGGTAATGGTACAGGTGAAGGTCCATGTAGACGTTCTTGTACTTGGCGCCGCGCATAAAATGCTTCCACTCGCTGGGATGCCCCGACGACGAGAAAACGACGATCTTATCCTCGGGCATATACGAACGGACGAGCTCGTAAGCATCGCGATAGAAATTGCGCAGGTAGTGAGCAGGAATGCCATCCGTCATGGTGAAGAGGCTCTTGCGGACACTCATCTGCGGCGTATCCAGCAGCTCAATACCCAGCAGGCTCTCGGCCTCGCCGTAGCGATCGGCCAAGCGCTCGAGCACGTCGAGTGCGACATGACGACCGTTGGTGGACGAATGCCACTCGGCAACAGCCTCCGGCGTGGCGGGTGAATCGTTGGAATCGCCCTGGCCACCGGGCACAGTCGCCAGGTCAAGCAGCACGCGAATGTTGTACTTGGCAGCCCACTCAATCGCGCGGTCGATGTAATCGACAACCGAGATGTAGGAGGCATCGGACTCCTGTGAGCCAAAGGCATACCAAGGCACCGGCAGGCGCACGGCGTTGAGGCCGATCTGCGCCATGCGACGGAAATCGTCCTCGCTCACAAACGTCTCGTAATGACGGCGCATGCGCTCGTTATAGGCGGCGGTGCCCATGGCCTCCTGCAGCTCGGCCGCGTTGGATGCACCGGTCGCCGCGTATAGCGACGGGGTCACCCAAGGCTCGGGAATAAACCAGCCAGAGAGATTAACGCCGAGTATCCTCTCCATCACTGCCCCCTTCGGATCGTGCAGGCCGAGCCTGCATCGTATTGCATAGGAAAAGTATCGTTTTGAGTATACCCGCGCATGCGGACAGACGACCGAACGGTCTGTAAAGTGGCGCAAAAGCGGGAGGAATGTCTGAGCGGGCGGGCCCGAGATGTGCACGCACGTCGGAAGTAAGCGCCGGAAAGCGCATCCCACTCTGAAGCCAAATTCCGGGACGCAATTTCCGCAGAGCCCTCAATAAAAGAAAAGGACCCCTTTGCAGAGGTCCTAGTCAATTCAAGGT
>DAIMBN010000007.1:0-11843 GCA_036718335.1 Coriobacteriaceae bacterium
TGGAGAGAGCGCTCCCGCAAACTGCCTCTTGACAACTTATAGGAGCGTCGGTTTTTATTTCGAGAAATTTGGCATGGTTGAGGGCGATCGGCTAAACGTAGTAGATAGGCGCGTTTCGTGGCGAACGAATCAAGCCGAGGTGCAAAATAGCCCCCCGCTCCAGAAAAATCGTCGGCAAGGTAGCAAAATGCCCCGCGGGCAGGAGGCTGCTCGCGGGGCAAAGAAGAGGGGCTTGTTGGTGGCGGACCGAAGGGTTCGGCATGGGGCTTCTGCCGCGGTCGCTCTTAAGGCATTACAGCTCGACGAGCTGGCCGGTCTCGGCGGCCTCCTTGATGGCGTTAAGCAGCGTGAGCGTCTTGACGTTATCGGCGGGGGTCACGACGGGCTCGACCTCGCGGCGGACAACCTTCACAAAGTGCTTGAGCTGCATCTTGTGCGGCAGTGCCGGGTCGACGGCCGGAATCTCCATCTGCAGCGGCTTGTGCCAGTTGGAGGCGCCGTCGTAGGAGAACTGGTGCAGGCGGGGCAGCGAAAGGGCGCCCTTAGTGCCGCCGATAAAGTAGGCATCGGCGTCGAAGGGGCGGTACTGCGGATCCTCGCGGGCGGTGGCCTCCCAGTTCCAGGGGCTGGCGGTGGCGTCGGAGATGGTCATGCTTGCGAGCGCGCCATCGGCAAAACGGACGTTGACCACGGCGGAGTCCTCGGTCTCAAAACCGCGGGCGGCGCTGGACTGCATACCCTGGACGGCAACGGGCTCGCCCAGCAGGTAGCGGAGCAGGTCGACGTCGTGAACCAGGTTGACCAGGATCGGGCCGGCACCCTTCTTGCGGCGCCACTCGACATCGAAATACTCGTCGTTCTTATAGATCATGTAGTGGAAGCTCGACACGGTGAGCTTGCCTAGCTCGCCAGACTCGATGATCTCCTTGGCCTTGTTGACGAAGGGGTTGTGGCGACGGTGCTGACCCACGAGCACGGGCACGCCGGCGGTCTCGGCCTCGGCGGCGAAGGCCTGGGCATCCTCAAGATCGTTGGAGATCGGCTTTTCGACCAGCGGCACGATGTTGCGCTTTACGGCCTCGCGGGCAACGCCCAGGTGCAGGTCGTTGGGGGTGGCGATAATGACGGCCTCGGGCTTGACCTCGTCCATCATCTGGGCGGGATCGGTGTAAAACGGCACGCCGGCGGCCTCTGCCGTGGCGCGGGCGCCCTCAAAGGCATCGGCGATGGCGACGAGCTCGGCCTCGGGCTCCTCGGTGACAAAGCGGATGTGGTTGCGGCCCATGGCGCCGGCGCCGATAACGGCAATGCGGACGGGGTTGAGCTCAGACATTTCGACTCCTTAATATTGTTGAACGGTGGAATGCGACGAAGGGACTGTCCCTTTGTCGCATCGGTAAAACTAGGCGGATTTCTTCTTGCTGTCGGAGACCATCATGTAGACGGTGAGCACGACGGCGATGGCGGCGATTACAATGGCACCGTAGAAGGACTGCTGGTAGGCGGCGCTGCCGGCCTCGGCGTGATACAGCACGGCGGTGATGGGCTGGCTGATCCAGGTGGAAGCGGCATAACCCAAAAACATGATGCCGTAGTTGACGCCGATGTTGCTGGTACCAAAGGCGCCACCGGTGAGCGGCGGGTAGATGACGAGCAGAGCGCCAAAGCTAAAGCCGAGCAGGGCGAGCGCCACAAAGAACATGGCTTGCGTAAAGCTCATCGACATGATGACGAGCGCGACGATGGTGACGACAAGGCTGATGAGCAGCGACTTGTAGGCGCCGAGCTTGTCGATGATCTGGCCAAAGGACAGACGGCCAACCAGGTTGGCGCAGGTGTTGACGGAGACGACCACGCCGCCGAGGGCGACGGCCGCGGCGCTCGTGGGGTCGGTGAAGAGCTGGACGGCGGCGATGGAGGCAACCTTGCCGACGAGCAGGGTGCCCGCGGTGGCGGCAAAGGCGAAGGTGATGATGAGGACCCAGAAGCGCGGGGTCTTGACCATCTCGCCCGGGGTGAGGTCGCCGAAGGTGCCGGCGTGTGCGCCGCCCTTGGGGGCCTCGAAGCCCTCGGGCAGCCAACCGGCCTCGGGGGCCTTCAGGAACAGGGCGGAGGCGGCGATCATTACAAAGAAGATGACGCCGAGCGCCTTAAGGGCGCCAAAGATGCCCAGGCTCGGGATGAGTAGCGAGGCGAGCACCGGGGACAGCACGGCGGGGCCGGCGGTCGAAGCGGCCAGGGTGATGCCGGAGGCGAGACCCTTCTTGTCGATGAACCACTTTTGGCCGGTGGTGAGCGCGGGATTGTAGCCCAGGCCGTTGCCGATGGCGGCGACGAGCGAGAACCACAGGTAGAACTGCCACGGCTCGGTGACGGTGCCGGACATGAACCAGCCCAGGCCGTAGCACGCGGCGGCGGCGATCACGACGTTGCGCGGGCCGATCTTATCGGAGATGCGGCCGGCGAAGATGCCCGTCACGGCCATGATGGTCTGAAAGACTGGGAAGGCCCAGGTAAGAGCGCTGGACCACCCGGGGTAGACGGCGAGCAGGTTCTTGCTCACGACGGAATACAGCGCGATGGAGCTGATGAAGAACATGGTGACGCACGCGGCGGAAAGCACGACGGCGCGACCCTTGTTGGAGTTGGTGGAAGCCATTGGACTCTTTCTAATCGATACGGGGGAGGAGCGGGCGTGTCCGCGGGGCCTCCCTGTCAGGTTGGTTTACTGGTCAGTCGGCTTGGCGACGCCGGACTCATCGGACCAAAGCTCGACACCCTTGTTCTTAAGGTAGTTGTCGGCATAGGCGCGACGGCCGCCGGGCTTGGCGGTGAGGTCGCCCATCATGTTGGAGAAGCCGCCGTCGACCTTGATGGCGTCGCCGGTGGTAAAGTCCGAGCGCTTGGACGCCAGAAACATGACGGCGTTGGCGATATCGCTGACCTCGCCGATGCGGCGCGTGGCGATCAGACGGCTGCGGCTCTTTTCGACCTCGGGGTCGGCGTAGAAGTTGGCCGACATCGGGGTCTTAACGAAGCAGGGCTCGACGCAGTTGGAGCGCACGCCGTAGGGACCCCATTCGGCGGCGAGCATCTTGGACATCATGTTGACGCCCGCCTTGGTGGAGCTGTACACGCCCGAGAACGTCTCGGGGGAGTGGCTGGCAACGGTCGAGATATGCACCAGGCGGCCCTGGCCGGCCTTGATCATCTCGCGGCCAAAGCGCTGCGAGGTGATGAAGTAGCCGGTGAGGTTGACGTTGAGCACCTGCTCCCAGTCGCTCAACGGCAGGTCCTCCATGGCGGCGAAGCGCAGGATGCCGGCGGTGTTGACGAGAACGTCGACGCGGCCGAAGTTGGCGATGGTGGCGTCGACGGCGGCCTGAACCTCGGCCTCGTCGGTGGCGTTCATCTTGTAACCCTCGGCGTGGATGCCAAACTCGGCGGCGAGGTCGGCGGCTGCGGCCTTGACCTTCTCTTCGTCCAGGTCGAGCAGAACGACGTTGGCGCCATTGCGGGCGAACTCGCGGCAAATCTCGACGCCCATACCGCCGAGCGCGCCAGTCACGGCGCAGACATCGCCCTCGAGCTTAAGCCAGTTGCTCATAGGAACTTCCCTTCTTGTCTTCTTGTGCCTCCCTGTGGGTCGCTCCCATTAACCGACCCACGTGGTTTTCGCTGGTTATCGTATGCTTTGCATTTGCGCAGGTGAATTGCATATTTGTTAGAATGGCGTTAACCGTAGGTTTATAGCTTGCAAGACGATGCGCCTTTAATTGAGTGTGTGACCTGCCAAAACAACCCCTTCGGCAGTTCATTGCCATGCGTCTGGAAACAGGAGATTGACGTGTACGATCGACGACTCGAGGCCATATCGGCCGCCGCGGAGCTGGGAAGCTTCTCGCGCGCGGCGGCAAAATTGCGCGTGTCGACTCCGGCGCTCGTCAAGCAGGTGTCGGGCTTCGAGGCCGAGTTCGGCATCACACTGTTCGAACGCTCACACTCGGGCGTCAAGGTGACGCCGGCCGGCGCACTGCTGGTGGACGACGCGCGCTCGATCATGCGGCAGTCCGAGGACGCGCTGCGCCGCGCCCGACGCGCGGCGGGCGAGGGCGGTGCCGTGCGTCTGGGTGTGTCGATGATGTGCCCGGGGCGCCAAACGCTGTCGATGTGGTCGGGCATTCACGAGCTGGAGCCATCGTTGCGCTTCGAGATCGTGCCGGTGAGCGACCTCTACGACGAACGCGAATCCGTCATGCGCAGCCTTGGTCGCGAGGTGGATGTAGTGCAGTCGAGTTTTTCGACCCCGCGCTGGGGCGACGCCTGCCAAAAGCTCCGCATCGTTAACGTACCGTTTTATATCGACGTGCCGCGCACGAGCCCGCTGGCGCGCAAGAATCGCATTACGGTTGCCGACCTGGAGGGCATGCGTCTGCGCGTGCTCCGCCACGGCAACGACGCTATGGACAGCCTGCGTATCGATCTTTTGGCAGACGGCGGTGTGGACGTGATCGATGTGGATAGCTTTGACTTTGCGCTCTTTAACGAGGCGGAGGAAAAGGGCGACGCGGTGCTCACCTGCGGGGCGTGGTCGGGGGTGCACCCGGCCTTTGTGGGCGTGCCGTTCCTGTGCGGGCGAGAGGTGCCGGTCTTTCTGCACTACCCGCTCGAGCCCACCCTCCAAGTCCAAAAATTCGTCAACGCCATGGTCCAACTCCTCAACTAGCTCATTTGCTACGGGTTTAGCGGTCCTCGCGTTGCGGCCCGGCTGCCTCGGCTGTCTTTACGCGGTTCTTATCGACGTACATGTTCTTGTCGGCCTGGGAAAAGAGCTCGCGCATCGTAGGCGGTTCATCAAAATCACTGGAAAGCGCATAGCCCACCGCATAGCTGATAGGCATGTCGGGGTGAGCCTCGGAATACTCGTTCACGTTCGCACGAACCCGAGCGAGACAGGACTCCACGGCAGCCCGATCGGCATCCCACAGCACCGCGATAAACTCATCGCCGCCGTCGCGGCCCACAAAGCACGTCTCGGACGCCACACTTCCCAGTTGCCGGGCAAAAGAACGGATGTATTCGTCGCCCTTCTCGTGGCCGAAGCTGTTATTGACCGTATGCAGATTGTTAAGGTCGAAGACGCACACCGCAACGGGCGCCTCCGCGGAGACAGGCTGCTCCTGCCCCAAGACCTCCTCGCACTTGTTCTTGTTGGGCAGTCCCGTGGCTTCGTCGAGATAGACTTTGCTCTGCAGTTCGCGATTGAGCGCGGCAGTTCGCACCGCGCGAACAAGTTCGACCGCAAAGGTCGCCACCAAGCCCATGATGTCGATGATCACCAGGCCCTCGAGATAGTTGAGTGCCGACGCCTTCTCCTGAGAGTAGTCCTCTGCGAGTCGCGTAGCATCGTCGCAAATGCCAAAGAACTCCTCGCTCATGGAGATGATGTCGGTGTTCTCATAGCCGACTTCGCGCACGCGGATGATCTCGGTGCAAAGCTCATCAAAATAATTTGCAAGCTCGGTCATTTTTGCCTGATACTCATCGTCGTCGAGACGGACGAGGTTGAGGTCGTCACTTCCGTAACGCAAACCGTTGATGTATGAATCCACGGCTTTAAGCAGGTCATCTTGAGGCTGGCCCGCGTCCTCGAGCTTAACGATTCGCTGCGTGGTACCGCGAACCAGACCGGCGTAGTTGACCACGCGCGCCGTGCCCTGGATATCGGAGACGAGCAGCATAACATTGATGAAGAAGAAGATGAGAACTGCCGTGAGCACCATCATGAGCAGGCGCACCGCCTGGCCGGCCTTCTTGGCGACAGAAGTATTCACAAGTTCACTCCCCTAAATGACAAAAGAACAGGTAGCACGCAGTGTGCTGAAATTCATGGGTGGTTAACTCTACCATATGGGCCAGCAGCCTCAAACTGCAGCAGACGCTCGTCCAAATTGGCGTGACGCTTGCCTTGTTGTTCTTGACCTGGCCGCGCTATCGGACATGCTTCTGGTCTTGGATCACCATGGGAAAGCTCATCCCGTTTTGTGCGTCTAGAGTGGGATGCGGCTTCCCAAAGGTGCCGTTAGGGGAAATCACATCCCGGTTTACCCCCTTGAAATGGGATGCCGTTTCCCGGAGGGGGTCCAGCGGGAAACGGCATCCCATTTTGGGCCCGAAAAGTGGGATACGGTTTCCGGCCGGCATGAAAAAGCCTCCGCAGCTCGTGTGGCTGCGGAGGCTTTATTCGTTGCGGCGCATTGTGTTTGGGTCGCTGAGATGAGTCGATTTGCCCCGAAAGAGGAGGGCATTGACCTTAGGGTCATGCCCGACGAATGAGCGGCAAATCGGCCATCTCGGCGAGCCGAACTACTCCAGCTCAAACGCTCCGGTATAGAGCTGGTAGTAATACCCGCGCTTGGCGATCAGCTCGTCGTGGTTGCCGCGCTCGATGATGCGGCCGTGATCCAGACAGATGATCGCGTCGGAGTTGCGCACGGTGGACAGGCGGTGCGCGATGACAAACGTCGTGCGGCCCTCCATGAGCTTGTCCATGCCGGCTTGCACGATGGCCTCGGTGCGGGTATCAATGCTCGACGTGGCCTCGTCCAGGATCATCGCCGGCGGATCGGCGACGGCGGCGCGTGCGATCGAGATCAACTGGCGCTGGCCCTGCGACAGCTGCGCGCCGTTGCCGGTGAGCATGGTGTCGTAGCCGTCGGGCAGGCGGGTGATAAAGTCGTCCGCGCCCGCGAGCTTGGCCGCCGCGATGCACTCCTCGTCGGTGGCGTCCAGGTTGCCGTAGCGGATGTTGTCCATCACGGTGCCGGTGAACAGGTTCACGTCCTGCAGCACAACGCCCAGCGAGCGGCGCAGATCGGCCTTGCGGATCTTGTTGACGTTGATGCCGTCGTAGCGGATCTTGCCGTCGGCGATGTCGTAGAAGCGGTTGATGAGGTTGGTGATGGTCGTCTTACCGGCACCGGTGGCGCCGACAAACGCGACCTTCTGGCCCGGCTTGGCAAACACGGACACGCCGTGCAACACCTCGTGGTCGGGCGTGTAGCCAAAGTCGACGTTGTCCATGACCAGGTCGCCGCGCAGCGGCACGTACTCGATCTCGCCGGTTGCGCGGTGCGGATGTTTCCACGCCCACATGCCGGTGTGGTGGTCGGCCTCCTCGAGCTGCCAGGTGTCGGGGTTCACCTGAGCGTTGACGAGCGTCACATAGCCTTCGTCGGCTTCGGGCTCCTCGTCGATGAGCTCAAAGATACGGTCGGCGCCGGCGAGGCCCATGACCACGGCGTTGATTTGCTGCGAGATCTGGCCGATCTGTCCGCAGAACTGCTTGGTCATGTTGAGGAACGGCACCACGACGGCGATGGACAGTGCCATGCCCGAGATGCTCAGGTTGGGCACGCCCAGCACCAGGAAAATGCCGCCTGCCAGTGCGACCAGCACGTAGAGCAGGTTTCCCAGGTTCATAAGGATGGGCATGAGGATGTTGGCGTACATGTTGGCCTTCTGCGAGACCTCGAAGAGCTTTTCGTTGCGCTCGTCAAAATCGGCCTCGGCGGCAGACTCGTGGCAGAATGCCTTGACGACCTTCTGGCCGTTCATGACTTCCTCGATGTGGCCCTCGACCACGCCGAGCTCGGTTTGCTGCGCAATAAAGAAGCGCGCGGAGTTGGAGCCGAGCAGCTTGGTCATAAAGGTCATAAAGGCGACGCCGGCCACGATGACCAGGCACATCCAAACGCTGTAGTACAGCATGATAAAGAACACCGTGACGATGACGATGGTCGTCATGAGCAGGTTGGGCAGCGACTGGCTGATCATCTGGCGCAGTGTGTCGATGTCGTTGGTGTAGTGGCTCATGATGTCGCCGCGCTGGTGCGTGTCGAAGTAGCGAATCGGCAGGTCCTGCATGCGGTTGAACATCTTCTCGCGCAGCTTCTCGAGCGAGCCCTGCGTGACGATGGCCATGGCGCGGTTCCAGAACAGCGAGGACAGGATGCCGACGCCGTAGATGCAGGCGAGGGTGGTCACGAGCTGTGCAATCTTGGGCTCTGCGGCTTCCCAATCGCCCGACTGCCACGATTCGCTAATAATCTGCAGGGCGCTCTGAAGGAAGGTCGCGCCGATGGAGTTGATGATGGCGCAGAGCACCACGCCGACGACGACGAGGGGCAAAAGCACGGGGTAGAAGCCAAAGAGCGTCTTGATGAGGCGCGACATGGTGCCGCCCTTGCGGTTGAGCGCGCGCTCGGCGGTCGTTGCCTTACTCATGTGCCTCGCCTCCTTCCTGGGTCTGAGCTTGTGTTGCGGATGCCTCGGTGTCGGCTTCGACGGCCTCTTCGCCCTCGGCAGACATCTTGTTCTGCGAGGTAAAGGTCTCGCGGTAGATCTCGCTCGTCTTGAGCAGCTCGTCGTGGTTGCCGATCTGCGCGATGCGGCCGCCCTCCATGACGATGATGCGGTCTGCATCCTGCACGGAGCTGATGCGCTGGGCGATGATGAGCTTGGTCGTGTTGGGCAGATAGCTTGCCAGCCCTGCGCGGATCTTGGCGTCGGTCTTGGTGTCGACGGCGCTGGTGGAGTCGTCCAGGATCAAGATCTTGGGGCGACGCAGCAGGGCACGCGCAATGCACAGGCGCTGCTTCTGACCGCCGGAAACATTGGAGCCGCCCTGTTCGATCCAGGTGTCATAGCCCTTGGGGAAGCCGTCGACAAACTCGTCGGCGCAGGCCAGATGTGCCGCCTCGCGGACCTCTTCGTCGGTGGCGTTCGGGTCGCCCCAACGCAGGTTCTCGGCAATCGTGCCGCTAAACAGCACGTTTTTCTGCAATACCATGGCCACTTGGTGGCGCAGAGCGTCCAAGTCGTAGTCGCGCACATCCACGCCGCCCACGCGCACGGTGCCCTCGGTGGCGTCGTACAGGCGGGCGATGAGGTTTACAAGCGTGGACTTGGCCGAGCCGGTGCCGCCGATGATGCCGATGGTCTCGCCGCTCTTAATGTGCAGGTCGATATCGTCGAGCGCCTGGCGCTTCGCATGCGCGGAATACTTAAAGCTCACGTGGTCAAAGTCGATGGAGCCATCGGCGACCTCGAGCACGGGCTCGGCGGGATCGGCGATCGTGGGCTCGGCGGCCAGCACCTCGGTGATGCGGTGCGCCGATTCGTCGGCCATGGTCACCATGACAAAGATCATCGACAGCTGCATCAGACTCATGAGGATCTGGAAGCCATAGGTAAAGATCGAGGAGAGCTGGCCCACGTCGAACAGCGTACCCTGGCTCGTGATAATGAGCTTGGAGCCCAGGTAGATGATGACGACAAACGCGCCGTTGACGCAGATGTTCATCATGGGGTTGTTAAAGGCGAGCAGCTTCTCGGCGCGGGTGAAGTCCATCTGGACGTCGCGCGCGGCGGTCGCGAACTTCTCCTTCTCAAAGTCTTCGCGCACGTAGCTCTTAACCACGCGCATGCCGGTGACGTTTTCCTCGACGGACTCGTTAAGGGCGTCGTACTTGTGGAACACGCGCGAGAAGATGGGGCGCACCTTAAAGATGATAAAGAACAGTCCAAAGCCCAACAGCGGAATGATGACCAGGTAGACCATGGCAACGCTGCCGCCCATGATAAATGCCATGGTAAAGGCGAAGATCAATACCAGCGGCGCGCGCACGGCGATGCGGATGATCATCATAAAGGCCTGCTGCACGTTGTTGATATCGGTGGTCAGACGCGTGACGAGCGAGGAACTCGAGAACTCATCGATGTTGGCAAAGCTGAACGTCTGGATCTTGTAGAACAGGTCGTGACGCAGGTTCTTAGCGAAGCCGCAACTCGCATGGCTGCAGGTGACGCCGGCAGCGGCGCCAAAAGCAAGCGACGTCAGCGCGATGAGCACCAAAAAGCCCGCGGTGGGAAGCATCTCGGCTACGGTGGCGCCGTCTTTGATGGCGTCGATCAGGTTGGCGGTGATAAATGGAATCAGCATCTCGCAGAGTACCTCGCCAAGCACGAGCAATGGCGTGGCAACAGTGACTTTCATATAGTCGCGGATGCTGCCCATGAGGGTTTTAATCATCCAGTTCCTCCCAGGTTACACGGATTTTCTCGAGCATTTCGGCGAGCTGCTCGCGCTCGTCGTGGGTGAGCGCGCTAAAGGCCTGTTCTCTAAAGCGGATGCGGGCCGCCTGGTCGATGCGGGCGTTTTCCCGACCGGTTTCGGTCAGGCGAATGGTGAGCTGCCGTCGATCCTTGGGGTTACGCCTGCGCTCGATGAGGCCGTTGAGCTCGAGCTTGGACAGGATCTCGGAAAGCGACCCCGGCTTGAGGTCAAAGTGCATGCCGAGTTCCTGCTGCGACATCTCGCCGCCGGGTTGCTTGGCCAGCAGGCAGATGATGGGCGCCTTGCCGGACACGCCTCCGCCATGAAAATGCATGTAATGGCCGCAAAAGCCCAGGCCATTGAGGATGCGCTTGGCAAGCTTGTCTTCTGAGCTAACCGCTTCGGGTGCATCCGCCGGCTGTGACGGGTCGCCGTCGGGCTCGTGCGAACAAAGGTTAAGAGGTTCATTGCACATGAATTAGTGTTGCTCCTTTCTTTAGTTAGGTAGTGGAATTGTTTTGTGCCTAACCAATCTAGGAGCATGAGAAATGAATGTCAAGGTACCAAACTTATTAAGTTACGGCGCTTTACCAAACGCCGTAACCGCTCGACGCTGCAAGCGTTCCTAAGCGGCAATCTGACGTTCAATCGTCGGGCATGGCCGCAAGGCCTATGCCCCCCATTTCCGAAACCTTTCCGCAACAATGCGCTCTTCGCGACCCTGGCGACCGCTCACAACGCCTCCTGCGCTACACTTAGTCGCACTGTGGCGCTGCTGCGCCGTGCCCGAACCAAGGGAGACCCTCATGAAGAACACTCAGCTGCTGCTGATCAACGATATGTGCGGCTACGGCAAGGTCGCGCTTTCTGCCATGCTGCCGGTGCTGTCGCACATGGGCTACCGTATCCATAACCTGCCGACGGCGCTTGTGTCCGATACGCTCAACTATCCCAAGTTCTACATCCACGACACCACGGAGTACGTGCGTCAGAGTCTTGCCATCTGGGAAGAGCTCGGCTTTGAGTTCGACGCCATCTCGACCGGCTTTATCGTGACCGAGGAAGAGACGCGCATCATCTCGGACTTTTGCCACCGCCGTGCGCAAAAGGGCACCAAGGTGTTCGTCGACCCCATCATGGGCGACAACGGCAAGCTCTATGCGGGCGTGCCCGAGTCCACGATTGGCCTTATGCGGCATCTGCTGGAGTGCGCCGACTACGCGGTTCCCAACTACACCGAGGCGTGCCTGCTTGCCGATAGGCCTATCGCCGAGCAAATTACGCCCGATGAGGCCCGCACCCTTGTGGACGCTGTGCGCGAGCTGGGTGCCAAGTCTGTGGTCATTACGAGCGCCGTAGTCAATGGCACGAACGCGGTTATCGGTTACGACCATGTGGCGGGGGAGTACTTTACAATTCCCTTTGAGCTCATTCCGGTCTATTTCCCGGGCACGGGCGACACGTTCTCGGCGGTGCTCGTCGGCCGCGTTATGGCAGGTTGGAGTCTGCAGCGCGCGACGTCCGATGCCATGCGCGTGGTGGCTGGGCTTATCGAGCGCAATGCCGATCAAGAGGACAAGTCGGCCGGCCTGCCCATCGAGGCCTGCTTGGACGTGATCGACCATGAGTAACGCCGACGAGGGCGGCATCAAGCCTACGGGCGAGAACAAGCCGCTCGGCGCGCCGCGTGGCAAGCGTCCGCGTATCCGCGTGAGCTGCGTGGACC
>DAIMBN010000007.1:11853-52159 GCA_036718335.1 Coriobacteriaceae bacterium
GGTGCGTGCCGCTGCCACCATGGTCACAAGCCGGGCGACGTTTTTGACTTTGACCGAGATCGCGGCAAGATGTGCGCCATGGCCTGCCATGTGGGCTTTCCCTATATCGATATCCTGCGCTATGGCGGAACCGTGCCTGGCAACGAGCCCGGTACGGCAAAGTTCTGCTGTCCCGAGGTTGATACGCTGAACGTCTGGCTTGCTGAGATCGTCGACGAGTAGTTGAGCGTGGATTTTCTCCCACCGAGATAATGAGCGTGGATTTTCTCCCGTTTAGGGCGCACTTGAACGCTCAAAGTGGGAGATTTTCCACGCTCGTTTTTCATGTGGGAGATTATCCACGCTCGTTTCGCGCCGAAGGCGTGGCCCGCGGCCTCGCTTGCCTACAGCTGCTCGAGCATGGACGTGCAGCCGGCGAGTACGTCGCGGTACGTGGCATCGAAATTGCCGGTGTACCAGGGATCGGCCACGTCGCCGGGACACTCGGTCCAATCGAGCAAGCGCGTAATCTTTCCGTCGGGGCCTGCGTCGCCAAAGATGCGACGCAGGCCCCGCGCGTTCTCAGCATCCATATAGACAATGTGATCCCAGTCGCCATACTCCGCGCGACGCACCTGGCGGGCACGGTGCGCAATGACGGGAATCCCGACTTCGCGCAGCTTGGCGACCGTGCCATGATGCGGCGGGTTGCCAATCTCCTCAGTTGAAGTCGCCGCGGAATCGATGACAAATTCGCCCGCGCGCCCGGCGCGCCGCACCAGCTCGGTAAACACCGACTCAGCCATCGTCGAGCGACAGATGTTCCCATGACAGATAAACAGTACGCGTTGCATAGGGCGATACCTTTCATATAGAAGGCTGCTAAAGAGTCGAAGCCGGGCGCATGCCAAGTTTTATTTCTTGGCCAGTTTGAAGTAGCGCTCAAATATCAATTCGAAAACGTAATAGAACATCAATCGACTGTCGAGGTCCATGCTGCCCAAGCGGATTTCTTTTTGCACGGTGTAGATAGGGTAGTCGGCTAGTTTCGAGAGAGAATTTCGAGAAAAGCCGGTGAGCGTGACGACCTTGCATCCGCGCGTTTTGGCTATCGATGTGGCGTCAATAGACACCTGCGTCTCGCCGCTTACGGAAACGCTGAAGACCAGGTCGTTTTTGCCGAGGAGTTCTGCGTAATGCCTCATGACATGGCGTTCACTGAGCGTATCGGTGTTCTTGCCCATTATTTTGAGCTTTTCAGCCATTTCGAGGCACGGGTACTTCGAAAAGCCCGAGCAGAAGAACACGATATGCGAGGCGTCCTGGATAAGACTCACGACCGAATCGATGACCCGGTCGTTAAGCAGATCTTTGGTCTGTACGAGCTGGGTATCAAGAGGAAGCGCCTCGATAGTGAATCGATTGCGGTCGAGCGAGGCGGAATACGATTGTTTGAGCTCTGTAAACCCCGAGAAGCCAAGCTTGTGAGCAAGCCTGACGATTGTATTGGGAGCGACGAAGAACCGTTCAGCAACGCTCTTAAGCGTGACATCGTCAATATCATCACGCAGCTCGATGATGTAGCGCATGATCTCGCTTTCGAGATCGTTGAGCTTGCTCTCGCCAGCTCGCACATGATCATAAAAAGATTCTTGATCTTTCATAAGATGTTTCAGCCCCTCGCACCTCGTCGTATATATGGTACCGCTTTGTGTTGCCAGGTGAGAAATCGGTAATCGGTCAAGATTGCCTATTGCCCATGAACTGGGCAAACGCGCGTGTCTGCCTACACATATCTGTGTCGTGAGCGAAATCATGTGTCCCCGTTTCGCATTGGCCCACACGGGGACTCTCAAATGACCTTATGTCGCAAAATATCAATCGAAACGAAGCAAGCCGAGGACAACCGCGGAGCCCAAGGTCTTCGAGAACACCGATCAGCCAACCCTGGAGGGACGGAACATGAAGGATAAGCTCAATATTGTGATCGTTGGCGGCGGCTCCACGTGGTGCCCTGGCATTCTTAAAGCCCTGACCAAGCACATGGACATTCTGCCGCTGAACCGCGTGATGCTCTATGACATCGATGCCGAGCGTCAGCGTCCGATCGGCGAGTTTGGCAAGATCCTCTTCGCTGAGGAGGAGCCCGGTGTGGAGTTTGGTTACACCACCGATAAGGACGAGGCTTACACCGACGTCGACTTTGTGCTCTGCCAGATTCGTACCGGCGGCTACGAGATGCGTAGCAAGGACGAGAAGATTCCGCTGCATATGGGAATCATCGGCCAGGAAACGGTGGGCCCTGGCGGCATGGCTTACGGTATGCGCTCCATGCATGACATGGTTGAGATCGTCAACGACGTTCGCGCTCATAGCCCGGAGGCGTGGATTATCAACTACACCAACCCGGCTGCTATTGTGGCATATGGTCTCGAGCGCGTCCTGCCCGATGAGCATCGCGTCCTCAACATCTGCGATCAGCCCGTCAACCTCATGCGCTCTTACGGTCGCCTGCTCGGTCGCGATATGAGCAAGACGGAGCCCGTGTACTTTGGCCTCAATCACTTCGGTTGGTTCAAGCACATCTACGATGAAGAGGGCCATGACCTCGTCCCGCAGATTAAGGAGTACACGGAGAAGAACGGCTTCCTTCCTGCCGATGCCGAGCAGCGTGACCAGTCCTGGCTCGACACCTACGCCATGGTCAAGGACATGCTCGAGGACTTCCCCGACTATCTGCCTAACACTTATCTGCAGTACTATCTGTATCCCGAGTACAAGGTCGCTCACCTCGACCCCGACTACACTCGCTCCGACGAGGTTATCAACGGTCGTGAGAAGCGCGTGTTCGCCGAGTGCGAGCGTGTTGCCAAAGTCGGTACCGCAAAGAACTCCTCGGTTGTGCAGAACGATGCTCATGGCGATATGATCGTGGAAATCACCTCGGCCATTTATCGCAACACCAACAAAACCTTCATTGTCATCGTGCCCAACAACGGCATTATTGAGGGTATGCCCGATGACGCCATGGTCGAGGTCGCGGCAAGCGTGGGCGCCAATGGCCCGCAGCCCTATGCTGTTGGCAAGATTGGCACCTTCTATCGCGGCCTTATGGAGAACCAGTACGCCTATGAGCGTCTGACTGTTGAGGCTTGGATGGAGGGTTCCTACGAGAAGGCCCTGCAGGCACTCACACTTAATCGTCTGGTCGGTGACGCAAAGAAGGCTCGCAAAGTGCTCGACAAGCTCATCGAGGCCAATAAGGATTACTGGCCGGAGCTTAAGTAGCTAGTTCCATAGCGCTTGATAACTGTTATGGGGCGTGTGGGCTGTAGAGCTGCACGCCCCGTTTCTTTAAGAGGGGTATCCCATGAACAAAGATGAGCTGCTGGCAAAGTTCCAGCGCCTGGGCAAAGTCCTCATGACGCCTGTCTTGATCCTGCCAATCGCCGGCATCCTTCAGGGCTTTGGCAATGCCTTTACCAGCCCCACCCTTACGGCAGCTGTTCCCTGGCTGGCTGCTCCGGGCTTTGCGATTTTCTTTTCGATTCTCAAGGCCGCAGCCGGCATCGTTATGAACAACATCCCGGTTATCTTCTCGATTTGTCTCGCCTATGGCTTCGCCAAGTCCGAGAAGGCTACCGCGGCGCTTTGTGGCTTTTTGGGCTACATGTGCATGAACTCCGTGATGGGCACGTTCCTTACGGCGACTGGCGTTATCGATCCCGCGAATCTTACGACGGGCCAGAGCACGATCCTCGGTATCACCACGCTCGACACTGGCGTTATCGGCGGTCTTCTGGTGGGTGCAATCGTCGCATGGTTGCATAACCGTTACTACAAGATTGAGCTGCCTGCCGTGTTCTCCATCTTCAACGGCACGCGCTTTATCCCGGCGGTGACGCTGCTCTCATGCAGCATCCTCGCATTGGTCATGTCCTTTGTATTCCCGTTTATTCAGAACGCTCTCGGCGCGCTGTCCGAGTTCATCAAGACCACGGGTGCCTTTGGTGCATTTGTCTACGGTGCCGGCGAGCGCATGCTCCTGCCTTTTGGCCTGCATCACTTTGTCTATTTGCCGTTCTTCTTCACGTCGCTCGGTGGCGTCGAGACCATCGACGGCCAGACCGTTCAGGGCGCTATCAATATCTACAACGCGATCCTGGGCTCTCCTAGCACGCCGTTTAACATCGAGGTCAGCCGTTTTGTCATGAACGGCAAGGTTATCTTCGCCATGTTCGGCCTGCCCGGCGCTGCACTCGCCTTCTACAAGACGGCACTTCCCAAGAACAAGAAGAAGACCGCAGCGCTCATGATCGCCATCGTGGTGCCTTGCATCCTCTCCGGCATTACCGAGCCGCTCGAGTACTCCTTCCTGTTTATCGCGCCCATCCTCTACGTGTTCCACGCTCTCATGGCTGGTCTTGCCTATGCGCTGACCTATATCCTGCAGTTCAACGTGGCCGGTTCCGCGTCCTTCGGCGGCCCGCTCCTGTCGTTGATCTTTAACGGCATTATGGGTGCAGCCAAGGGCTCCAACTGGCAGGTTATCCTGTTCCTCGGCCCCATCTACTTCGTGGTGTACTACTTCGTCTTCAAGTTCATCATTCTTAAGAAGGGCCTTAAGACCCCCGGCCGCGAGGAAGAGTCCGACGATGAGGCCGAAAAGGCTCCCAAGACCGTGATCAGCGACCTCATTCCCGCCATCGTTGAGGCAGTGGGCGGCGACAACAACATTAAGTCTGTCGAGGCCTGCTTCACCCGTCTGCGCATTCAGCTCAATGACTGTGACAAGGTGGTTGATGACGCCGAGTTTACCGAAAAGCTCGAAGCGCGTGGCATCGTGCATGTTAACGGCGGCGTGCAGATTGTCTACGGTAACATGGCATCTAACTACGCAACTCAGATGCGCGAGCTGCTGGGTATGGAATAAACGCCCCAAACACACGATCAAGATTAATACAGGTCGGCGTCCGATTCTTCAATCGGGCGCCGACCTGTGCTGTTTTGGGGCGAATGGGCAAGTACATGATGCGCTCGCTGCTCTCTTTTGGCACTGCCTATCGTGTATTCGGAAGCCTCGCGACGGTGAGGTGCGTTCTTTTCAGTTCTAGCGTGTTTGCGGCTAGCGCTGCGCCCGAAGTCGATTTGCACAGCTGATATACAAAGCGTTAACCGCGCTTTGTAGGCTCATGCCCTCAACCAGGGCGGTCGAGTACTCGCTGAGTGACTCCGCGCTCACGGGTAGCAAGAGCTCACGCGCCCCGTTGTTATCGAATGCCATGTTGCTCGATATCCAAATAACGCGGCAACCTCGCCGCTTGGCCTCAACGTAAAGATTGAAGATATGGCTCGTCTTCCCTGAGAACGATACAAAGATGGCTAGATCGTCGGGTTGGAGCAGACAGAGCGACGTCTCCTGTCCCTTGACGGAGCCAAATGAGAAGCACAGTCGGTTTACGCGGCTCAGCTTTTCGCAGAGTGAGCGGGCGACGAGATTGGAGAATGAGCTTCCGTATACGTAGACATTTTGCGCATCGAGAAGCCAGTCAACGGCCCGCTCGAGTCGATCCTGAGTGAGCAGGCGTTTTGTTTCAAGCAAAGAGGTCTCTACGATATCGAAATACCAGGGTATATCGATTTGCTTATGAGCCCTTGCCTCGGTTGTCTCGCGCTGGAGCCAAGCGTTGAAGTCGTCAACTTGCTCTTTGAACGATCGAAAGCTCGAGCCGTTTACGCGCCTGCAGAAGCGCGAGATGGTCGCGGGCGATGTATTGCACGCGCGGGCAAGTTCTTCTATTGAGAGCTCTGGGACCTTGTCGTGATGGGAAAGGGCGTAGAGTGCGATGTGGGCGTCAAGGCTGCCGCCCTTCTCGACGTCTTCGATACAAGACCTGAGGTTCGAATAGACCTCGTACATCGACATTCAAATCACTCCAAACAATAATGCCCCGGAGCGGACATGCCATCTCCGGAGCATCGTGGTGAAGCTATGGGACGGATTTATTCCATGCCCAAGTATTCTCTCATTTCGACTTTGTAGACAGAAGCTTTATTGCCGTAAACGATCTGAACACCGCCGCCAACGTGCACGATGGCGCTGGCGCCGAGGTCTTTGGTGAAGACGCTATCGTCCTTGACTAGGGCGGTGTCTTTGAGGCTGAGCCTCAGGCGAGTGAAGCAGGCGTTGACACCCGAGATGTTATCGGCGCCGCCCACGGCTTCCACGATCTGCGGGATGAGCTCGCTTACCTGGACGGGTGCTTTGGAGTCGATGGCCGACGTGTCATCCGCTGCCTGCGTGTCATCATCCTCGCGGCCCGGGGTTTTGAGGTCAAATTTCTTGATAAAGGTGCGGAACAGCACGTAATAGATCCCGAAGTAAGCGATGCCGAGCGGAATAAGCCAGAACCAGTTGGAGCCTTTATCGGCGTTCATGATGCCGTTGAAGATCCACGAGAGGAGCGGTCCGCCGAAGGCGGAAGGCCCGGGCACATTGAACTGTACCAGGTAGGTGAGTACATACGCGATGCCGCACAGCAGGGCGTGGACCACATAGAGTACAGGCGCTACAAAGAGGAAGGAGTACTCGAGCGGTTCGGTTATGCCCATGATGGCGGCCGGAATGACGGCGGCGATCATGAGGGAGCCGACCTTCTTTTTATTCTCGGGACGGGCACAGTGGTAGATGGCGAGCGCCGCCGCGGGCAGGCCGCACATGGCGAACAGCACCTTGCCGTTCATGACGTATTTTGAGATGTCGATGTCGTACATCATGCCGGGCGTGTTGAGCATGGCGTTGTAGATGTTGACAGCACCCTCGACGGTCTGGCCGTCAACCTGGATGCTACCGCCCAGAGAAGTGAAGAAAAACGGCAGGTAGATGAAATGGTGCAGGCCGAAGGGCAGAAGCATGCGCTCGGAGAAGCCATAGATGAACGCGCCAAACACTCCGGTGGAATCGATGAGTGTCGAGGCGGCCTTTAGGCCGGTTTGCACAAACGGAAACACGAAGGCGAGCGCAACGCCCACCAGGCTCGCGAAAACGACGGTGAGGGCGGGGACGCAGCGCGTGCCGTTGAAGATGCCCAGCACCGGCGGAAGCTGCACCTTATAGAATCGGTTGTGGATCCACGCGACTACCAAGCCGATGATGATGCCGCCGAATACGCCAGTGTCGAGTGTGGTTACGCCCAGGATGGCGTTCTGACCGGTCTGCAGGTTGGCGGGATCGATGGTGCCCAGCAGGATAAGCAGCTGACCCATGATCGTGTTCATGGTCATGTAGCCGATGAAGCCTGAGAGTGCGGCGGTCGCCTTCTCGGCCTTGGCGTAACCGTAGGCGATGCAGATCGCAAAGAGAACCGAGATGTTACCATTGATAACGTTGCCGGCTGCTTTGATGAGCGTGCTAAAGATCACCATCGGCTCGGTGCCCAAAAACGGGCAGAGCGAGATGAGGTTAGCATTGGAAAGGGCGGAGCCCAGACCGACCAAAATGCCGGAAACGGGCAGGAGGAGGACCGGCGCCATGAGCACCTTGCCGAGTCTCTGGAACTCGCTGTAGAGCTTGCTTTCTTTCATGATGTTCCTTCGATGCGCGGGGAGTTAGGACAGGGTCGGCCAATAATCGCCGTTCGCTTCGATCAGGTCGTCGAGGATTTGGCGCGCGACGGTAGTCGAAGGGACGGTCTTGTTGATCGCGATGGCTTCGAGCGCCTTCTGGTAGGAATGCTCGTAATATGCGTCGACGGCGAGCTTCTCACTGGCATTCTGCTCTTCGATAAGCCCCTTGTAAAAGGTGGGGATAGCAGGCTGGCTGATGGGTTCGGGGCCCCAAGAGCGCAGGTAGGCGGGAACCTCGACCATGGCGTCGTCGGGCAGATTGGGGATGGCGCCGTTATTCTCGACGATTACGAGATAGCGTTCGCACTTGTTGTAGGCGATAGAGGCGGCTGCGTCGACGATAAAGTCGCCAAAGACCGTGAAGCTCTGTACGGGGCTCTTGTAATTGGCGGGATCTGCCAGGTACTTGTCGTGCTCGGCAAACATCTCCTTCTCGCGTCCGTTGATGACGTTGTCGGCGCGCGTCCAGTTGGGGTCCATGTCATCTGCCATGTCTTTGGAGTACAGGTAGTACTGCAGGTAGCTGTTGGGCAGATACTCGGGATAGTCCTTCACAATCTTGACGTATTGACCCCAGGTGTGCATCCAGTCCTTGTCCTTGTGATGCTTGTCGCTCACGGCCATGCCGTGCTCGAGAATCATCTGACGGAGCTCCGGCAGACGATCGCGTCCCTGCTTGTCGTAGATTTTGGTAAACCAGCCAAAGTGATTGAGTCCAAAATACATGGGGTCGATATCGCGCCAGCTGGGAAGTCCGAGCATCTTAGAGTACGAGAGCAAGATAGCCGTTGGCATATCGCAGATGTTAAGGATATGGTCGTTGTCAAACTCGCGACGTGTGGCCTCGGCGACAACTGCGGCGGGGTTGGAATAGTTGAGGATCCAGGCGTCTGGACTGTATTTCTTGGCGTAGCGTACGAGGTCGAAGACGCCGGGGATGGACCTGATGCCATAGGAGATCGAACCGCCGGCGCCGCAGGTTTCCTGTCCCACGCAACCGTACTTGAGAGGGATGCGCTCGTCCTGGCGACGCATCTGAAGGCCACCCTGGCGGATTTGCGCGAAGACGAAGTCGACATCGGTGAATGCCTTTTCGGGATCGGTCGTCACGACAACTTCGATGTCAGGAGCTTCCTGCTCGATGAACTGCTTCATGATGTCGTAGACGAGATGCATGCGCTTCTCGTCGATGTCGTACAGGGCGAGTTTGCGCAGCGGCAATTCGTTTTTCTTCTGCAATAGGCTCTGGATGATGCCGGGAGTGTGGGTGCTGCCGGCCCCGGCGATTACAACTGCTTTCTTGTCCATGTGGTAAACCCCTTTCGTGTGGATTGACCACTTCAGACTACGAAAGCTTTACCTGCGATTCTATCGATTTTCAGATTGCGAAAAACGATAACGATAATCTTAACAGGATGCGTTTTGCATGGTTAAATAGCGCCGGGAAAGATGCTGACTTGGGCGGCGGGCGACGTGTTGCATGGCTGCGGGGGCGAACGCCAGGCGGTCAAAAGATGGTGGGCGGTGCTGCGGCTTTTGGCTGCAATTGCACTACCCGCGACGACGCTCCCAACGTGCCAACTTAATCGTCACCAGCGTGAGCGCCCAGGCCACAAGCGAGAACGCGGCGCCCACTGCGCCCACGTACGCAATGCCAATGCTGCTTACCACGGCGCCGCCCACTGCGGTGCCAAACGAGATGCCGACGTTAAACGCCATGGGCTCAACCGAACTTGCGAGTACCATCGACTTGGGATGGCGGCTGCGTGCCACGTCCATAAAATGCGTGATGCACGACACCGAGAACAGGTACATGAGCAGCGCCAAGCTAAAGACAAAGACCAGCGCGAGCGGCATGGTGCCGCCCACAGCAAACAGTCCGAGTAACGCCGCAGCCTGCAGCACAAACGTCACAAGCAGTGCCTTCATGCCAAAGCGCGCATCGATCCATCCGCCCAGGATGTTCGAGATCAGGCAGAATACGCCGTAGGCCATAAGCGTGGTACTGGCTTCGACCGTGCCCATGCCCAGCACCTGCTCAAGATAAGGCGTCACGTAGCCGTAGAACATATAGACCGAGCCCACGCCAAACAAAAAGATGAGCATGCCGGTGATGATGCTCGGCTCGCGTAGCAGACCCGCCTGCTCGCGAAAAGTGGCGGGCTCGTCGGTTTGCCCAGCGCGTGGCATAAACATCACGAGCGCTCCGCAGATCAAAACGGCAAAGGCGAGCGTGCCGTACATGGCCACGTGCCAATCGAGTGTGTCGGCCACAAACTTGCCGATCGAAGTGACAAAGACCATTGCCACGGAAAACGCGCCGTACACCACCGAGATGGCGAGCGAAGTTTGCTGCGGGGACAGCAGCTCGGGGATGTACGTCACACCCACGGCGAGCAGTGCGCCCGAGACGGAGCCCAGGATGATGCGCGAGATAAACAGCACCTGGAAGTTGGGCGCCAGAGCCATGACAAGATTGCCCAGCACAAAGACGATGCTGTAGCACACGAGCAGCTGGTAGCGGCGGAAGCGCCCCGTGCTGAGCGCAAGCACCGGCGTGGCGATAGCGTAGACGAGCGCGAACACGCTGATGAGCTGGCCCGCGGTGGCAAGCGAGATGCCGAGCTCCGTCGCCAGGTCGCTCTCGATGCCGATGACCACGAACTCCGAGCAGCCGAGCGAAAAGCCTAACAACACGAGCAGCGCCAGGCAGAGCTTGGTGCGCGCGGGGGAGAGCGCGGCGGCGGTTGATGCTGTTGTGGACGAAGTTGCGGTGGTCAAGGCAGTTGCTCCCATGTTGCGTTATATGAGCTGGATTCAGTCCCTGCAACTCTACCAGAATGTGTCAGGTGCTCGCCCCCTTTGTCGCAGGCTGCGCTTGCCTGTATAGTCGCAATGCAGGCGAAGATGATCTCAGGTACATCGCGGGCGACAGGAGATCCCATGGGTATGCACACGACAAAGGTTGCAGTGGGCGAGGGCAAGTTTGCGCTCGAGGAGGCCCTCGAGGCCCCCTCCATTCGCGCTGCCCTCGCGATGTGACAAAGGGGCAGTCCGTTTGTCACATTCCATGCCTTAGAAACTTGCAAAAAATGCAAGTTTCTAAGGTAACATCTTATAAACTTGCAAAAAATGCAAGTTTATAAGATTTCATGTCTGGTCGGGCGCTAGGGAGACTCTATGGATATCGTTCGCCGAAGCCGTTATCTTGATCGACTCATTGCTTTTCAGGATACCGACCTCATCAAAATCGTGACGGGCATACGCCGTTGCGGCAAATCAACGTTATTGGACATGATGAGGGACTATCTGGCGCAACAGGGGGTGCCAGCCGAGCGTTTGCTGACCTTTAAGATGGAATCTCTAGAGTACGCGGGAATTACGGATTATCTGACGTTTTATCGTATGGTTCGGGAGCGCATCGACGGCATCGATCATCCCTACCTGTTCTTTGACGAGCTCCAGAATGTCGAAGGTTGGGAAAAGGCGGTCAACTCGCTCCGAGTGGATTTGCCGTGCGATATCTATGTCACGGGCTCCAATGCCTTTTTGCTATCGAGCGAGCTCGCAACGCTTATCTCGGGCCGATATGTCGAGGTCAAGATGCAGCCTCTCACGTTTAGCGAATATCTTGATTTTCGCTCGATTGATGCGGTCGCCGCTGAAGGGCTTGGTGAGAGGGTCGAACTTGTTTCCAAGACGGGCGATCGCCTTAATTCAAATACCGTGCTTGAGCAGTACATAACTTATGGCGGCATGCCGTTTCTGGCCCATGATGAGCCGAGACGTGAGCTGTGCCGCGACTATATCCGTAGCCTCTACCAGACGATCGTCGCGCGCGATATCCTGTCGCGTGCGACGCGTAGGGGTCGCGGAGCTATCACCAAGCGCGATGTTCTCGAGCGGCTCTGCGCGTATCTGGCAGACAACATCTCCAACCAAACCTCGGTCAACAAAATCGTAGGGACGCTCAACGAATCGGCGGGCGGTAAGACCAACGCATCGACGGTGTCGGCATATATTGACGCTCTGGAAGAGACGTACCTGTTTACCAAAGTAAAAAGGTATGACATCAAGGGGCGGGAGCTTCTTAAGACAGGCGGTAAATATTACATAGCTGATACGGGAATTCGCAGCTATCTTGACGGATATAGAGGTAGCGATAGCGGAAGGATGCTCGAGAACGTTATCTACAACCAGCTTGTATTTGAAGGATACGAAGTGTTTTGCGGCCATCTGCGCGCGGGGGAAATCGACTTTGTCGCAATCGGCGAGGGGTCGGACCGTAAATACATCCAGGTTACCGAACGGATCGATGCCGAGGCGACGAGGGAACGCGAGCTGCGACCGCTCAAGCTAAGCACGCTAGGAAAAATTCCTGATTCGTATGAGAAGATCCTGATTGTCAGGGATGGCGACCATCCAACGGACATCGATGGCATCAGAATCGTGGGGGCAGTCGACTTCTTGTTGAGAAATAAGATTACCCGCGGCTAAACGCAAATAGATCCGTTTCGATGCGACAAAGGAGCAGTCCTTTTTCGCGTTCCGTGCGAGCCCTCGTGCCGTCTGGGGGTATAAGGCTAGCAAGTGTTTATTTGCGAGGCCTAAGGGGCGCCCCGTATGGATATCGATAACTTTGAATGGTGGTATAGCGAGGGCGAGGCTCCGGACGAGGAGTGGGACGAGCCCGCGCCGCGTGACGTGTCGAGCGACGAGGACGAGACCGGCAACGATGCCGCTGTCGAGCCTGACGCCGCCTTTGATGCCGCCGAGCCCCTAACCTTTGAACAGGCCTGGGCCCAGGCCGAGGCCGACGAGGCTAAGGCCGATGCCACGGCCACACTCGGTGAGCCGGCCGACATGTCCATCTCGCCGGCCAAGACCCCGCAGCCGCGCCATAACATCGACCCCGGCAGCACGGCATCCTTCAGCATTCTCGACGTGCCCGCGCAAGGCGCCCAGGCGCCTGCGCCCACGCATCGCCCCGACCTGGCTCGCGAGGAAGACGCGGGCCGCCGCTCACCACTCGGTCCCATCCTCATCGCCTTCATGGCCGGCGTCATCGCTTGCTCGGCGATCGGAAATGTCTGGAGCCATGTGGAGCAACAGCGCAAAGATGCCGCCAAGGTCGAGATGTCCGTAGAGCAATCGCTCAGCCGCACGCGCTCGGTGCATGTGTCGGTCGAGGTCAAGGACGGTGCGACATGGGACACCGCCCGCGGCGACAGCCAGATGCTCATCCATATCGTGGGTCGCACGCTCAGGGGGCAGACGATTGACGAGTATCAATATGTCAACTCCGCTGGCGACGGCATCGAGCTTAAGCCCGGCGACTACGAGCTCACGGTCGATGAACCGCCCGTCGCCACCGATGGCACGCGCTTCCGTGCCTCAAAGCGCATGGTTCCCGTGAGCTTTAACTCGCAGGCGCCCGATACGGTCGACAGCACGCCGCAGGGCGGATTCGACCTTTACGCAATCGCTCAATAACTGCGCCTGCCGCTTCTCCTTGCCGCCAAGAGTGGCACAATAGCCCTCGACACTATTGTTTACTTTTGGAGGAAGTAGCATGTCCACCGTTACCACCATCAAGCGTGGCGGCCTCACCGCGGCCATCGATTCCATGGGAGCCCAGCTCACGAGCCTTGCCCTCAACGGCAATGAGTATCTGTGGCAGGGCGACCCGGCCTTTTGGGGCAAGCACGCGCCCATTCTGTTCCCCATCGTGGGCTCACTGCGCAACAACACGGCGACGTCTGCGGCTGGCACCTGCGAGATGCCGCGCCACGGCCTCGCACGCATCGTCGAGCACAAGCTGGTCGAGGTTTCGGAGGACGGCTCCTCGGTAACGTACGAGATCACCGACACGCCCGAGTCGCTCAAGGCCTTTCCGTTCCACTTTAAGCTCAACATGACCTATGCCCTGACTGGTGACGCCACACTTACCCAGACCTTTGCCGTCACCAATACCGGCGACGTGGACCTGCCGTTCTCGGTGGGCGGCCACCCCGCATTTAACGTACCTGCTCCCGGTGCTGAGGACGAGGCATTCGAGGATTACGAGCTGGCGTTTACCGAGGCTTGGACCAACGAGGCCCCCATCATCACGCCCGATGGCCTCATGACGTTCGAGGGTAGCTACAAGGCTCCCGATAACTCGGACGTGCTGCCCATCACGCACCGCAGCTTCGATAACGACGCCATCATGTTCACCGATACCCCGGGCTCCACGCTCACGCTGCGCGGCCGCAAGTCGGGCCACGGCGTCAAGATTGACTTTGAGGGCTTTAAGTACATCGGCGTGTGGTCTGCCGCCAACGACGCTCCGTTTGTGGCGCTCGAGCCCTGGACCGGTCACACCACCATGGACACCGAGGACGACGTCTTTGAGCACAAGGTCAACACCATCACCTTGGCTCCCGGCGAGACGGATGTTCGCAACTTTAGCGTTACTCTGCTTTAACAGACTGCATACCTGGGACTAGTCGTTGGGGACGTTCTTGTTTGACTAGTCGTTTAAGAACGTCTCCAACGACTACCAATCGTTTTCAGTTCGTAAACTTGTATATATGCATTTATATATGCATTTGCTGGAGGTAGCGCTGAGCGGTATCCTGTTAAGTCGTCAGCATACGATTCAACAGGGAAGGCAGATTATGCATTCTCCCCATCAACGCGACGCGCATCCACAGCCGGTATGCAGCCGTCGCATCTTTTTGGGTAGCGCTCTCGCTGCGAGCGCTTCCGTCGTCGCCGGCGCGCTCGCCGGCTGCCAGCGCCCGTCTACGCTCAAGGTAGTTCAGCCCACGACGGGCGGCGGTCGTGACGACCTGTCCGATTCCGTGATCGGCAAGGACAAGATCCGCATTGGCATGGAGGCGGCCTACGCCCCGTACAACTGGCAGGTTTCCGAAGCCAGCGAGTACACCATCCCCATCGACAACGTGCAGGGCGCCTATGCCGATGGCTACGACGTGCAGATCGCCAAGATTGTCTGCAAGGCCCTCGGCGGCGAGCCCGTTGCCGTCAAGCAGAGCTTCTCGGGCCTTATCGATTCGCTCAACAACGGCCAGATCGACCTCATCATCGCCGGCATGAGCGCCACGCCCGAGCGCGAGGAGTCCGTCGGCTTCTCCGACCCGTACTTTATCGGCTACTTTGGCCTGTTCGTAAAAGAGGGCTCGCCCTACCAAAACGCCACCAAGCTCAGCGACTTTAGCTGCGCCACGGTGCTCGGCCAAAAGGACACCATGCTCGATACCGTCATTGACGAGATCCCGGGCGTCGTCCACAAAAACCCGGTCGACTCCGTCCCCACGGTGTTTTCGAACCTGCTGCAGGGCACGTGCGACGCCGTGACCTACAACACCGAGAATGAGAAGGGCTATATGGCCCAAAACCCGGGTATCGTGCCGATTCAATTTGCCGAGGGCGAGGGCTTTAAGCAGGAGGTCACGGCAAACGTCGGCTGCCGCAAGGGCTCGGACAAGCTGCTTAAACTCATCGACAAGACACTCAAGGGCATTAGCCAAGAGGAACGCGACCAAATGTGGGACGCGTGCCTCGATCGTCAGCCGGCATAGGGAGGCAGCATGAAAACCATCAATCGTCTGGCCTCCTTTATCAAGGCCGACCACCGTTATGTGTACCTGGGCACGAGCGTCATCGCGGCGCTCGGCCTGGCGTTTAGCCAACGCAACCCCACGCCGCTGAGCTTCTTGGCCCCCACCGGCATCTTCCAGGATTGCCTTTGGGCGATTCTTTGGGCCTGGATTGTCGTGTCGGCGGCGGCGCTCGTCACCAAGCTTATGCACTGGAGCGACTATCGCGAAAAGTCGCCGTTCGCATCCGAGCGTTTCCGCCACGGCGCGCGCCTGGGCAGCTACGTCGTGGTCGCCATCGCGGCGATCTTTTTCGTGGACCGCTGCGTCATGTCGTTTATCGACCTGGTACAGGTGAGTATTGTCTCGGACTCCAACCCCAGCGACTTTTTGTCGAGCCTGGTCTACATGACCTACAAGAGCGGGGACTTCTTCATTCGCGGTATCGAGATCACCATCGCGCTTGCCACCTTCGGCACCGTCATTGCCTTTTTCCTGGCGCTGCTTTTTGTGTTCCTGCGCATTCAGACCTTCGATCGCGTGGACAACGACCTGGTGCGCTTCTTTAAGAGCATCGGCCGCGGCTTTGCGACCGTCTACTCCACCATCGTGCGCGGCACGCCCATGATGGTCCAGGGTCTGCTCATCTATTACGCGGGCTTCACCGTTTTGCGTGGCATGGGCTTCGAGACCGCTCAGGCCAACCAGATTTGGAGTACCTTCACCGCCGGCCTCGTCACCATCTCGCTCAACTCCACCGCCTACATGATGGAGGTCCTGCGCGGCGGCATCGAGTCCATCGATCCCGGCCAGGCCGAGGCAGCACGCTCGCTGGGCCTGTCGCAGTGGCAAGCCATGCGCAAAGTCGTGTTCCCCCAGGGCATTAAAAACGCGATTCCGGCGCTCACCAACGAGCTCATCATCAACATCAAGGATTCGTCGGTGCTCTCGGTCATCGGCGTGTTTGACCTCATGTACGCCACCACCACCGTCGCCGGCGTGTACTACCGCCAGATGGAGGTCTACTGCGTGGCGCTCGTGGTCTACCTGATCCTGACGCTCGTGGCGAGCCGCCTGCTCGAGGCCTTTGGCAAAAAGCTTGGCGCCGAGGCTCCGGTCACGCTGCCCAGCTCCAACTAGGCTCAAGACGAGGAGAATCATCATGGCAGATACCGCCATTACCGGCGTTGCGGCCGCCGCACAGACCAATGAGCCGCTCATCCGCGTCGAGGGCCTGCGCAAGAGCTTTGGCTCGCTCGAGGTGCTCAAGGGCATCGACCTGTCCGTTAACCCCGGCGAGGTCGTCACCATTATCGGCGCCTCGGGCTCGGGCAAATCGACCTTTCTGCGCTGCCTCAACCTGCTCGAGACTCCGGACGCGGGCCATATCTGGTTCCACGGCCAGGACCTTACGGCCGAGCGCTGCAACATTAACAAGCTGCGTGAGGACATCGGCATGGTGTTCCAGGGCTTTAACCTGTTCAACAACATGGATGTGCTCGACAACTGCACGCTTGCGCCCGTCACGCTCAAAAAAATGAGCAAGGCCGAGGCCGAGAAGGTCGCGATGGAGCATTTGACGAGTGTGGGGCTCGAAAAGTTCGCGCACGCCGCCGTGGGTCGCCTGTCCGGCGGCCAAAAGCAGCGCGTGGCCATCGCCCGCGCCCTATGCATGAATCCGCAGATCATGCTGTTCGACGAGCCGACCTCCGCGCTCGACCCCGAGATCGTGGGCGAGGTGCTCGAGGTCATGCGCAAGCTCGCGGCCGACGGCATGACCATGGTCGTCGTTACGCACGAGATGGCCTTTGCCCGAACCGTGTCCGACCGCGTGGTCTTTATGGATAAGGGCGTGGTGCTCGAGGACGCCGCGCCGGCCGAGATCTTTGGCAACCCCAAACACCAGCGCACCCGCGAGTTCCTCTCGCGTTATCTCGAGGACAAGTAACCGACCGCAAATGTTTGCATGACAGGGCCGCTCCCGTGGGGCGGCCCTCGTCATCACAATCGAAAGGATGTCATGGCCGAGGTTTGGCGCTTCTTTGCGCATGAGGATGATTTTGCCGATTTGGACGAAGCTGGTGCGTGCGAGCGCCTGGGCCGCGTGCTGTCGTTTCCGACCATCTCGAGTATGGATGCCGAGGCGGTGAACTGGCAGCCGTTCGACGACCTGCGCGCGTATATGCAGCAGGCTTGGCCGCACGTATTTACGGCGGGTAAGGTCGAGCTTATCGACCATTCGCTATTGGTGACGCTTAGCGGTTCCGACCTTGCCCTCAAGCCCATTATGCTCATGGGCCACATGGACGTGGTTCCCGTGGTACCCGGCACCGAGGCTGACTGGACGCATGCCCCCTTTAGCGGACATGTGGACGACACCTACATTTGGGGTCGCGGCGCCATCGATATGAAAGACCAGGTCGCAGGCATTCTCGAGGCGGTTGAGTATGCGCTCGCACACGGCTGGGAGCACAAGCGTACCCTGCTGCTCGCCTTTGGCCAGGACGAGGAGACTACGCAGTACGGCGCAGGCGCCATCGGCCGCGCGCTCGAGGAGCGCGGCATTGAGCTTGAGTACCTGATCGACGAGGGCGACTACCGCATCGTTTCGGCTGCCGAGTACAGCGCGGGCGAGGACTGGCTCATGCACGCCGACCTTGCCGAGAAGGGCTATGCCGATATCGTGCTCAAGACGAAGAGTGAGGGCGGGCATTCGTCCAACCCCTACGGTGGCACATCGCTCGAGGTGCTCAGCCGTGCCATCACCGCAATCTGTGATATCGAGTGGCCGACGCGCGTGACCGACTTGCTTGCCGCCCAGCTCGTCGAGTTGGGGCTCTACACGGCCGACGAGATTGCCTCCAACAAGGACACCATCGTGCGCGATTGCCTCGCCAGCAAGAAGCTCTATCCGCTCGTGACCACCACCTGCGCGCCCACGCAGGTCGAGGGTGGCAGCACCGGCGCCAACGTAATGCCGCAGGATATGTGGGCCAATATCAATTTCCGTATGCTCGAGGGCACGAGCGTGGCCGATGTCGTGGCCCGCTGCCGCGTCGCCGTTGCTGAGGCGGGGCTCGCCGACCGTGTCGAGGTCGAGCTCGGCCCCGGCAGCTCCGAACCCTCGCCGTCTCCGCGCATCGGCGGACCGGGACTCGAGGCGGTTCGCTCCATCGCCGCCCGCTATTTCCGTGATCCAAAGGGGACGGAGGAAAACGGATCATCCGAGCCGTTGGCGATTGTCCCCTCGACCGTGATCGGCGCGACCGACGCCGCCAACTACCAGCGCATTTGCTCCGAGTGCATTCGCTTCTCGGCCTTTGTGGTCGACGATGACGAGTGCGATCGCGGCGTCCACGGCACCAACGAGCGCATTACCCGCCGCGCCTACCTCCAGGGTGTCCGCTTCCTCGTCGCCCTGATCCATACGCTTTAGAATCCGACAAAGGGACTGTCCCTTTGTCGGATTCCGTGCGGGTTATATGCAGGTTTGCCTGCGCACGCTATCATATATGGGTTAGACCGCAATTATGTACCCCATACGCGAAGGGATGCGCATGTATCTGAAGATCGACATGTTCTAGCTGGGCTTACCCCCGCAGCGGCGCCCCGCGCCCCATCAATTCTGCCGATTTTCGCCTTCACGCATATAAAGGAGTCCGTCATGCGCGACAAGCTCGAAAAGATCATCAAGGCCTACGAGGAGCTCGAGAAGAAGCTTTCCGACCCGGCCGTCGCCTCCGATATCAAGGAGTTCACGCGTCTCAACAAGGAGTACGCGCACCAGTCCGACCTCATTGCCGCCTCGCGCGAGTACATCGGCGCGCTCGATGACATCGAGGCTGCCAAGGAAATGCTGCACGATACCACCGATGCCGATGAGAAGGAGATGCTCCAGATGGACATCTCCGAAAACGAGGCCAAGCTTCCCCAGCTCGAGGAAGACATCAAGTACATGCTCATCCCGAGCGACCCCAACGACGACAAGAACACCATCGTCGAGATCCGCTCCGCCGCCGGTGGCGACGAGGCGGCCATCTTCGCCGGCGATCTGTACAAGATGTACCAGCGCTTTTGCGAGTCGCGCGGCTGGAAGACTACCGTGCTCGATTCCAGCCCCAGCGAGGCCGGTGGCTTTAAGTCCATCGAGTTCAAGGTCGAGGGCGACCGCGTCTACTCCGTCATGAAGTTCGAGTCCGGCGTGCACCGCGTCCAGCGCGTTCCCAAGACTGAGTCCCAGGGCCGCATTCAGACCTCCACGGCTACCGTCGCCGTACTTCCCGAGGCCGAGGAGATCGACGTCCAGATCAACCAGTCCGACCTGCGCATCGACACCTACTGCGCCTCCGGCCCTGGCGGTCAGTGCGTTAACACCACCTACTCCGCCGTGCGCATCACCCACCTGCCCACCAACACCGTGGTGCAGTCGCAGGAGCAGCGTTCCCAGATCCAGAACCGCGAGGTCTGCATGCAGATGCTGCGCGCCCGTCTGTACGAGATGGAACTCGAGAAGCAGCAGGCCGAGCTCGGTGCCGAGCGCCAGAGCCAGATCGGCCACGGCAACCGTTCCGAGAAGATCCGTACCTACAACCAGCCCCAGGACCGCGTGACCGATCACCGCATCGGTTTCAACTCCACCTACAACGGCGTCCTTCTGGGCGATCAGCTCGGCACCGTCATCGAGGCGCTCGCCGCCGCCGAGCGAGCCGAGAAGCTGGCACAGGCTGTGTAGTGGGTTACGCGGTTTTACCAAACCGCGTAACGGCTCGACGCTGCGCGCCGCCCAGAGCGACAATTTGTCATTCAAAAGGCAAGGCATGACCAGAAGGTCTATGCCTTGCCTTTTTCATGTCAACTTGTTCGCTCTGGACGTCGCTCGCTGGCATTGCCAAAACATCGGCGTTTCCTTGGTTGTCAAATGATCCGTAGGGAGTCATTGGGCACATTGCTTTGAGATGTTATTCAATCCGTCTTGATGGCCTTTAGGCTGCTTGCCTGCCTAAAGCAATTAACGGCATGCATCTGCAATTGAAAATATTGCTCGAAAAATCGTTCAAGAAGTCGCGGGGCGATTTTTGATGCGTCGCGCGTCAAGTGATTTGGCAAGTTCTTGGTTAGATATTGGTTAGTTTTGGGGCAACCTTGCCAAAAGCTTGACGAATGCAAATCTAGACGTCGGCGAATGAACACTTTGAGCGAGCTCGGTGCAAAAATCTGGGCTGATTCTCGATAATCGCCTTCAATCGTCCCTTGCCAAGCGCTGGCCTCGCGTACAATCTGCTCCGACATTCGCGCGCCGTCCGGCGCTTAAGAGGGGAGGGCCCCATGGCAAACGAGATTTGGACCATCAAGCGTTGTCTCGAGTGGACCAAGGAGTACCTGGCCGAGCGCGGCGAGGAGCACCCCCGTCTTTCTGCCGAGTGGCTGCTGTGCGCCGCCACGGGCCTGGCGCGCATTGACCTATATATGCGCATGGACGAGACGCTTAACGCGGCTCAGCTCGAGACCATGCACGCGGCCGTTGTTCGTCGCGCTAAAGGTGAACCGCTGCAGTACATCACCGGCAGCACGCAGTTTCGCATGATCGACGTCGCGTGCGCCCCCGGCGTGCTCATTCCGCGTCCCGAGACCGAGATGCTCGTCGAGGAAGTCCTCAATTATCTGGATGCCGAGGTGCTGAGCCCCGAGGCTGCCGCCCGTCAGCGCGTTGAGCTGCCCTGGAACGATGAGGTTGAGGAGGCACGCAAGGCCGAGGCCGCGCTGGCAGACGAACGCGCGACCGCCGAGCGCCGTGCCGCTAACCTGACGGCCGCCGACGAGGCGGCGCTGGGCGGCGATGTGCTGGGCAGCCGTGCCTATGCCGGGGAACTGGCCGATCGCGAGGCCGAGGAAGCCGCCGCGCAGGCAGCAGAGACCGAGGCCGAGGAGGCCGCTGAGCCCGAGCTCGACGAATACGGCATCGCCATCGAAGGCGCCGACCACGAGGCGTCTCTGACGGAGGATGCCGCCGCGCCCGCTCCGGTCGAGCCCCGCACTGCCCGCGTTCTCGAGGTCGGCTGCGGCACGGGCTGCATCTCGCTTTCCCTTGCCTGGGAGCGCCGCGGGCATGTCGTCTGCACCGCTACCGATATCGAGCCGCGTGCCATCGACCTGGCCACCAAAAACCGCGACGCGCTCGGGCTTACGTCCGATGAGGTCGCCTTCAACCTCACAAACCTGGTGAGCTCTATCCCCCGCGAGGAATGGGGCACCTTCGACGTGCTCGTCTCCAACCCGCCCTACATTCCGACTGACGTCATGCGCTCGCTACCGCACGAGGTCAAGGACTTCGAGCCCGATTTGGCGCTCGAGGGCGGTGCCGACGGCCTCGATATCTTCCGCCGCCTGCTCAATGCGGCGCCCTATATGCTGCGCGCCGGCGGCCTGTTTGCCTGCGAGCTCTACGAGGGCGCCCTCGACGCCGCCGCCGAGCTCTGCCGCCAGGCGGGTCTCTCGGACGTGCGCATCGTCCGCGACCTCACCGATCGTCCCCGCATCGTCCGAGCCATCGTCACCGAGTCCAAACAGCGCCAGTAATATTTATTAACTGGTTAGCAAAAATTATAAATTAGTTTATAATTAGGACGGCTGAAAGAGGTCGGCCCATGCAACCTCCTACCTTTCGGGAAATCATTGCCCTACTCAAGCCCGATGGATTCGTGAAGGTCGCGCAAGTCGGTAGTCATGCTAAGTATGTTTCTGGTGACCGCGTTGTCACCGTGAACGGTTCTGGTGGTGATCGACCAAAGAAGGGCACGTGGGCAAGTATTCGTCGCCAAACTGGATGGTAGTTGGAGGCAAAATGAGGCAGCGATTTACCTATGACTGCGTTCTCATAAAAGAAGACGACGGTTACTGCGCTAGCTTCCCGCAGATTCCTGGTGCCTTTGCCGATGGCGATACGCGCGAAGAAGCGATTGCCCATGCCACCGAGGCACTGATGGCGTTTTTGGCCGACGACCTCAACAACGGTTTGACTCCGGCAGGGTACGAACGCTCGGCCGAGGTCGTGGCCCTTTCAGTCGAAATCGACCACGAGGACGCTCGGGAAGCGGCGTGCCGAACATTTAAAGACGCAGCGCTGGACCTCAAAGTCTCCGCTCCGCGGATTACCGCGCTGGTCAAAGCCGGAAAGCTCGATGTTGAACTCGTCGACGGCCGTCGGATGATAACGATAGACAGCATCGAGCGCTACGCCGCCCAAGAACGCCACGCCGGCAGGCCAAAGAAGTTCGTCGCAGTCCAATAACCCCCTCACTTTCACCGACTACTAGAGCCGCTCACCAAACCAACATGCGCTCTGGGCAAATAGGTTGAACGTTTCGTGGGAGAATGCCCCACAGTAAACAAACTTTCACCAGAGCGTAAGGGGCGCGCATACACATGCAGACGGTCTATCGGGTATTCGAGGGAGCGCGTGAGCCGCATCGGCTCGCCGTCGAGCGTACGGCCGAGGTACTCGGCTGTGGTGGCTTGGCCCTGATCCCGACCGAGACCGTCTATGGTGTCGCCGTGGCAGTCAATGCCTTCTCGGACGCCGTACCCCAAGATACAAGCGAATTCCCATCGTGGCCGCGCGATCCGCAGGCTGCCGTCAACGGTGCCGCAGTCCCTGCGCTCGGCACCGGCTATCGCCGTATCTTCACTCTCAAGCAACGTGAACTCACGCAAACCGTCGCTTGGCTGGTCAATGGCGTCGAGGCGCTCGACCGCTATGGCGTTGATATTCCGGAAGAGGCCCGCGCGCTTGCCCGACTATGCTGGCCGGGTGCCCTGACTATCGTGGTCAAGGCAGCCCCCTGCGTGCCAACCTTTATGCGCGCCGCCGACGACACGGTGGCTCTTCGCGCGTCGGCCTCGCCCGTGGTGCAGGCGCTCATCCGCGCGTGCAGCAGTCCGCTTGCCTGCACCAGCGCCAATACGCACGGCGCGCCCGCGCCGGCAAGCTTTGCCGACGTTGAGGACCGCATTCTGGAGGGGGTCGATGTGGCCGTCGACGCGGGCGAGACCCCGTGCCGAGACGCTTCGACCATTGTGTCGTTCCAACATGGCGAGCTCCAGATCCTGCGCCAAGGCGCACTTCCCGCATCAGAGATCGAGCGGGTCCTGTCCGACCCGATGCAATAGAAAGGTGTAAGCGATGTCGTTGAATCTGGACAGCCTGGGCATGGAAGGTGCCTCGTTTAACTTTGGCGGTTCCTACATCATGGCGCTCGACTGCGGCACCACCTCGGTACTTGCGACCATCGTCGACGAGTACGGCTGCATCGTCGCGCAGGCACGTCGCAGCGTCAAAACGAGTTTTCCACGTCCCGGTTGGGTAGAGCAAGACCCCACGGCGGTCCTTGCCAGCCAGATCGCCGTCATGATGGAGGTCCAGTTTAAGAGCGGCATCCATTCTGACCGCATCGCCGCCATCGGTATCTCCAACCAGCGCGAGACCACGGTGGTGTGGGACCGCATAAGCGGCCAACCCATCTATAACGCCATCGTGTGGCAATGCCGTCGCACCGCACCTCTGATCGACGAGCTTGTCGAGCAGGGCGCAGAAGGGCTGGTGCGCTCCCGTACGGGACTCACGCTCGACCCGTATTTCTCGGCCTCCAAGGTGCAGTGGATTCTCGACAACGTCGACGGCGCACGCGAAAGCGCGGCGGCGGGCGACCTCATGTTTGGCACCATCGACACCTGGCTCATCTACAACCTCACCGGCGGCCAGGTCTTTGCCACCGACTACACCAATGCCAGCCGCACGGCACTCTTTAATATCCATACGCTCGATTGGGACGACGACCTGCTGGCACTCTTTGACGTTCCACGTTCCATGATGCCCGAGGTTCGCTGGAGCTCGGGCGACTACGGCCGCGTCGCGAGCGACATCATGACCAACATGCCGCCCATCATGGGCGTGGCGGGTGACCAACAGGCGTCGCTGTTCGGCCACTGCTGTTTCCGTCCCGGCCAGACCAAAAACACCTATGGCACGGGTTGCTTTATGCTCATGAACACCGGCGACGAGATCGTCGAATCCAAGAATGGCCTGGTCTCCACCATCGGTATCGCTGCGGACGGCAAAGTCAGCTATGCGCTCGAGGGCTCTATTTTTGCCGCCGGCTCAACGATGAACTGGCTTCGCAACAACATGGGCATCATCTCGAGCGTGAGCGAGTCGGCACAACTCGCCGCTTCGATTAGCGACAACGAGGGCTGCTACTTCGTTCCCGCCTTTGCGGGTTTGGGTGCTCCCTGGTGGGACCCGCATGCTCGCGGTATCGTGTGCGGCCTGACCGGTGCCTCGAGTCGCGCGACCATTGTGCGTGCGGCCTGCGAGTCCATGGCCTACCAGAGTTATGACGTGCTGCGCGCCATGGAGCAGGACGTGGGACTTTCGATTGAGCGCCTGTCCGTCGATGGCGGCGCCTCACGCAACGAGTTCATCATGCAATTCCAGGCCGACCTGCTGGATATCCCCGTGCTGCAATGCGAGACGGTGGAGACCACGGCAATCGGTGCCGCGTACTTGGCGGGTCTTGCCGTCGGCTATTGGGAAGACCTTGAAGAGCTGGAGCAAAATGCCCAGATCGTTAGGACCTTCCTTCCCCATATGTCCGCCGAGCGTCGCGAGCAAAACCTTGCGGGCTGGCGTGATGCAGTCAAGCGCTCGCTCAGTACCGCACAGTAGGGCTGCGATGGGCTGCTCGATACAACAAACCGCTAAACTTATGCATGGCGCGCGGCGGCAACATTGCTGCGCGCCTTGTCAGCAAGGCCGTTTTGCGGCCGCAACGAAAGGGGCAATCAACCCATGACCGTCACCTACGATGCGTCCCGTGTGACGCTTGTCGATCATCCGCTCGTCCAGCACAAGCTGTCGATCCTGCGCGACAAAAACACCGGCACCAACCAGTTCCGCCAGCTCGTGCGCGAACTCGCGCTTTTTGACGGCTACGAGGCCATGCGCGACCTGCCTATGGAAGACGTCGAAGTCGAGACCCCCATCACTACCGCCACGTTCAAACAGCTCGCCGGCAAGAAACTCGCCATCGTGCCCATCCTGCGTGCGGGCCTTGGCATGGTCGACGGCATTCTCGACCTGGTGCCCTCCGCTCGCGTAGGCCACATCGGTATGGAACGCGACGAGGTTACCCATGAGCCGCATGAGTATTACTGCAAGATGCCCAAGGATATCGACCAGCGCATCTGCCTGGTCGTCGACCCCATGCTCGCCACGGGCGGTTCGGCCGAGATGGCCATCAGCTACCTGCGCGAGCGCGGTGTCAAGGACATCCGCATGCTGTGCATCGTCGCTGCCCCCGAGGGCCTCAAGTCGCTGACCGAGAAGGACCCAGATGTGCATATCTATACCTGCGCTATCGACGACCATCTCAACGAGGCTGCCTACATCGTTCCCGGCCTGGGCGACGCCGGCGACCGCATCTACGGCACGCTGTAATCTCTGGGCCATACCGGCTAACGTCGAAAATACGAAGAAATGGTGCGCGCGGGCGAGCAAAAGACGTCCACGCGCACTCCTGTTAACGGACGTTTTGCCCTGCAGGGTTCGAGAAAAACGTATTACCGTACCTGCGGCATAAAGAAGGTCTTAAGAAAACGAACAGGTGCGTATTAACCGATGCTTTTTCGGTTGTACTTTAGCGATTGGCTCGTACAATAGTCACCAATGTTTGGCGGGAACTGTTCTGTGAGGCGTTAAAAAAGGAAAGTGAGGACGCCAATGTTTCAGATAGCCGATCTGCTCGCTATCGTTGCAGGCGCCATCGCGGGCGCAATTGCCTTCCTTCCCTTTGTCTTTACGCTCAAGCCGGTTCTTGACGATAAACAGAATGCGGACATGCTCAAGGGTATGGTGAGTCTGGCGGTCTCGGCAATCGCCCTGCTCGTCTTTACCTTGGTTGTGTTTGTGTTGTTCGGAGAGGCATTTCGCATGTTCCTCCTGGGCGAGGCGATCGGCTTCGTGGCCTTTATGGCCGCCTGCACGGTTCGCGTCGCCAAGGCGCTGCGAGATCCTCATGAGGTCGAAAGGTAAGTCGTGGAAATTTTTGAAAAGCTGCCTGATGAGATTAATCATCTGGTCAGCGAGTTCAGCTCCACCCCTGTCGTGGGCGATCTGAGCTGCGGCATCACGCAGTACTCGTTTTGGCTGATCGTCTCCACGATCGTGCTCCTGATCGTCCTGGCCGTGTTCAAGAAGAAGCAGGCCCTGGTTCCCAAGGGCTTCTTCGTCAACGGTTTCGAGTACATCATCGAGTACGTCGAGAACGATATCGGCAAGGGCGTCGTGGGTGAGAACTGGAAGAAGCACTTCCCGTTCCTGTGCTCGCTTTTCCTGTTCATCCTGATCAATAACATGATTGGCCTGATCCCGGGAATGAAGCCCGGCACCGGTGCAATCGGCTCCACCGCCGCGCTCGCCATCTTCGCCTTCGTGTACTTCATCTACTACGGATGCAAGGCTCACGGCGTGATCGGCTACATCAAGAGCCTCGCCCCGCAGGGCGTGAGCTTCCCGATGAACGTGCTCGTGTGGGTCGTCGAGCTTTTCTCGACCTTCCTGCGCCTCATCACGCTCGCCGTCCGTCTGTTCTGCAACATGTTCGCAGGACACGTGGTCATGGGCTCGTTCGCCATCATGGCGAGCATGTTCATGCAGCCGCTGCTTCAGCAGGTTTCCGCGGCCCACGCCGTCGGCGCCCTGCCTTCGCTGGCCTGGCTTGCCATCCTCATCCTGATCTATGCGATCGAGCTTGTGGTCGGCGCCATCCAGGCTTACGTCTTCACGGTCCTTACCGCCGTGTATGTCTCCGAGGCAGAGGAGGTCGCGGAGGAGGAGTAGTCTTCCGTTCGCGCCTTAAAGGTAAGGCAATTCGTTAAACCGCCGGTGCCCGTACCCATGGAGCCCGGCAGTTATAAAAAGGTTATCCTGCGTGAAATAAGACACGCACGACAAAGGAGGAATCGTGGGAGTTATCGGTTACGGTCTCGGTGTTATCGGCGCTGGTCTTGCTATCGGCCTGTCTGCTCTGGGTGCTACGGGTGCTATGGCCCGTCAGCCTGAGGTCCAGGGCCGCGTGTTCACCGTCTTCATCATGGGCTCCGCCTTCGGCGAGGCTCTGGCTCTGATCGGCTTCGTTGTCGCGCTGATCGTTAAATAGCACGGAGCGTCAAGTATGAATCTTTCATCCCAGAAGAGCGCGATCGCACTCTCCGCGTCCGCGGCCGCGCTGCTCATGCCGGTTTCCGCGTTCGCCGAGGACGGCGCCGCCGGTGCGGACATCCTCATCCCTAAGATGGCGGAGTTCATCCCGGCGCTTATCGCCTTCCTGATTATCTGGATCGTGCTGGCCAAGGTCGCCCTGCCGGGCATCATGAAAACCATGGAGGAGCGCGGCAAGAAGATCGAGGAGAGCCTCGACGAGGCCGAGAAGACCAAGCAGGAGGCTATCGCCAAGCGCGCTGAGTCCGACTCGATCGTCACCGACGCCCGTCGTCAGGCTGCCGACATCGTTCTCGAGGCCCGTAAGGACGCCGAGTCCGAGCGCGCCCGTATCATCGAGGCTGCTCACAAGGAGGCCGAGGAGATCATCGCCAAGGCCCATACGACCGTCGAGGACGAGCGCAAGTCCATCTACGCCGGTGCCGCGAACTCCATCGCCGACCTGTCCGTTGCCGTCGCCACCAAGATCGTGGGCGAGGCACTCGAGAACGAGGCCGAGCAGAAGAAGCTCATCGAGCGCTACATCCAGGAAGCAGGTAGCCTGAATGCCGACTAGCCGCTATCAGGACAAAGTGCTCGAGACCTACGCGCGCTCCCTTCTGGAAGCCGCCAAGGCCGAGAACCATGTGTTCGAGGACCTCGAGATGATCGAGCGCTTGGCTTCTGCCAACCCCGAGATCATCGCCGTGCTCGACACCATGTCCAAGCGCGACCAGCTCGACCTTCTTCCCAAGGTGGCAGCTGCCTTTAAGTATGTTGCCGAGGAAGACGAGGATGTAGTGGGCGTGACCGTCACCACGGCGATCCCGCTCGACGACGAGCTGCGTCAAACCATCACTAAGAAATGCGAGCAGGACTTCGGCCGCAAAGTATTCCTTATCGAGCAGGTCGACCCGTCTATCGTGGGCGGCCTGGTGCTCGAGGCCCGCGGCGAGCGTCGTGACATTACCGTCAAGACGCAGCTGCGCATCGCGCAGGAGACCCTCGCAAACTCTGCTAATTCGTACGGAGGTGAAGCCTAATGTCCGAAACCCTCAATGCCCAGGATATCGCCAAGAAACTGCAGGAGCAGCTCACGAGCCTCTCCGCGACGGTCGATACGCATGAGGTTTCAACGGTCGACGAGGTAGGCGACGGCATCGCGCGCGTCTCCGGCCTCAAGAGCGCCATGGCAGGCGAGCTTCTGGAGTTCAAGAGCTCCGATACCGGTGAGACCGTCTTCGGCCTTGCCCAGAACCTTGACCGTGACGAGGTCGGCGCCGTTCTGTTTGGTGCCGTCGACTCCATCAAGGAAGGCGACGAGTGCCGCACCACTGGCCGCATTATGGATATCCCTGTGAGCCGCGCCATGCTCGGCCGCGTCGTCAATCCGCTCGGCCAGCCCATCGACGGCCTGGGCGACATCGTCGCCACGCACCGTCGTCCCATTGAGTTCAAGGCCCCCGGCGTCATCGACCGTACCCCGGTGTGCGAGCCGGTTCAGACCGGCCTGTTGGCCATCGACTCCATGGTGCCTATTGGTCGCGGTCAGCGAGAGCTCATCATCGGCGACCGTAAGACCGGTAAGACCGCCATTGCCATCGACGCTATCCTCAACCAGCGCGGCAAGGGCATGGTCTGCATCTATGTCGCCATCGGCCAGAAGGCCTCCACGGTTGCCAACATCCGCGAGACCCTCGCTCAGCACGGTGCGCTCGACTACACCATCATCGTTTCGGCCACCGCTGCCGATTCCGCCCCTATGCAGTACATCGCGCCTATGGCTGGTGCCGCTATCGGCGAGTTCTTCATGTACAACGGCGAGGACGGCAAGCCCGCCAGCGAGACCAACCCCGGCGGTCACGTGCTCGTCATCTACGATGACCTGTCCAAGCAGGCTGTGGCCTACCGTCAGATGTCGCTGACGCTGCATCGTCCGCCCGGACGCGAGGCCTATCCTGGTGACATCTTCTACCTGCACTCTCGTCTGCTCGAGCGTGCTGTCAAGATGTCCAAGAAGAACGGTTACGGCTCCATGACAGCTCTGCCGATCATCGAGACCCAGGACGGCGACGTCTCGGCCTACATTCCGACCAACGTCATTTCCATTACCGATGGTCAGATCTACCTGCAGTCCGAGCTCTTCTTCCAGGGCCAGCGCCCGGCAGTCGACGTGGGCATTTCCGTGTCCCGCGTCGGTGGCGATGCGCAGACCAAGGCCATGAAGCAGGTCGCCGGCAACCTCCGTCTGGACCTCGCTTCCTATCAGGAGCTCGCTGGCTTTACGCAGTTTGGCTCCGACCTTGACGAGGCTACTCAGAAGCAGCTGACCCATGGTGCCCGCATGACCGAGCTCCTTAAGCAGCCGCGCTACAAGCCGTTTGAGGTTGGCGAGCAGATCGTTACGCTGTTCGCTGGCAACGAGGGCTTCCTGGATGACCTGGAGATTGCCGACGTGCTGCCTTTCCGTGCCGAGCTCATCGAGTACATGGACAATGGCTTTGGCTCGCTGCTCGACAAGGTTCGCGCCAAGAAGATCGATGATGACACCAAGGCTGAGCTCTTGCGCGTCATCGGCGACTTCAAGCAGCAGTTCATGGCCAAGCACCATTCGGATGTTTCTGGATCAGAGGAGAACTAAGCCCCATGGCCAACCTTCGCGACATTAAGAAGCGAATCTCCTCGGTTACCACGACCAAGCAGATCACGCGCACGATGGAGATGGTCTCTACGGCCAAGATCCGTCGTGCTCTCGATCGCTCCAAGCAGGCCGAGCCCTATAAGGAGGCGCTGACCGACGTCATGTTGACGGTCGCCGGCGACGCCTCCTGTTCGGGCACCGATCCCATGCTGCAGAAGCATGAGAGCGTCAAGCATGGCCTGATTGTCGTTATTGCCTCGGACCGCGGCCTTGCCGGCGGTTTCAATACGACGGTGGAGCGCACGGCCGAAAAGCTCGCCGCTTCTTGGGCGAACGACGGCATCGAGTGCGAGATCATCGCGTGTGGGCGCAAACCGGCCACGTATTTCCGTGACCGCGAAAACGTCGTCATGCACTTTGAGGGCAACTCCTCTGAGCCCGATTTCAATCAGGCCCGCATGATCTCCTCTCATATCTGCGATGCGTATCGTGCCGGTGAGCTTGACCGTGTCGAGCTTGTCTACCACCACGCCAAGAACCGCGTGGATCAGGAGCTTCGCGTCGAGCATCTGTTGCCGCTCGACCCCGAGATGATCGCTATGGCCCACGGTCCGCGTAAGAACGAGACCGACGCCCCTAAGCGCATCTCGTCCACGTTCGAGTTCGTGCCCTCTCCCGAGCATGTTCTCGGCAAGCTTGTGCCGTCTTATATCCTGACGGTCATCTACCAGGCCCTGATCGATTCGGCGGCTGCCGAGCAGGGTGCACGCCGCAAGGCCATGCACTCCGCGACGGAAAACGCCACCGCGATCATCTCGACCCTTACCCGCACGTATAGTCGCGTGCGCCAGGCTTCGATCACGACCGAGATTAACGAGATCGTCGGCGGAGCCTCAGCATTGGAGGAACAGTAATGGCTAATAACACCGTAAAGCTTGCGGTCGAGGAAGCCACCAAGAAGACGACTGCCGGTGATGGTCGCATCGTGCGAATCATCGGTCCTGTCGTCGACGTCAAGTTTGACGGTGCGGTGCCCCCGATCTACAACGCGCTCACGGTCGAGGCCGAGACCCCGATCGGTCATCTGAGCACGATCCTCGAGGTCGAGAGCCAGCTTCCGGGCGGCGTCGTCCGCACGGTCGCCATGTCCTCGACCGACGGCCTGCAGCGCGGCCTCATCGCCACCGATACCGGTGAGCCCATGAAGATGCCCGTTGGCCCCAAGACGCTCGGCCGTATTTGGAACGTCATGGGCAAGCCCGTCGACGGCAAGCCCATGCCCGAGGTGGAGGAGTTCTACCCCATCCACCATGCAGCGCCCCGTTTCGACGAGCTCACCACCAAGACCGAGATCTTCGAGACCGGCATCAAGGCCGTCGACCTGCTCGAGCCCTACATCCGTGGCGGCAAGACAGGCCTGTTCGGCGGCGCCGGCGTCGGCAAGACCGTTCTGATTCAGGAGCTCATCAACAACCTCGCCCAGGAGCACGGCGGCACCTCGGTGTTCACCGGCGTCGGCGAGCGTACCCGCGAGGGCACCGACCTGTTCCTCGAGATGAGCGAGTCTGGCGTTATCGACAAGACCTGCTTGGTCTATGGTCAGATGAACGAGCCGCCCGGAGCGCGTCTGCGCATCGGTCTGGCCGGCCTTACCACCGCTGAGTATTTCCGTGATCGTGGCCAGGACGTTCTGCTGTTCATTGACAACATCTTCCGCTTCTCCCAGGCAGGTTCCGAGGTTTCCGCACTGCTGGGCCGTATGCCGTCCGCCGTTGGTTACCAGCCCACGCTGGCAACCGAGATGGGCGACCTCCAGGAGCGCATTACCTCGACCAAGACGGGCTCCATTACCTCCGTCCAGGCTGTCTACGTCCCCGCAGACGACCTGACCGACCCGGCGCCTGCCACGACGTTTACGCACCTCGATGCCACCACGGTTCTTTCGCGTAGTATTTCGTCGCTCGGCCTGTTCCCGGCTATCGACCCGCTCGCGTCTTCCTCCGACGCTCTCGATCCCTCGATCGTCGGCGAGGAGCACTACCGTGTCGCCGTCAAGGTCCAGGAGCTCCTGCAGGAGTACTCCGACCTTCAGGACATCATCGCAATTCTGGGTATGGACGAGCTGTCCGAGGAGCAGCGCCTTACGGTCAACCGTGCCCGTAAGATTCAGCAGTTCCTCTCGCAGTCCTTCCACGTCGCCGAGAAGTTCACCGGCAACCCCGGTGTCTACGTCCGCGTCGAGGATACCGTCCGCTCTTTCGCCGAGATTGTCGATGGCAAGGCCGATGACCTGCCCGAGCAGGCTTTCCGCTATGCTTCCACGATTGAGGACGTGCGCGAGCGCGCCCGCAAGATGGGGGAGAAGTAGGTTATGCGTATCCGCATCGTGTGCCCCGTGAGCTGCGCCTATGAGGGCGACGCTGCGTTTGTGTCGATTCCGTCCACGGATGGCGAGTTTGGCGTCCTGCCTGCTCACTCCAGCGAGATCTGCACGATCGACCGCGGTTACGTTCGCGTTTCCGATAAGGCCATGGGCACTGTCGACCACACGTTTGCCGTGGCCGGCGGCTATGCCCAGGTTGCGGACGATGTCGTGACCGTTCTCGCCGAGCGCGCTTGCGATTTGGCGACCGTCGATGCCGACAAGCTTAAAGCTGATATTCAAGGTTTTGAAGAGAAGCTGGGTAATTTGTCGGAGGATGATGCACGCCGCGCCTACCTCTATAATGAAATCGCATGGTGTAAGCTCAAGCTTGCCCAATAGTCAAACGATTTAGCGTTCGACCATTTGCGAACACATCATGCCCGGGATGGCCCAGCCATCCCGGGCATGCTTTTTGAAAGGGTAGACCTTGGATATTATCCGCGTTGAGGGTGGCCACGCCATCGGAGGCTCCGTGCCCGTTTCGGGTGCCAAGAACTCCGCACTCAAACTCATGGCGGCAACGCTTCTGGCGCCGGGCAAGACGACGCTGCAGAACGTGCCCGATATTTCCGATGTCCACGTGATGGGCAAGGTGCTCAAGGGCATGGGCGCTACGATCGATGTTCTCGACGAGCACACGCTCGAGATTGATACCTCTCAGGTCGATTCTTGGGAGGCCCCCTACGAGCTCGTTGCCAAGATGCGTGCTTCCACCGCCGTGATGGGACCCCTGCTGGGTCGCTTCCATCGCGCCAAGATCGCCATGCCGGGCGGCTGCAACCTGGGTGCTCGCAAGATCGATATGCACATTCTTGGTCTTGAGGCCCTGGGCGTTGAGTTCGATACCGCCCACGGCTACATCAACGCTAATGCGCCCCAAGGTCTGCGCGGTACCACCGTCACGCTCGAGTTCGCCAGTGTCGGTGCGACCGAGAACCTCATTATGGCATCCGTGCGCGCGAAGGGCACCACGGTTATCGACAATGCCGCCCGCGAGCCCGAGATCGTCGATCTCGCCAACATGCTCAACGAGATGGGCGCCAAGATTGTTGGCGCCGGTACGCCCGTCGTGACTATCGAAGGCGTGGAAGAGCTCCATCCCGTTACCCACCGCGTGGTGGGCGACCGCATCGAGGCCGGTACCTTTATCGTTGCCGGTGCGTTGATGGCCGACGATCGCGGTGTCGATGTCACGGGCTTTTGCCCCATTCACTTGGGCATGGTGCTCAAGAAGATGGAGCTCATGGGTATCGACTGCGAGCGCGTCGAGGATGGCGTCCATGTAAACCGTGCCGAGCGTATCAAGCCGGTCGACATCCAGACGCTTCCGTTCCCCGGCTTCCCGACGGACATGCAGGCGCAGATTATGGTGCTCTCCGCCCTTGCCGATGGTAGCTCCGTTATCACCGAGAACATCTTCGAGAATCGCTTTATGTTTGCCTCTGAGCTGGTGCGCATGGGTGCCGACATTCGTATCGAGAGCCATCATGCCATGATTCATGGCGTCAAGGGCTTCTCAGGTGCACAGGTTACCTCGCCCGATCTGCGTGGCGGAGCGGCCCTCGTCGTAGCGGGCTTGATCGCCGACGGGACGACCGAGGTTTCGGCCATCCATCACATCAAGCGCGGCTACGAGCGGTTTGTCGAAAAGCTGCAGGCGCTTGGCGCGCATGTCGAGCATGCTACCGTCCCCGATCCCGTCATCTACTAATACAGGTTGCCTATGTTTAATAAAAAGCCCCTCGCGGATACCACCGCCCGAAGACCCTCAACTGGTGCGCAGGCCAAGATCTACAGTCGCGATAACGTGGCTCGCTATTCCGAGCGCGCTCGCCAACGTCGTCGTAGCCACACGATTCGTCACGTCGCGCTCATTGTCGTGCTTGGCGTGCTGCTGAGTGCCACTACCGCTGCCGGCCTGTGGTTTGCCACCATTATGGGCAAGCTCGGCGATTCTAATGTCATTACCGACAATCTGCGTCGGGTTCTGGTTGACACCGATGAGGCAAAGGATCCGTTCTACGTGCTGCTTCTTGGCACCGACGGCCGTCCGGGCGAGGATACGTACCGTGCCGACTCGATTATCCTGGCACGCATTGATCCCACGCAAAAGCAGGCGACGCTCATTTCCGTTCCGCGCGACACCAAGGTCGAGTACAAGGGCGAGACCATGAAGATCAACGCCTGCCATACCGTTGGCGGCGCCGAGGCCATGGTCGAGGCTGTCAACGAGCTGTGCGGTGTTCAGATTTCCCACTATGCCGAGGTCAGCTTCGACGGTATGCAGGCGCTGATTGATTCGGTTGGCGGTATCGACATTAACGCAACCGATGATGTTGACGACCCCGAGCACCTGGATATTAAGATTACCGCTGGTCAGCAACATATGGACGGCGCCACCGCCCTTACCTATGCCCGCTGCCGCTACACCTATGCCGACGGCGATTACACGCGCATGCGCCACCAGCGTCAGGTGCTTGGCGCCCTTGCCAACCAGATTCTCAATAACTTCGATGCCACGAAGATCTTTGGCCTGGTTAATTCGCTGTCCGATATGCTCGTAACCGATATGAGCGTTCAGGATATCGTGGCTACGGTCAACGCCATGCGCGGTATGGATGTCGACGGTATCTACTCGGCCAACCTGCCCTCGTACGCCGACGACAGCACCATGATTGACGGTGTGAGCTACGTCTTTGTCTACGAGGACGAGCTTCAGGAAATGATGGAGCGCGTCGATGCCGGCAAGGATCCCAAGGGTCCCAACACCATGGGTCTTTCCGACGGTTCTAGCTCTACGATCGGCGACCTGAACAACAACACGTCTGACGATTACGCAAACGGTACCGCAACCTCATCGGTCAGCTCTGACGATTCCGATGACTCAAGCGATTCGAGCGATTCGGACTACTACGAAGAGCCCACCGGCGACGGTAACGGCTACGAGGCCAACTACTAGAGTTACGCGGTTTTACCAAACCGCGTAACCAGTTGACGCTGCAAACCCGCCAGAGCGGCAATCTGCCTTTCAACTTCGGTGGCATGATCAAAAGATCAATGCCACCTCGTTTCAAGGCACCTTGCTCGCTCTGGCGGGATTTCGCTGTCGGTGCCAAAACATCGGCGTAACACTTGGCACATGGGTAGTCATTGGGGACGTTCTTAAACGACTGATCAAAGGGGACACTCTTGATGCACTTGGCACTTGGGGACGTTCCTTTTGTGCCGGCAGTTTGGGACACTCCTTGCGTTAATAGGCTGGCGCGCGTCAACTTGTTCTCATTGCAGCAAAAAAATCGCCCCGTTCTTGGTTGAGGACGGGGCGATTCGTCTTTTGGACTTGTGCAGCCAGGCTTATGCAAAGCGGGCGACGAGCTCCTGGAGCACGTCGGTCATCTTGACGAGCGAACTGACCGGGACGAACTCGTTGACGCCGTGGTAGCAATAGCCGCCGGTGGAAAGGTTGGGGCAGGGCAGACCGCGGAACGACAGCTGGGCGCCGTCGGTGCCGCCACGAATCGGCAGCACTTGGGGCTCAACGCCGCAGGCAAGGTAGGCTTCCTTGGCAACATCAATAAGCTCGGGATAGTCACGAACGATCTCGGCCATATTTCGATACTGCTGCTTAATCTCGACCGTCACGCGCTCCTCACCCAGACGCTGGTTGAGCATCGAGGCGGCGGCATCAATAAGGTCGAGTTTCTGCTGGAACTTGGCGGCGTCATGGTCGCGGACGATATAGCGCGCTGTGGCGTGATCGACGGTCGCAGATACACCCTCAAGGTGATAAAAGCCCTCGTAGCCTTCCGTATACTCCGGGCGCTGCACGTAGGGGAGCAACGCGTTGAAGTCGCAGAACAGATTGCCTGCGTTGACCATACGACCCTTAGCGTCGCCCGGGTGGATGGACTGGCCCTCAAAGCGGACGGTCGCCTCGGCGGCGTTAAAGCACTCCCACTCCAGCTCGCCGATGGGGCCGCCGTCGACCGTGTAGGCGTACTTGCAGCCAAAGGTATCGATATCCAACAGCTCGGCTCCGTGGCCGATCTCCTCGTCAGGGCAGAAGCAAATGCCGAGTGCGGGATGGGGCAGAGAAGGGTCCTGAGCGATACGCGCGACAAGCGACATGATCTCGGCGACGCCTGCCTTGTCGTCTGCGCCCAGCAGTGTGGTGCCGTCGCTGCAGACCAGGTCCTCACCCGCGAGGTCATTCAGGGCGGGAAGCTTGGCGGTACTCATGGCAACGGGTTTACCGTCAACCGTGCCGCAGACCAGGTCGCCGCCTTCGTAGTGCACGATGTGCGGCTTCACGCCGGCGCCCGGTGCAACTTCGGTGGTGTCGAGATGGGCGATCAGGCCCAGGGCGGGCTTGTCCTCAGCGCCCGCACTTGCGGGGATATGCGCGCAGACATAGGCGTGCTCGGTCACGTGGGCATCTTCCGCACCAAGCTCGCGCAGCTCTTCAGCCAGCACGTTGGCAAGGTCAAACTGAACGGCGCTCGAGGGTACCTGGTCGCAGTTTGCATCCTCGGACTGCGTGTTGATCTGGACGTAGCGCAAAAAGCGTTCGAGGACATCGGGGCTCGTGGTGGTGTTTTCCATAAAGACCGCTCCAATCTTGGTCGTCGTGTGCAACAAGAACTCTAGCACGGTATGCCACGGCATACCACGACGCTTGGATGGGGTAGAATCAGCCATTGAATGCAGAAGGGACGGAAGATCATGGATACGACAAATAGCTCGCGCGAACTACATCTGACGGTGGCGAACGAAGACTACTTGGAGTGCATGGTTCGCATTGAAAGCGAAGAGGGGGAAACCAACGGCGTGCGATCGGTCGACATCGCGCAGCGCCTTGGCGTCTCCAAGGCATCGGTCAATAAGGCGGTTTCGGCGCTCAAGGCATCCGAACTTGTCGAGCAATCGCACTACGGCAAGGTAGTCCTGACCGATCGCGGCCGCGAGGTTGGTACGGCTATCTGGTACCGTCATCGCCTCATCCGCACGTTTTTGGTTCAGGAGCTCGGTGTCGAATTTGAGCGAGCCGATTCCGAGGCCTGCATGATGGAGCATGCGCTTTCCGAGGACACGATGAACCGCTGGCTCGCCTATCTCGAAAAGCAGGGAATCAGCGTCGAGGAATAGCGGGATATATATGGATACGAGTTATTACAACCGCTTTGGTGCCGAGGAACTTACGCGCCGCTTGTCGAGCGAGACCTTGTTGGCGCAGGGTCCCATGGGCAGTGTTCTGTTGAGTGAGTACGATGCCGCCGACATTCCACCGGCGTTTTGGAATCTGGCAGAGCCGCAGACCGTTTCTCGTATCCATCGCTTGTATGTCGCCGCCGGCGCACAGGTGCTCATTACCAACACCTTTCAGGCATCGAGCTATGCCCTCAAGCACGACCAGATTGCGCCGTCCGTGGCGGAGGTCAATCGCGGGGCCGTCGACGATGCCCGCCAGGCGCACCCTCAGCTGCTGCTGGGCTCGATGGGCCCGATCGGTATTGAATGGTTTGCCGAGGACTCTGCCGAGTATCGTGAAATCCGAGGCATTGCGCGCGAACAGGCGCACGCCTTGCTCAATGCTGGTGTTGACGGTCTGCTGATCGAGACGGTGACGTCTATCCGTAATTTGCAGCCCATGCTTGCCGGCGCCCGAGACGCCGCCGACGGCATGCCTGTTCTGGTGAGTTTTGTCGTTGACGATAAAGGCGACCTGTTGGGCGATGGCCTCAACATCGAGGCAGCCGTTTTGTACGCCGAAAAACACGGCGCAAACTCGGTTGGTGTTAATTGCTGTTCGCTTGCGGCCGCGAACGCGGCGGTGCCCAGGATGGTTGCATCGGCGACTACTCCCGTCACGGTGCGTCCCAACGTAGGCGATCCGGTCCAGACTCAGGATGGCCCCGTATGGCACGAGAACCCCGAAGCTTTCGCGCGCGCATGCATCGAATGGAGACATGCCGGTGCCGCAATGGTGGGCAGTTGCTGTGGAACCACGGCAATCACTACGGCCGCGATGGCCGAGGCGCTCGATATATAAAGGGCAAAACCGCTCCATACGGGGTGGTTTTTTATTGCTTGCATGTCCTCGGCAGCATTTGCCCAAATGGTGAATGCTGGTGCCGGCAGGTTGCCGAGCGCATGTTGCGGGTATACCCCATGCGTACCATGATCCAAACACTGTGAGGTGTCTGCGCGTGTGCGCGATAATTCATTTTGGAACTGACGGTTGGCGCGCTCGCGTCGATGAGGACTTCACTGCCGATAACGTTGCCCGTATCGCCGATGCCGTCGGCGAGTTGTGGCAAAAGACCAATCCGGGCAAAACGGTATATATAGGGTTCGACACCCGGCCCCTGGCGCGCGAGTTCGCTGAGCTTGCGGCGGGCGTGCTAGCGGCGCACGGGCTAGACGCCGTGCTCGCTTCGCGACCTGTCCCGACCCCTGCCCTTACGTGGGCGGCGGCTTATGACGGTGAGGCGTGCGGCGCGCTCATGGTGACGGGGTCCCATCATCCGCAGGGCTATCTGTGCCTCAAGATTCGCATGGGTGACGGCTCGACCGCCAACCAGGATGTCATCGAAGAGCTCGAAGAGACCATGGCTCCCGAGCCAACGGGGATCGAGGGGCAATATCGCACCGCGGATATCATTCCTGACTATATGCAGACGGTGGCATCGTTTGTCGATGCCGAAGCCATCCGCGCCGCGCACCTGCGCGTGGTTGTCGATCCCATGGGCGGCGCAGCCCAGGGCTATCTAGCCGACTTGCTGCGCGAGCTTGGCGTTGAGGTGCACGAGATTCACGCCGGGCAGGCGTCTGACCAAGAAGATATCTGCCCCGACCCCGTTGAGCCGTGGGTGGACGCTTGCGAGCGCACGGTTATCGAGGACGGAGCTTGCGCTGGCCTGGTGACCGACGGCGACGCTGACCGTATCGGCGCGGTTGACGAGCGCGGCAGATATATACATCCGCATCAGATCATGGCGCTCGTTTTGGGCGACTTGGTTCAATTTCGTAATTTGAAGGGGCGCGTCGTCGTCAATCTTTCATGCTCGACGCTCGTGCGCCGCATTGCCGATGCGCTTGGCTGCCGCGTGACCGTCAAACCAGTCGGTTTCAAATATATAGCGGCAGAGATGAAGAAGGGCGGCGTCCTCATGGGCGGCGAAGAAGCCGGTGGTATCGGCATCGCCGCGCATATGCCCGAGCGCGATGGAATCCTCGCCTGTCTGATTCTGTGTGAGCTTATGGCAAAGACGGACGCGCCTTTGGGCGTTCTGGTCGACCAACTCGAGGACAGTTTTGGTAAGACGAGTTACGGTCGACGCGATTTGCGCCTTGAGGCCGAAGATGCCGAAACGTTACGAACCCTGCTGCCGGGCGTAAACCCCAAGTCGATTTGTGGCAAGGTGCCGCAAAACGTTAGTCATATGGACGGCTTGCGTCTGTCATTTGAGGATGACACGTGGCTGCTGGTCCGTCCTAGCGGGACCGAACCAGTGGTGCGCGTCTACGCCGAGGGGTTCTCGGTGGAAGAACGTGATGAGTTGCTCGATGCTGGCTGTGCTTTAGCTAGGGGGACGTATCCGCTTTAACCATGAGACTGCCTTATATAAAGAGATGCTCGGCGAGCGGTAGTTAACGGCTGGCAAACGTTAGTCGGATCACAAGATGTGTAGGAAATGTGTACGCCCAGATTCCCACCCACGGCGCCCCTCCGGTCTGGCAATATATCTCCTTGCCGCGCGGCCCGGTGCAACCGGGAA
>DAIMBN010000129.1:0-1544 GCA_036718335.1 Coriobacteriaceae bacterium
CGTCGGTGTCCACGCCGCGCACCACGATCTGTGAGCTCTCCACGCCCAGCTCCTCGGCGGCAATCTGCGCCAGGATCGTATCGACGCCCATGCCGTTATCGGTGGCGCCGGTGCCGATGGTAATGAAGCCGTCCTCTTCCAGGCGCATGTCGATGCCGGCGATATCCACGTTGGAAATGCCCGAGCCCTGCATGGTGAGCGCGCAGCCCAGGGCGCGCACGCGGTCGCCCAGGTCCACGGCCAGCGGCTTGTCACGCCAACCGATCATGTCCATCGCGCGCAGCAGGCAGCGGTCGAGCGCGCAGGCGTTGAGCTTCTCGTTGTAGTACTGCGGCATGGTCTCGCCCTCGCGCACGATGTTCTTAAGGCGCAGGTCGGCGGGGTCCATGTGCAGCATGTCGGCGAGCTCGTTGACGGCGCTCTCCACGGCAAACTGGCCCTGGGTGGCACCGTAGCCGCGATACGCGCCGCCGCGGTTGGTGTTGGTGTAGACGGCGTCCCAGCTAAAGCGGCTCGCCTTCACATGGTTGTAGATGGGCAGGCTCTTGTGGCCCGAGAGGCCGATCGTCGTGGTGGCATGCTCGCCATAGGCGCCGGCGTTGGACAGCGTATGCAGGTCGATGGCCGTGATGGTGCCGTCGTTCATGGCGCCCAGCTTAACGGTCATCTGCATCTGGTGGCGCGAGTTGCCGGCGGTGATGGTCTCCTCACGGGTGTAGCAGCAATAGCTCGGACGGCCGGTCTGCTGGGTGACGAATGCCACGAAGATCTCGCAGCAGCCCGTCTGCTTGGAGCCAAAGCCGCCGCCGATGCGCGGCTTAATGACCTGCACCTGCGACTGCGGGATATCGAGCGACTGCGCGACCATGCGGCGCACGTGGAAGGGCACCTGCGTAGAGGTGGTCACCGAGATACGCCCGAACGCGTCGGTCGTCGCGAAGGCGCGGAAAGTTTCCATGGGCGCGGTCTGCGTGGCCTGGCTGGTGTAGGTGCGGGTGAAGACGATGTCGCTCTGGGCGAAGGCCTCATCCAAGTCGCCAAAGTCGCTGGTACCGCTGCATACCAAGTTGCGCGGGACGTCGCCGCCCTGCGGGAACATAAAGGTCACATCGCCCTCGGGGTGGACCACGATGTCATTATCGAGCGCCTTGGTAAAGTCGAGCAGCGGCTCGAGCACCTCATAGTCAACCTTAATGAGCTTGAGTGCCTTGTCGGCGGCCTCCTCAGTCTCGGCGGCGACGATCGCCACCTCCTCGTTTTGGTAACGGACGAGGTTCTCGAGAATCAAGCGGTCGTAAGGACTCGGCTGCGGATAGCTCTGGCCGGCGATGGTAAAGCGGCGCTGGGGCACGTCCTCATAGGTGTAGACGCCCACGACGCCGGGCACCTTCAGCGCGCGCGACGTATCGATGGAGCGGATCTTGGCGCGGGCATAGGGGCTGCGCTTAAGTTTGACGATGAGCGCACCGGCGGGCACCATATCGCCGGTGTAGACGGGACGCCCCTCGAGCAGCGTCTTCGAGTCCTTCTTGGGCTGCTTGTGG
>DAIMBN010000052.1:0-10720 GCA_036718335.1 Coriobacteriaceae bacterium
CATGTCGGCCAGCGCGGACAGGCGGTCGGTGCCGGCCTCGCCCTCCATCTGGGTGATGATGTGCTCGATAGCGTCGAGCTCATTGCGATCCAGGTGAAGCGCCTCGGTTACCAGCTCATCGCCCTCGACCAGCTTGGTCGCCGCAAAGCGCACCGGGATGTGCGCCGTCACGGCATGGTCCTCGATCAGGTTAGCAATACCGTGGATGCAGCGATGCAGCGCACCGCCGTCCGGACCGTCGGGCGCGCAAAAGTCCAGGCGACCGGGGCGCTCGCGGAACCGCGCCACGTGCAAGGCATGATCCACCAACTCGCCGATACCCTCGTTGCGGGCAGCACTAATGGGGACAACGGGCACGCCCAACAGACTCTCGAGCAAGTTGACGTCTACGGCGCCGCCGTTGGCGGTCACCTCGTCCATCATGTTGAGCGCGATGACCATAGGACGGTCAAGCTCCATGAGCTGCAGTGTCAGGTACAGGTTGCGCTCGATGTTGGTGGCGTCGATGATGTCGATGATGGCGTCCGGACGCTCGTCGAGGATGAACTGACGGCTCACGACTTCCTCGCCTGTGTACGGCGACAGGGAGTAAATGCCGGGCAGGTCGGTAACGCTCGCCTCGGGATGGTTACGGATGGTGCCATCTTTGCGGTCGACCGTCACGCCGGGAAAGTTACCGACGTGCTGGTTGGAGCCCGTCAGCTGGTTGAATAACGTGGTCTTGCCGCAGTTTTGGTTGCCGGCGAGGGCAAAGTGCAGCGGCGCGCCCTCTGGCACGGCCGTCTTTGCCGCACGGGGCGAATACGTCCCCTCGCCCAGGGCCGGATGCTCCGTCGTGCCGATTGCGGCGTTAGCGCGCGGACCCGTATCGGTGTCGTGAATACCCACGAGCTCGATGCGAGCGGCATCGTCCTTACGCAGTGTCAACTCGTAGCCACGCAGGCGGATCTCGAGCGGGTCACCCATGGGGGCGTACTTCATCATGGTGACTTCGGTGCCCGGCGTTAGACCCATGTCCAAAATATGCTGTCGGAGTGCCTGATCGTCCGATGCCACCGATGCGACAACGGCGTCCTTTCCAATCTCGAGTGTATCGAGCTTCACGTCCGTGTTCCTCCCCCGGCGCCCGCAGGGCGTTGTATTTATGTTCACCATGGCTAACCGTTTGCCATGGCTAACCAATTTTAAGCTTACATGATAGCGTGAACACACAACGACGTTCAATCGACAGATCGGTGCAAGGGGAATTCTGGGCCATTGCTTCCCAGACGGGCCTGTTGCGGAAACCGAATCCCACTCCGGAACACCTAAACGGGACGGGCTTTCCGGTTGAGGCATCTAGCGGAAACTGCAGCCCGGAATCGGCGCTCAGACTGGGATGCGATTTCCCGATCGAGCCCCTCGGGGAAACTGCGACCCGGAATCTGCGCCCAAAACGGGTCACGATTTCCCAAACGGGACGTGGTTTCCCGCGGGAGCAGAAACAGCCGCCCGCTCCCTCGACAAAATGATCCATTTTCCTCCGTCTCCAACAGATCAAAACGAAGTTGCGGTGGAATAGTTCCTGTTTAAAGCCCCGTGACTTTAATTGGAACTATTTCACCGCAAGTTATGAGGGACGGGATGGGGCTGGCCCTCTTACTCTTACAGATGGCGCTCCAGGAAGCGGAAGGCTAGGCGGATCCAGGGACGGACTGCCACCTGCTTGTCCTCGTTGTCGACCGCGGTGTTGGCGTTGCCGAGCGAAAGGCCGTGACCACCCTGGTCGAAGACGTGCATCTCGCATGCAACGCCCTCCTCGGCCATGCGCTGCGCAAACGGGTATACCTGCGCGATCGGCGCCGTCTTGTCGTCGGACACGCCCCACACAAAGGTCGGTGGCATCTGACGCGAAACATGCGTGGTGGGGCAGATGTCGGCCAGATGCTCGTCAGTTGCCTCGCCGCCCGTCACCATCGACAGGTAGTCGTTGAGCAAATCGCGTCCCGTCTTGCCGCCCGTCTTGGGCACGCGCAAGTCAATGCGCGGATCGCGCGTCTGCATGTCGCGCACATAGGCAAAGTCGAGCAATGGATAGCCCAGCACCACGGCATCGGGACGAATGTCGTCCGGACGCGCCCCGGCAAGTGCCGCAAAGGGGCCGGTCTTCCACTGTGTTGCCAGCGAGGCGCAAATCATGCCGCCAGCAGAAAAGCCCACGACGCACACGCGCTTAGGATCGACATGCCACTCGTCGGCGTTGGCGCGCACCGTGGCGACCATCTTGGCAAGATCTGCCTGGGGGTGCGGAAAGCTCACGTCACCCGTAGAACTCGTGACATAGTTGAGCACAAAGGCCTGGTAGCCGCGATCCAAAAATGCAAACGCCACCGGGTCCTGCTCGTGCGGAGCGATATGCGTAAACCCGCCTCCGCCGCAGATGATCACCGCGGGGCGGCGGCCATTCGGTTTATCGGGCAGCGGCTCGGCACCCAAATACGTAAACGTCGCCGGATAATCCTCGGTCGGCTCCTCGCCCCACAGCGCATGGTTCTCGACAATCATATGTGCTCCCTTCGCGCAAATTATGCGCCTTTGTTTTTCGCCTTCAAGCGTACCCCACTTGAACCCGTGGCGCAGAAACACACCAGCAATAAGTTTCCCTTTAACTGATATATCACATAATCCCAGCTCAGAGGTATCGCTGAGCAGCGTAGAATAGGGGGCGTTGACCAAGCCGCGAAACACATATGAAACGTTTCCGGCAAACCAAACGCGCGATATGCGCCTATTTAAGTTGGAGGCAACTATGGGTCTGCTCGATTCGCTTAAGTCCACCTTCACCTCGACCGGCGAGGCGTCCGTTCCGCCCGCAGCAAGCTTCGCCACCCGCGAAGGCGTCATCTATGCCCCCGTTAACGGCGTGCTCGTCAACCTGGACGAGGTTCCCGACGAGACGATCGCCTCGGGCATGCTTGGCCAGGGCTATGGCATCGAGCCCATTACCGGCACCATCTATGCGCCCGCCAACGGCCGCATCGGTGCCACCACTGTCACCAACCACTCCATTGGCATGATCACCGAGGACGGTCTTCGCGTGTTTATCCATGTTGGCCTGGGCACCGTGGAAATGAACGGCAAGGGTTTTGCCCGCTTTGTCGAGATGGGCGATGTGGTCAAGGCAGGCCAGCCGCTCATCAGCTTCGACCGCGAGGCCATTAAGGCCGCTGGTCACGAGGACATCGTGACCGTCATCGTCTCCGAACTCGATCGTCTTAAGAGCATCGACCATGTCGGCGAGTCTGGAACGCTTATCGGCGGCAACCCGCTCGTCAAGCTTGGCGACCCGCTGCTGGTTGCCAAGACCAAGTAGCCAGGCCCCGCGCCACACAGCCAAAAGGCACCTCGTCAAGCGCCCGCGACCATTTGGCCGCGGGCGCTTTTCGTTTGAAAAACCATCCCGCCAATGCTTTATCTGTATAGCCCAAATGAGCCGAGCTGCTAGAATATCGAACTGTATGGATAACTATCATTCAACCGTTATGGGAGGATACGTGAACCGCACCAAAATCGCGCAGCTCTATGCCGATGCCGAGTCGCTCGGCGGCCAGACCGTCACCGTCGCCGGCTGGGTCAAGTCCGTCCGCGACATGAAGAACTTTGGCTTTGTTACGCTCAACGACGGCAGCTGCTTCCGCGACCTGCAGGTCGTCATGAACCGCGAGGCACTCGACAACTACGACGAGATCGCCCATCAAAACGTCTCGGCCGCACTCATTTGCACCGGCACCGTCAAGCTGACCCCCGATGCGCCCCAGCCTTTCGAGCTTTCTGCCACCTCCATCGAGGTCGAGGGCGTCAGCGCCCCGGATTACCCGCTGCAGAAGAAGCGCGCAACCGTCGAGTTCCTGCGCACCCAGCAGCATCTGCGCCCGCGCACCAACCTGTTCCGCGCCGTGTTCCGCATCCGCTCTGTCGCGGCTGCCGCCATCCACCGCTTCTTCCAGGAGCAGGGCTTTGTCTACGTCAACACCCCCATCATCACCACGAGTGACTGCGAGGGCGCCGGCGAGATGTTCCGCGTGACCACGCTCGACCCCAAAAATCCGCCCCTCACCGAGTCCGGCGAGGTCGACTGGAGCCAGGACTTCTTTGGCAAGCATGCAAGCCTCACCGTGTCCGGCCAGCTCAATGCCGAGAACTTTGCCATGGCCTTTGGCGACGTGTACACCTTTGGCCCCACCTTCCGTGCCGAGAACTCCAACACCACGCGCCACGCCGCCGAGTTTTGGATGATCGAGCCCGAGATGGCCTTTGCCGACCTTAACGACTACATGGATAACGCCGAGGCTATGCTCAAGTACGTCCTTAAGGACGTCATGACAACCTGCCCCGACGAGCTCAATATGCTCAACAAGTTTGTGGACAAGGGTCTGCTCGAGCGCCTGGACCATGTCGCCAACTCCGACTTTGCCCGCGTTACCTACACCGAGGCCGTCGAGATCCTGGAGCAGGCCGTCGCCGCCGGTCACAAGTTTGACTATCCCGTGAGCTGGGGCATCGACCTGCAAACCGAGCACGAGCGTTTCCTGACCGAGGAGCACTTTAAGCGACCGACTTTTGTGACCGACTACCCGGCCGAGATCAAGGCGTTCTACATGCGCATGAACGAGGACGGCAAGACCGTCGCCGCCGCCGACTGCCTGGTGCCCGGTATCGGCGAGATTATCGGCGGCTCCCAGCGCGAGGAGCGCCTGGATCTGCTCGAGGCCCGCATCAAGGACCTGGGTATGAATCCCGAGCAGTACAAGTACTACCTTGACCTGCGCCGCTACGGTTCCTGCAAGCACGCCGGCTACGGTCTGGGCTTCGAGCGCTTGGTCATGTATCTGACCGGCGTGGGCAACATCCGCGACGTCCTGCCGCACCCGCGCACCGTGGGCAACGCCGACTTCTAATCGTCGAACGCTAGCTCGCGTCGCCACACGCCAACGCTCATCGCACAAGCGTCTCTCGACATCGGTCGAGAGACGCTTTTTTCAACAGCATCCGTCAAGCTTTTGGCAAGTTTTTGGTCAGTTGAGCAGGGCTGTTGAAAACTCGACCCACCGTTTGCCGATGACCACCGACCGCCCAGAGCGCCCTGCGCCCCTGGGAAAGCCCCGCGTCCTAGGCTCCATACCGTCGCCACCCAAAACGGAAAGGACGTGGGCACCATGACCGAAGCCGCTGTTGAAACCTACGACACCACGACGAGGGGCGCCGCCTCGATGGCAGCCTATCGCGCCGTTCGCATCCTGCAACTATTAAGCGAAAACACCGGCGAGGACAAGGCCATGCTTTCCGATGAGTTGATCCGGCGTCTCGCCCATCCCGACGACCCCGCCCGCATGCCCATCTCGGCGGCGCGGCGCAGCATCTACACCGCCATCTCCGCGCTTCGCCATGCCGGATACGAAATTGAGTACAAACGCGGCGTGGGCTACAAACTTCTTACCCGCCCGCTCACCGACGAAGAGATCATCCGGCTCCACGGCATGGTCATGCGCAACCGTTCCACGCCCATCGCCATTCGAAAAAGCATGGCGCAGCACCTGGTCGCCATGGCGAGTGCCGACGTTCGCGGCTACCTCGATGCACCCGAGCCTGCTCCAAGCGCAGGCGGCAAATCCACCAAGGCCACACGCACGCCCGTCAAGCGCATCGATGCCTGCGAGCTCATCGAGCAGGCCATCGACCACGGAACCACGGTGAGTTTTGATATTTCGAGTGTCACGGCACGCGGAGAGGTCGAAGTGGCACGGATGACACTCCGGCCCTTTGCCATCAAGCAACGAGACGGCATCTCGTATTTGCTGGGAACGGTCTATGACGCGCGAGGCGCCGATGACACGTTGCGTACCGTAGAGATCGGCCGAATGAGAAACGTCACCACACGTCTCCTCGACGGCAAGAAGCTCTTCGCCGCCCTGGACGAGGACGATGCCTCCTCCGCCGCATAAGACCCTCCGCCGCCCATTCGACTACCCGTACCGCCCATCCGATTCTGTATTAAAAAACCCGCCAGGCTGTTGTAAAAATGGACATCAGCGCTACTATAGTTCCACTTGCACTTTGTCCCAGTGCAGTGTTTCCAGCCATTTTTATACTGGGGGTAATGATATGAAGGACATCACCATCAGCCGCAGGAGCCTTCTGGTCTCCGCCGGCCTGCTCGCGCTCGCCCCGCTTGCCGGATGCGGTGGCAACTCTGGTTCCGGCTCTGCAGCCGCCGGTTCCGACTACACCATCGGCGTTCTGCAACTCACCGAGCACTCCGCACTCGATGCCGCCAACGACGGCTTTGTCAAGGCCATCAAGGAGAGCGGCCTTAAGGTCAAGATTGACCAGAAGAACGCCCAGAACGACCAGTCCACGTGTAAGTCCATTGCCGACAAGTTTGTGGGCGACAACGTCAACCTGATTTATGCCATCGCCACGCCCGCCGCGCAGGCTGCCGCCGGCGCCACGGCCGATATCCCCATCGTGGGCTGTGCCATCACCGACTACGCCGCCTCCGGCCTGGTCCAGGACAACGACAAGCCCGGCACCAACGTCACGGGCGCTTCCGACCTCACCCCGGTCGCCGAGCAGCTCGAGATGATGCAGAAGGTCCTGCCCGACGTTAAAAAGGTCGGCCTGCTCTACTGTACCGCCGAGTCCAACTCCGACGTCCAGATCAAGGCCGCCAAGAAGGAGCTCGACAAGCTGGGCCTCGAGTACACTGACTTCACCGTCTCGAGCTCCAACGAGATTCAGTCCGTCGTCGAGTCTGCCGTGGGCAAGGTCGACGCGCTGTACTCCCCCACTGACAACACCATCGCCGCGGGCGCTTCGCAGGTCGGCCAGGTCTGCAAGGAGAATAAGCTCCCCTTCGTGACCGGCGAGGAGGGTATGTGCATGGCCGGCGGCCTGTTCACCCTCTCCATCAACTATAAGGACCTGGGCTACGCCGCGGGCGAGATGGCCGTTAAGATCCTGAAGGGCGAGGCCAAGCCCGAGGATATGCCGATCAAGCACCTCTCGAGCAAGGACCTGGTCGTCGTCAAGAACGACGAGATGGCCGAGGCCCTAGGCATCGACCTTTCCGCTCTGGACGAGTAGCGCCATGCGCGGTAACGCGTCTAGGGCCCGCACGCGCGCCACAGCCGCGTTATTCAATATCTGAGTCCTTGGGGCGAACGCTAAAGACCGGCGTTCGCCCTGCTTGTTTCGGATGAGACAAAACATCCGTCCGCAGCTCTTTTATGCATTGGTACCGCTATTATGGAAAATCACGTGTCCACCCTATCCTAGGAGGTATGAAGCATGCTCATTGCATTGCAGGGCGCCGTTTCGCAGGGCGTCCTCTGGGGCATTATGGTGCTTGGCGTGTTTATCACGTTCCGCCTGCTCGACATCCCCGATATGACCTGCGACGGCAGCTTTGCCCTCGGCGGCTGTGTCTGCGCCGTACTCATCGTCAACAATAACGTCGACCCCTTGCTCGCCGTGCTGGCCGGCATGTGCGCCGGCGCCATCGCGGGCGCCGTCACGGGCATCTTGACCACCGTCTTTGAGATTCCCGCAATCCTCGCCGGAATCCTTACGCAGATTAGCCTGTGGTCCATCAACCTGCGCATCATGGGCAAGTCCAACACGCCCATCCTTGCCAAGGGCACTATCTTCTCATCCGTCAGCAACATGACGGGCCTGCCGCAGTCCACTGTTGCCATTATCCTAGGCATTGTGCTGGCCGTGGCCATCGTCGCCATCCTGTACTGGTTCTTTGGCACCGAGATCGGTTCGGCGCTGCGTGCCACCGGCAACAACGAGTACATGATCCGCGCCCTGGGCGTTAACACCAACACTACCAAAATGATCGCCCTCGTGCTCTCCAACGCCCTCATTGGCCTTTCGGGTGCGCTCATCTGCCAGAGCCAGAAGTATGCCGACATTGGCATGGGCACCGGCGCCATCGTTATCGGTCTTGCCGCCATCGTCATCGGCGAGGTGCTCGGTCGCCTGCTGCCCGGCGGCCTCACGCAGTTTAGCGTCCGTCTTGCCTCCGCCGTCTTTGGCTCCGTGGTGTACTTCCTTATCCGCGCCATCGTGCTGCAGCTGGGCATGGACGCCAACGACATGAAGCTGCTCTCTGCCGTGATCGTCGCCGTGGCCCTGTGCGTGCCCGTGGTTTGGGAGCGCTATAAGCTCCGCAGCTCCTACACGAAGGGAGATGAGGCAGATGCTTAAGCTCTCGCACGTCAAGAAGACCTTTAACAAGGGCACCGTCACCGAGAAGCGCGCGCTCACCGGCGTCGACCTCACCCTCAACGATGGCGACTTTGTAACCGTGATTGGCGGCAACGGCGCCGGCAAGTCCACGCTGCTCAATATGATCGCCGGCGTGTATCCACTCGATTCGGGTGTTATTGAGCTCGACGGCACCGACATCTCGCGTCTGAGCGAGTCGCAGCGCGCCAAGTACCTAGGCCGTGTGTTCCAGGATCCCATGCGCGGCACCGCAGCCGACATGCAAATTGCCGAGAACCTGGCCCTCGCCAAGCGCCGCGGCCAGCGTCGCGGTCTTTCGTGGGGCGTCACCAAGGCCGAGAAGGACGAGTACGTTGAACTGCTCAAGCGTCTGGACCTTGGTCTGGACACGCGCCTCAACGCCAAGGTCGGCCTGCTCTCGGGCGGCCAGCGCCAGGCACTCACCCTGCTGATGGCCACGCTCACCAAGCCGCGTCTGCTGCTGCTCGACGAGCACACGGCGGCCCTCGACCCCAAGACGGCCTCTAAGGTGCTCAACCTGACCGAGGAGATCGTCGACGAGAACCGCCTGACCACGCTCATGGTCACGCACAACATGAACGACGCCATCCGTCTGGGTAACCGTCTGATCATGATGCACGAGGGCCACGTGATCTACGACGTGGCGGGCGACGAGAAAAAGTCGCTCACCGTGGCCGACCTGCTTCAGAAGTTTGAGGAGGTCTCGGGCGGCGAGCTCGCCAACGACCGCATGCTACTAAGCTAACGACTTAGAAAACCACCACAAAGGGGACAGGCACCTTTGTGGTGGTTTTTGTTAAGGACCAAGGAGACTGCCATGAAAAGATTCGTCCCCCGCCTTGCGTTAACCGCCGCGTTGTTTGTCGGCGCGCTCGCAGGCATCCCAAGCTTCGCTTTTGCGGGGAACCTGCCCGCCGCTATTGACGGCTCCGTGACCGTCATGCACACCAACGACATCCACGGCAGCTACAAGTACAGCTACAACGCAAGCAAGGGCACCGGCACGGTGGGCTTTGATGGACTGGCGGTTCTCTATAGCGCCCAAGGCAACGCCCCCGATCTTTTGCTCGATGCGGGCGACACCTTCCACGGACAGTCCTTCGCCACCATGAGCGAGGGCAAGAGCATCGCCGAGCTCATGGACACCTTCTATGCCGACGGCTACGACGCGACCACGCCGGGCAACCACGACTGGAGCTACGGCGCGGACAAACTCCGCACCATGACCGGCTACAGCACCACTGGCACGCCCTTCGCCATGCTCTGCGCGAACGCGAAGTCTACGAGCGGCGTATGGAGCTCGAGCATCACGAAGACGCTCAATCGCACCTGGGAGGATAGCGAGGATCAATCCACATTCGACTACAAAATCAAGGTCGGCGTCGTGGGTGCCATGGATGAGTCGCTAGGTTCCTCGCTGCGCGCGGACCTGGTCGCGGGCACCAGCTTCTCGAGTGCCACGAACGCCATCAATACCGAGGCAGAGCAGCTGCGCAAGGAGGGCTGCGATGTTGTTGTGTGCATCGCGCACACGCTCGACGCCAAGACCTTTGCCACGCGACTCCGTGGCGTCGATGCCCTTATCGCAGGCCACGAGCACATCAACCTTAACGAGAAGGTGACGGGAGCCGACGGCAAGACAATCCACGTTGTCGAGGCGGGCAGTGCCTTTGCCGAGGTGGGACTGCTTTCCATTCCGTACAAGTACGACACCAATGGCACCGAGTCGACCGACGATGACACGGTCACGGTCCCTGCAGACGGCAGCGACGAGAAGCTCTACACCGCCAAGAACGTCAACGACCTTTTGGCAGACCCCGACAAGGGCTCCGACTACCAGAGCCGCCTTGAGGCCGTCCGCAACAAGATCAAGCCGCTCGACGAGGACTTTGAAAACGAATCGAACAAGGTGCTCGGCACATCCACCACCAACTATTTCTACGGCGAGGACGCCGCAGGCACGCATGGTTGGGAAATGGTGCGCACCACCGATTTCCGCCCCAGCAAGGAGGACGACACCACCAAAGCCCAGACCATCGGCCACGTGATTTGCGGCTCCTATCTTGCCTTGACGGGCGCAGACCTCGCTATCGAAAACGCTGGCGGCATCCGCGGCGGCATCGCGGCGGGCAACGTGACCGCCGGCAACGTCATCGCCATCTCGCCCTACGGCAACACCGTGGAGACCTGGACCATGACCGGTGCGGACTTCCTCGCAGCGCTCGAGCACTCGCTACAAATCAGCGACGAGTGCAATCACAGCTACGAGCTTCAGCAAGCCTACGTGGCAGCCGGCCATACCGAGCAGGAGGCGCAAGACAAGTACAAGTGGCGCGATGACTCTGGCAGCGTCCTCTCCTTTGGCGGCATCAACGTGACGATTGATTGGACGCAGCCCGAAGGCAAGCGCATTGTGAGTGCCACACTC
>DAIMBN010000053.1:0-10695 GCA_036718335.1 Coriobacteriaceae bacterium
GTGCGGGGGCGGGCGCCGGAGCCGGCTGCGGGGCGGCCTGCTGCTGTGCCTGGCCGGCGGCGAACAGCTGGCTGGCATTCATGCCGCCCATGCCGCCTGCCATGCCCATGCCCATAAAGCCCGCCATCGCGCCGTTGGGGTTGGCGGCTGCCGCGCGCATTGCGTCGCTCTGGGCGCTGGCAATGTTGGCTGCCGCCATAGTGGGATCGCGCATGACCGCGGCTTTCTGCAGGTCCTTGATCATCTGCTCGTCCTCTTGCGAGGCGGCGATGGAGTTGACGCCAAAGCTCACGATTTCGACGCCACGCAGGTCACGCCAGTCGGCAGAGAGGACCTCGTTGAGCGCACGGGCGAGCTCGGTGGTGTGGCCGGGGATGGCGCTGTAGCGGATGCCCATCTCCGAAATCTTGGCAAAGGCGGGCTGCAGGGCGGTGAGCAGCTCGGACTTAAGCTGGCTGTCGATCTTGTCGCGCGTATAGCTATCGGTCACGTTGCCGCATACGTTGGTGTAGAACAGCAGCGGGTTGGTGATGCGGTACGAATACTCGCCGTTGCAGCGCACGGAGATGTCGACGTCCAGGCCAATGTTGTTATCGACCACGCGGAAGGGCACGGGCGAGGCGGTGCCGTACTTGTTGCCGATGATCTCCTTGGTGTTGATGAAGTAGACACGCTGGTCCTTGCCCGCGTCGCCGCCAAAGGTAAAGCGGCTGCCGATATTGGCGAAGGTCTCCTTGATGGAATCGCCCAGGTTGCCGCTAAAGACGCTCGGCTCGCTGCCGGTGTCAAAGACGAACTCACCGGGCTCCAGCGCGACTTCGATGATCTTGCCGTTTTGCACCACGAGCATGCCCTGGCCGTCGTTGACGGCGATGACCGAGCCGTTGGAGATGACGTTGTCCTCGCCGCGCGTGTTGGAGCTGCGGCCGCCGGTGCGCTTGCTGCCCTTGCAGGCCAAGACGTCAGCGGGCATCGATTCGCAGTAGATAAATTCCTTCCACTGGTCGGCCATGACGCCGCCGGCAGCACCCAATCCAGCTTTCAAGAGTCCCATGGTGATCTTCCTTTCTCGTCAAAGGCCGGGTGGTATTGGTCAGGATGGTTAATCGTCCTTGTCGTCCTTCATGACAACGGTGGTCTCGGTGTGGCTGAAGGTGTCGTGCTTCTCGGTCAGGTCGAGCTCGCCACAATACTCATCGGCATGGGTTGCTTCGTTGGCCGTCTTGAGCTGGCCTACCAGTAGCACGTCTCCGATAATCACGATGATCAGCGGCGCGACGATGTTGATGAGGATGCCCTCGACATCAAAGGTGAGGTAATCCGGATCGAAGGCGTTCTCGCCCATGAAGAGGATCTGGGAGAGGACAAATCCGACCACAAAGAACAGCAGCGAGGCGATGATGAGCTTGGGCTTGGAGCAGGGGAGCTCACCGACCATGCGGCCGGTCTGGCCGTTCATGGCAAACAGGTAGCTCTTGCCGTTCCACGAGGTGGAGAGCATCCAGACGGGGAACAGTGCGTAGTCGCTGTCTTCCCAGGTGTAGTCGAGTTGCTTGCTCTCGACTGAGGCATCGTCGTACTCATCGATAACGGTCTCGCGCAGGGCCGAGATCGTGCTCTCTTCCATACGGCGTTCGGCGCGCGCCTTGCAGGTATCGCAGTCCTCGTCATAGCGGTTGGCGATGTAGCCGGGCATGTAGGCGACCGAGAACGGGCGCAGCGCATCGTAGTCAAACGGTTCGATGGCGTCCATGTGGCCGTCGGGCATCTTGGACGATCCGTCGATGGGCACGCGCTCAAACGAGATATTGCCTTTGCGGTAGGCATCGTAGTGGTCGGTGGTCGTGACGGTACGGTCGGATTCCTCGGTCACGGTCTCGTTGGTTGCGTCAAAGTACACTTCGCCGTCCACGCGGGCGCCGTAGAGCCAAAACGGCACGTAGACGCCTTGGACTTCGTCGATGTGGTTGCCGGTGACAAAGCTCTTGGGTAGCAGGATCTTGCCCTTGTAGTGCTCCTTGAGCGCGGCCAAGACATCGTCGCGCCCGAGCTTAAACGGAATCACCAGGTCGGGGGAGAAGTCGCCCGAGAGCTGACCGGGTGCCACGGCGGGGTTGCCGCAGTACGGGCAGGTGGTGACGGCGACGGTGCCGTCGGACACGAGCTCGGCGCCGCACGACGAGCAGATGTAGCCGGCGTTTTGGGCGAGCTCCTGCACCGCGTCGTCGGCAGCAGGTTTGGGAGCTGCGGCTGCGGCATCGGCTTTGGCATCTGCCTTGTCTTGGCGCTCGCGATAGAGGGCCTCGACTTCTTCGACTTCAAAGCGTGAGTCACAGTAGTCGCAGACGAGCTTTTGCTCGGCGCTTGCAAAATGCAAGGGGCCACCGCAGGCAGGGCACTGATAGTTAACGCTCTCGAAGGCCATGATCGGTCCTTTCCGTGCCGGGGGCTATGCGCCGATGGCGCCGCCGCAGTATTCGCAGCGCCCGCTGGCATCGGGAATGGTGGTGGCTCCGCAGAAGGGGCAGGTCACCGCGGTCTTGGGGGCCTTAGCGGCCACGACGCTGTCCCGCGTCTCCTGGCGCAGCTGCACCAGCGCGTCGCGGACCTCGGTTGCCTGGCGCTTGGCCTCGCGGTATTCGATGGAGCCGCGCTGATCGATGGTGGAGTCGTTCACGCGCAGGTTGATCTCGGTAAAGTACGGCGTGTTGACGTGAATGGTCAGGTTAAAGTCGTAATCCAGGTCATAGCGCGGCGGATTGTAGCTCTCGCGCTCGCCGTCCTTGGTCTCGCGATAGATCTCGGTGCGATGCTCGTCGATATCCATATCGCAGCCGAGTACCTGCGAGAACTCGATGATGTCGGGATTGGCGTCGCGCCAGCGGCTCTGCGAAGTGATGATCAACAGGCCCGCATCCTCATCGAGCATAATATTGGTGCGCCCGGCAGAAAGCGTGCGCGTGGGGTTGAACGAGGCCAGGCGCTCGGCGTTGGCCTCGCGGTAGGCGAGTTGCTCGCGGATGTCGTCCGCGGTGCTGGAGCGATAGCCGTGAAAGTAGGGGGAGAGCTTGCCGGCGCACTCTTTGCACAGGTAGCCTTCGCTAATCTTGGTCTTTCCCAAAAGTCCCAGCTCAGTACCGCAAATCGCGCACTCTTTCTTCTCGAACATCTTGTCAAAGAAGCCCATAGCTGCCTCCCATCAACTGGTAGCGTGTGTCACTTTTGATGATGGGGGAGTGCGCGATCCTTCGCGATACCCAGACGGCTCAAGGAGTCTCCACAGCTGGGACACATGGCCCATTTTTGACCAGTCGTTGGGGACGTTCTTAAACGACTAGTCGCGGGGGACACTCTTTGGCCACTCATTGGGGACGTACTTAAATGAGTGGCAGTTGGAGGCACTCCTTGCCGAGCCAGAGGTTGCGCGTGCCCCTTCTGGGCCATGCGGCTCAAAATCGCGGCGTGATGTGAACGGCTGGGGTCTAATTTGCAGCATTTCGAGCCTGGTTTCGGTATTAGGACTGGTTCTCTAATAGAATAGATTTACAGACATTTGAGTGGCGGGGGTATCCATGAGGGGTACGGGAGACGCAACCGCATATCTGCGTCGGGGCATTCGGGAGATTATATGCCTGGCGCTGTTCTCCTTCACGTTTTTGGCGTGCGAGTATCTCTTTGATGTGCGCATGGCCGAGTTCGTGTCTCCGAACGAGGTCGTTATTTATGAGAGTCTTGTCTTCGGCGCGAGCGTGATTGGCTTTTTTGTGCGTCCCATTCTGTACTATCACCGTCCCCATGCCATCGACGCGACGAGTGACGTTACGGGCGTTTTGCTGGTGGCGGCATTGCTGCTGTTGATTATGGCGGTTCAGGTTGAGGTAGTAATTGCCGGCGGTTTGGTGGCGTGCTGCGCGCTGGGCTACTGCGGATCGACTGCTCACGCAAACTTTGCGCGGCGCTTTGCGCGGACGCCTTGCTTGGCGCGCGCGTCGGCGCTTTCGTATAGCCTGGGCGTTCTGGTGCAGGTGTTCAACCATATGGTGATGCCCGCGGGGATTCCGCGACAGTTCGTTCTTGTTGCCTGCGCGATCGCGCAGGTGGCGTTGCTCCATGGCGCCCGACGCGCCAAGCTGCGCGACGAGTCCGATCCCAACTTTGAACCCAGTGCTGCCGGGCTTTCGGTAGATGCTTTGGAATATGGCGCTAAGTGGCAAGACAATCCCGAGGCAAAGGCGGCATTCCGTCGTGCCGCAGTTCGCCTGACCGTGGCGACGGCGTATCTTTCCGGCGTATTCGCCGCCCTCAACGCGGGCCTCACGACCATGCATGCTTTCGGGGCCGTCGATTTGGGCGATTGGCCGCGCCTGCTACTCGTCGTGAGCTCGTTGGCCGCTGGCGCCCTATTTGACCTGCACGGCCGTTCGTATATGAATATCGGCATGACATGCGCTGCGATGCTGTCCACGCTTTCGTTCTTTGTGCTCATCATCGACGGCAACGAGCTTGCTGCCACGATCATTTTTTATCTGGGCTCGGGCTTCTTTGTGGTGTTCTTTACCACAAAATTCGCCGCCATCTCGCTCTATGCGCGCTGGTCATATTTTTGGCCGTGCATGGGTCGCGTCGTCAACAACGTGTGCTCGATGCTCGTGACGGCGCCGGCGGCGGCGATCATCTCGAGTCAAAACGTGCTGGCGGCGGTCGGCGCGGCGCTCGTGATGTTTGTGGGCATTGCGATTACGCTGCTGGGGCAGTTGGGGCAACGGGCCGATGATGTCGTGATGCGGGATGGCCTGCCGCTTGCCACCGACGATCTTGGTGGGGGTCTTGCGCCCACATGCTCCGACTCCGAGCCCGTGGAGGCAGCGGAGCTCACGTCCGATGAACGCCTCGATGCTTTCGTCGCCACCTTTGGGCTTACAGAGCGCGAGCACGATATTCTTGAGGTCTTGGTCGTTTCGGACCAGAGCGTTCAGGACATCGCCACAACGCTTTTCCTTTCGCGCTCCACGCTCTATCGTCACATTTCCTCGATCAACAAAAAGACCGGCACCGCCTCGCGCGTGGCCCTCATCAACTTCTTCTGGTCCTGGACACCCAAGGACTAGCGTATGAGCCGCCGCCCAGTTCCTGACTCTAACGGGGGATGTGGCCTCAAAGCGCGCCCGCATCGACGCTTCGCCTGCGCTAAACTGGAAGGCACGTACGCGATTACGAGAGGAGCCCGCATGGAGGCTTACAAGCAAGAGTTCATCAAGTTTATGGTCGAGTCCGACGTCCTTAAGTTCGGCAGCTTTACGCTCAAGAGCGGCCGTCAGTCCCCGTTCTTTATGAACGCCGGCGCTTACGTGACGGGCTATCAGCTCAAGAAGCTGGGCGAGTATTACGCCCAGGCCATCCACGATAACTTTGGCGACGACTTTGATGTGCTGTTTGGACCGGCCTACAAGGGTATTCCGCTGGCCGTCGTGACCGCAATTGCCTACCACGAGCTGTACGGCAAGGAGGTCAAGTACTGCTGCGACCGCAAGGAGGCCAAGGACCACGGTGCCGATAAGGGCAACCTGCTGGGTTATGAGCCCAAGGACGGCGACCGTGTGGTCATGGTCGAGGACGTTACCACCAGCGGCAAGTCCATCGACGAGACCTATCCCAAGGTCAAGGCTGCTGCCGATGTCGAGATTAAGGGCCTGATCGTGTCCCTCAACCGCATGGAGGTCGGCAAGGGTGGCGTGACCACCGCGCAGAAGGAGATCGAGGCAAAGTACGGTTTTCCCGTCGCGAGCATTGTTTCCATGGCCGAGGTCGTCGAGACCCTCTACAACCACGAGATCGACGGCAAGGTCGTCATCGACGACGAGCTCAAGGCCGCCATCGATGCCTACTACGAGCAGTACGGAGCACGTTAGTTACGCGGGTTTACCAACCCGCGTAACGGCTCGACGCTGCGCGGGCCGCATTTGGACAATCTGACGTTCAACTTCAAGGGCGCGACCAGAAGGTCAGCGCCCTTTTGTTTCACGTCACCTTGTCACAAATGCGACCCGCTCGCTGTCCGTTCTCTACCTGCGGCGTCGTCTTGCTCCGAATGCGGCCCGTTCGCTGTCGTTGCCGAAACATCGGCGATGCCGGAGTAGTCATTGGGGACGTTCTTAAATGACTAGTCAGAAATGAGCGTGGATAATCTCCCGGTTTTGGCCTGTGTGCGGGCTCAAAGTGGGAGATTATCCACGCTCGCTTTAATTTGCCTGGGCTGCGATGCCTATCTAATCGGCTCGGCGTCTTCCCTGAGAATCGAAAGATACTCTTCATACCCGTACTGCCGGTATCTCTGTCTTGACTCGTCGAGAGGACGGAGGATACCCAATTCTTCAAATGATTTGACGAGCGAGCTCGCGGTACTCCTGCCGATATCGAGTTGGGCAGCGATGAATGCGGTGTCGACGATGGGGTGCTCTTCAAGAATGCCCAACAGCCTTTGCCCGTTTGCAGCGGTCCTTCCGAGATTTTCGGTAATGGTTGCTGTGGAACGGTTATGGAGGTCAACAAGGTTTTTTAAAGACCCTACCGAGTCCTTCGCACTCTCGAGAAGACTGTTGCAGAAAAACTCTATCCATTCCTCGTAAGTGCCTCTCTCCCTTACGGATGTGAGTTGCCGGTAGTACTCGCTTCGATTTTTCTTGAACTGGAACGATGGATAGAACAAGCAAGAATGAAGAACGCCATCATTGATGAGCATAAGTGTAATGAGAAGCCTGCCCAGGCGACCGTTTCCGTCTAGGAATGGATGGGCAGTTTCAAATTGGTAATGGACGAGCGCCGCCCGCACAATCGGATCCATTTCGACTTGAGGCTCATTGATAAAGCGTTCGAGGTCCTGGAGCGTGTTACTCAAATCTTCAATGTTTGGAGGGACAAACGATGCGGTTGCAATGGTGCAGTCTGAGAGGCCAATCCAGTTTTGTGAGGAGCGCAGCTCGCCTGGATTCTTCTCCGTTCCGCGCACTCCGTCCAGCAGGACCGCATGAACTTGCCTAAGAAGTCTCGTGCACAAGGGCATCTTTTTGAGCAGTTCTACGCCGCGGTCGACAGCACGGACGTAATTCACGACGTCTGCGACATCTTTATGATGGAGTTGTGTTTGCGATGGACTAAGTAGGTCGTCAAACGTGCACTGGGTTCCCTCAATTTGCGAAGAAAGGAGTGCTTCTTTGCGCACGTACATTGTCAGATACATGTCGGCGTTGGGAACAAAGTAGAGCATGCCTTCAAGCTCTCCAAGCTTTCGTGAGCATGCGGAAAGCGTGCGATAGGTTTCCTCGGTGAGGTTTAGCTGCCTCAATGATTGCAAGGGCGTTGGAAAAAACGAATAGTAAGCCAATTTCCCCGATAGATTATTGCGGAGCGTTCCCTGGCCGTTCTCCTCGATTTGCATCGCGCCCTCCATATCTTTAGTGCCGGAAACTCGTTATTAGGCTAATCATATCAATTCTAATAACGAGTTTAAGGATTAAATAGTTATTAGAATTGATGTAAACAATCTAATGATGAGAAGTCGTTATTACTTGACCATGGAGCTCGGCTTGGTACAAGGGGGGTTATCCAAAATGAGAGCGGATAATCTCCCGTTTTTGGCTCGGTGACGGCCTCAAAGTGTGAGATTATCCACGTTCGCTAGTTAAGCGTCCAAAAATCCACACTCGCCAAACCTACCAAAAAGGGACAGGTTTATTTTGGCACGCTTCGGTCGGTGTCAGGAAGTGTTAGGGACAAGGCGGCGACAGGACTCGAGAGCGAAAAGAAGTGCCGGGTTTGGCGCGCCCGCTTCTGCCCGTCCCGTGCGCGGACGATACTCGGCTTATCGATCCGCGATGCAAAGGAGACGCTCCATTCCACGAGCGCTACCGGGAAGGGCTCGCGATTCGAGTCCCCACCTTAGCATTTGAACCATTTGGCACTATAATTACCGTAGGCATGCGCACAACGTTGCGCTTAATCAAGAGGAGAAAACGTATGGGTCTGTTTGACATGTTCAAGAAGAAGGCTGAGCCCGCGGCTGCCGCTGCTCCGGCCTCCATCTCTGCTTCTGCTGGCGCCGACGTGCTGTGCTCGCCCATCAAGGGCAAGGTCATCAAGATGGCCGACGTGCCCGATCCTGTCTTTGGCGGCGAGGTTCTGGGCAAGGGCTGTGCCGTGTGGCCCGAGGACGATCTGGTCTACGCTCCCTGCGACGGTAAGGTGACCGTCACCATGGGTCACGCCGTGGGCTTGCAGTCCGATAGCGGCATCGAGGTTCTGGTGCACGTTGGCGTCGATACCGTCAACATGAACGGCGACGGCTTCGAGGGCTTCGTCAAGGCCGACGACGTCGTGAAGGCTGGCCAGCCCATACTCAAGATCGACCGCGCCAAGATCGCTGCTGCCGGTTACAAGGACTGCGTCGTCGTGGCCGTGTCCAACACCGCCGAGTTTGCCGATGTCGAGCTCGCCGTCGAGGCCGAGTCTGCCGTCGCCGCCGGTGACGCCATCGTTAAGGTCGTCCGCAAGTAGTCTGCGGCATCCAAAAGATGCACAAGGGTGGTCGGGTTATCCGGCCACCCTTTTTTAATAGGCCGAGCAGGCGCATTTTATTGCAGGGGGCTTGCTATATGGGCCATTCGTTCGTCAAATTGAGCCGCCTGCGCTTTTGCGACGTAGGGGTTTGGACGGAGCCGCTAATATGGACTTACTGTCACGACGTGCGCTGCGCGGGAAACGCAACGCCGCTTGTTTGGAGGAATGTCATGAAAAAGAAGCTGCTGCTTGCGCCCCTGATGGCTGCTCTGGTCGCGTGCGTGGTTTTGCTTTCCGGCTGCGGAGGGCCTTCGGTGGAGGAACTCATCACCAATGACCTTACGAGTCAGTTTGACGAGATCAAGAACGGCGGCGATGACTTCCTCTCCGGCCTGGAAGAGGCTTCGGGCGACGAGTTTGAGCAGCTGGGCATCGATCCCAAGGAGTATGCCAAGAGCTATCTCGAGGGCTTTGACTACAAGATCGGCGATGTGACGGTCGACGAGGACAAGGGCACCGCGACCGCCGAGGTCACCATAACCTGCAAGTCCATGAACAAGATTGTCGAAGATTTTGCTACTCAGTATCAGGAGAAGGTCGCAGCGTTCGACGAGCTGCCGTCCGAGGACGACCTGTACAAGATGGCCGGCCAGGTCATGGTCGACGTGACCAAGGCCGCTAAGACCAAGGACACCAAGGTCACCTTTAAGTATTCCGCCAACGAGGATAACGAGTGGTCTGCCGACGATTCCGCAACCACCGAGATGATGAATGCGATGATGAGCTAGTTCGTTGCGGCGTTTTACCAAACGCCGCAACTGCTCGACGCTGCAAGCCCGCCAGAGCGGCAATCTGCCTTTCAACTTCGGCGGCATGACCAGAAGGTCAATGCCGCCTTGTTTCAAGGCACCTTGCTCGCTCTGGCGGGCTTTCGCTGTCGTTGCCAAAACAACGGCGTTCTCTTGGCTGGCTTAAAGTGGCACTTGTGCCTGTGGCGTTGCCATCGCTGTCGAAGGCGGCACTTGGGGACGTTCCTTTTCTGCCGGCAGTCGGGGACATTTCTTTGTTGCGGGGGCAGCTAAAAGAGTCCCGTCCCACATTAGCTACCCGTGGAAGGGATGAGCGGTTACTCGCCCAGCACCAGCGCCGCGAGCTCTGCTTGGGTGTCCACCACGTAGTCGGCGCCGGCGGCTTCCAGCTCTGCGCGGCCGCGGAAGCCCCAGCTGACGCCCGCGCTCTTAAGGCCGGCGTTGTGACCGGTTAGGATATCGACATTGGAATCGCCCACATAGATCGTGGTTGCCGGATCGGCGCCCAGCTCCTCCATCACATGCAGCGTGACGGGTGCTTCGGGCTTAGGCGGAAACGCATCGACACGGCCCTGTACCAGCGCAAAGCACTCAGAACCAAAATACTTCTCGATAAGCGGAACTGCCGAGACGTGATCCTTGTTGGTGAGCACGGCAAGCTGCACACCCGCGGCGCGCAGGCGGTCGAGCATCTCGATCGTGCCGGCATAGGGGGCAGTGTGGTCCTCCTTGTGCTCGCCGTAGTAAGCCCTAAACTCGGCAAGCGTCTGCTCAAACATACGGCTGTCTCCCGCGTACTCGGCGGGCATAAAGCGTTCAACCAGCTTGAGCATGCCGTTTCCCACCTTGTAGCGGTACTCGTCTACGGCAAACGTGGGCCAGCCGTGCGTCTCGCAGGTATGGTTGCCGGCGGCCGCCAGGTCCTCGAGCGTGTTGAGGATGGTGCCGTCCAGATCAAAGATCACATGGGAAAAAGCTGCTGCCATGAAAGCTCCCGTCATTGGCTTTAAAAACGCACCTCATAATACTGGGCTTCCGCGTTGGGCGAGCTTGGAATCTGAACATCTCCAGGGATATCAAGCCGCATCGCGCCGACCGTGCGGTTCCGCCCTAGCAAATTCTCGGCAGCTGCTCTCCCACGAGCATGTCGAGGATACGAGTCGAGCCCCAGCCGGTGCGCACGCGCACGGCGGGACGGGCGCCTGACTCAAGCGGCAGCACGCGACCGATGATGGCGGCATTCTCGCCGTAGCGGGCGGCGCGCATGGCGCTCAGCGCGGCATCGGCTTGCTCGGCCGGCACGACGGCGACCATCTTGCCCTCGTTTGCCACC
>DAIMBN010000130.1:0-1520 GCA_036718335.1 Coriobacteriaceae bacterium
CCGGCGACTCTGCGACCTGCATCCCGCCGTTCAGCTTTAGCGAGAGCCTGCAGGCGAAGCTCCGCGAGACCACGCGCCGCATCGCGATGGCGCTGGGAGTCCGCGGCCTGGTCAACGTGCAGTATGCCATCAAGGGCGAGACCGTCTACGTGATTGAGGCAAACCCGCGCGCGAGCCGCACCGTGCCGTTTATCTCCAAGGCCACCGGCGTGCCGCTGGCCAAGTGCGCGGCGCGTATCATGGCGGGCGATTCCATCGCCAGCCTGGGCCTGCCGAGCGACGAGCGTCAGCTGGACTGGTTCTGCATGAAGGAAGCCGTTATGCCCTGGGGCCGTTTCCCGGGAGCCGACGTTATCCTGGGGCCCGAGATGAAGTCGACGGGCGAGGTCATGGGCATCGCCAAGAGTTATCCCGAGGCATACGCCAAGACGCAGCTGGCGATCGACTACAAGCTGCCCGATCCGAGCTGCGGTAAGGTGTTCATCAGCGTGTGCGACCGCGACAAGCGCCACATCCTTTCGGTCGCCCGCATCCTGCGCTACCTGGGCTTTGATATCTGCTCCACCGAGGGTACGGCGCGCGTGCTGCGCGGCGGCAACGTGACGTGCGAAGTCGTGGAGAAGATCAGCGGCCCGCACGACGGCGAGTGCCCCAACATCGGCGACCTCATCGCCGATGGCAAGATCGCGGTAATCATCAACACGCCGTACGGTCCGGGCTCGCGTGGCGATGGCTACCTGCTACGTACCGAGGCCGTGCGTCGCGGTGTGACCTGCGTGACGGCGATGTCTGCCGCCAACACCTACGTGAGTGCCATCGAGGCCGTGCGCGAGGACCAGCAGGGTCACGGCAGCGCCAACGACATGGGCATGGACGTCATCGCCCTGCAGGACCTGCCGCAGTACACGGTGTAAGACTCATCCCGTCGCCCGGGGCGGGATCGGACGCTTTCTCTCGGAAACTGGGCTTCGCGAAGTTTTCCGAGAGAAAGGTCCGCCTCCCGCCCCGGTCTGCGGTGACTCGGCTGCACCGTGTGCTGCCGAAGGGGCTTTGCGCGATGACTAGGGCTGAATAAAAAGTGAGCGTGGGCTCTGTCGTTCATTCGAACGACAGAGCCCACGTTTTGTATGGGGTCTCTTGGCGAATTTTCATTCGCCAAGAGACTTTTTGCTATGGGGGAGACATGTCCCTGGACAGTTAGTTCAGATACGTATTTTTTTAAAGGCTGACGAAGGTCGATTTGGGGTCAAATGAGCCGTTTTTGGCCTTCTGGGCCGACAGAGGCGCTCGCTCAAGGGCGAGAATAGCCCATTATTGGGTCCAAAGTGGCTCCAAACCAATCCATTAATGCCAATTGGCACGGCCAAATAATACGTATCTGAACTAACTGTCCACCACCGGTAGCGCGCAGAGATGTGGTGTAAGAGGCGGGGCATGCCCCGCCTCCGCCCTTTCAAGAAAGGACGGGGACACCGCCTAGAATTCGTCGTTGGAGTAATGAAGGTGACGAATGGAAGGAA
>DAIMBN010000008.1:0-50504 GCA_036718335.1 Coriobacteriaceae bacterium
GCACAACCTTGCCAAGGTTGGGGTCGCGGGTTCGAGCCCCGTTGTCCGCTCCATTTGGGCGTTTAGCTCAGGGGGAGAGCGCTTCCCTGACACGGAAGAGGTCAGAAGTTCAAATCTTCTAACGCCCACCAAATGTTCACAGCCCAGAGGCTATGTCCTCTGGGCTGTTTTTTTGCCACCAAGCACGCCGCCAAATAAGCCACCAAATATTGATCCAAGGTCTGTACGCAATGGTTTTCGCATCCCGTAGGGCTGCCGGCAGATTGCATACGTCCTGGCCGATCGTGACCGCAACATGTTGGTCAAGCATAATCTTTTGGATTCTTTTGGCGTGAGCGGCTTGGTTTTGGTCCTATTTGGCGGTGGCTCGGTTGAGGGGGTTTTATAACTGCCATGCAGGTAGTCGTGTTGATAACGTTTTACCGACTTGCCAAGAACCCCTCATAATTAATGCGTCTGCAAAATGACTAATTGCTTTGACCTGCTGAAACACTATATATTGTGTTTGACCTAAAAAAAGAATACAGGATATAGATGCCTCTTTGTCGTATGATAGATGGCGGACAGAGAACGAGGACCTTATTCGCCCCATTTGGATGGATCTTTGAGCCCCTTGATTGGCTGCGAGGATTGTCCGCATGAGGGCCTATGGTTATCGAAAACACAGATTGCGCGACGGCGCCGCAAGACAGGGTAAGCCCTGCCGGGCATCGTTTGGCTCTGAAGCGCAATGAGGCTACGATGCGAAAGAGGCAAGAGGATGAAGATCATCAAGCGCAGCGGCACCGAGGTTACCTTTGACATCGATAAGATCGTCAATGCGATCCGCGCCGCAAACTTGGAGGTCGAGGAAGGCTCTCGCCTTACCGACCGCCAGGTGATCTATGCGGCACAAAACGTCGCCGAGGCATGTGAGAAGGCCGGTCACACCGTATCGGTCGAGGAGATCCAGGATTTGGTCGAGGACGAGATTATGCGTCTCGACTGCTACGAGGTCGCTCGCCACTACATCATCTATCGCTATGTTCAGAGCCTAAAGCGCCAAAAGAACACGACCGACGACAAGATCCTGTCGCTGATCGAATGCAACAACGAAGAGGTCAAGCAGGAGAACTCTAACAAGAACCCGACCGTCAACTCCGTTCAGCGCGACTACATGGCCGGCGAGATTTCCAAGGACCTGACGCAGCGCGTACTGCTGCCCCAGGAGATCGTGGATGCTCACAACGAGGGCCTGATTCACTTCCACGATTCGGACTACTTTGCCCAGCACATGCATAACTGCGACCTGGTGAACCTGGAGGATATGCTCCAGAACGGTACTGTTATTTCGGGCACGCTGATCGAGAAGCCGCACAGCTTCTCGACGGCCTGCAACATCGCGACGCAGATCATCGCCCAGGTTGCTTCCTCCCAGTACGGCGGCCAGTCGATTTCGCTGACTCATCTCGCCCCGTTCGTCGAGGTGAGCCGTCAAAAGATTCGCGGCGAGGTCGCCCGCGAGCTCGAGGAGCTCGGCGTTTCCGCATCTCCCGAAAAGGTTCGCGAGGTCGTTGAGGATCGCCTGCGTGACGAGATCCGTCGCGGCGTCCAGACGATTCAGTATCAGGTCGTGACCCTTATGACCACGAATGGCCAGGCACCGTTCGTGACAGTCTTTATGTATCTTAACGAGGCCCGTACGCCTCAGGAGAAGCACGACCTTGCCATGATCGTGGAGGAGACGCTTCGCCAGCGCTATGAGGGCGTTAAGAACGAGGCCGGCGTGTGGATTACCCCGGCATTCCCCAAGCTTATCTATGTACTCGAGGACGATAACGTTCACGAGGATTCGCCGTACTTCTACCTGACCCAGCTGGCTGCCAAGTGCACCGCCAAGCGCATGGTGCCCGATTACATCTCCGAGAAAAAGATGCGCGAGCTCAAGCTGTCGAAGGGCGAGACCGCCGGCAACGGCGATTGCTACACCTGCATGGGTTGCCGCAGTTTCCTGACGCCCGACCGTTCGGGCAACGGCTTTAACAATGTCGCCAACGCGCTGAACTATGACCCGAGCAAGCCCAAGTACTATGGTCGCTTTAACCAGGGCGTCGTGACCATTAACCTGCCTGATGTTGCGCTGAGCTCGCACCAGGATATGGACAAGTTCTGGAAGATCTTCGATGAGCGCCTTGAGCTGTGCCACCGTGCCCTGCTGTGCCGTCATGAGCGCCTGATGGGTACACTTTCTGACGCCGCGCCGATTCTTTGGCAATACGGCGCCCTGGCGCGTCTGAAGAAGGGCGAGACGATCGACAAGCTGCTCGTGGGCGGATACTCTACGATCAGCCTGGGCTATGCCGGCCTGTATGAGTGCGTTAAGTACATGACGGGTCACAGCCACACCGAGAAGGAGGGCACGCCGTTTGCCATGGCCGTCATGCAGCACATGAACGACAAGTGCGCCGAGTGGAAGGCCGAAAGCGATATCGACTTCTCGCTGTACGGCACCCCGCTTGAGTCGACGACCTACAAGTTTGCCAAGTGCCTGCAGCGCCGTTTTGGCATTATCCCGGGCGTGACGGACAAGGGCTACATTACCAACAGCTATCACGTCCATGTGTCCGAGGAGATCGACGCATTCGACAAGCTCAAGTTCGAGGGTATGTTCCAGCAGCTTTCGCCGGGCGGTGCCATCTCCTACGTCGAGGTTCCCAACATGCAGGACAACCTCAAGGCTGTCATTCGCGTGATGCAGTACATCTACGACAACATCATGTACGCCGAGCTCAACACCAAGAGCGACTACTGCCAGGTGTGCGGCTACGACGGTGAGATCAAGATTGTCGAGGACGATGGCAAGCTGGTGTGGGAGTGCCCCAACTGCGGCAACCGCGACCAGGAGAAGATGAATGTCGCTCGTCGTACGTGCGGCTACATCGGTACCCAGTTCTGGAACCAGGGTCGAACCGAGGAGATCCGCGACCGCGTGCTGCATCTCTAATAACCATCCCAGGCTGCCCCGTAGCGAGGCCCCGGACCTTTACTCGCTATTTCGGACAGTCCTGGCTCACGACGGAGGCGCCACTGGCGCCTCCTGTTCGTGCGGAACTCATATCGAGCAAAGGTCCGGGGCCTCGCTACGGGCAGCCAAGTTGATGTAGCTGAGATGCGGCATGCGGTCTGCTCACTCCTCGAAGTTCTTAGCGGAAATAATTTGAGCTGCAGCTGCGATTTACTTGCGATGGCGGTTGAGCTGCAGCTGAGTATTTATTGGACCTCGAACCCTATGCTCGATGTTCGCTTCGTTCATTGAGTTACCCTTTGCATGAGGCCGGGACATATCGTCCCGCCCGCAGTTTCGCAGGCCGAAGGCCGAGAATGTTTGAGGACGGGAAGATATGTCCCGGCCTCCCGGGAGAGTTACTTATGAACTACGCGAACATTAAGTATTTCGATATTGCTGATGGTGAAGGCGTTCGTACTTCTCTGTTTGTGAGCGGGTGCCGTCGTGGGTGCAAGAATTGCTTTAACTCTGTCGCGTGGGACTTTGCTGCGGGCGAGCCGTTCGATCGCGCCGTCGAGGATAAGATTATCGAGAGTCTCGATCATCCCTTTATCGATGGCCTGACGATTCTGGGTGGCGAGCCTATGGAGCCCGAGAATCAGGCGGGGCTTGTTGACTTTATCGAGCGCGTGCGTGCGGCCTATCCTGCTGGGTCGGGCAAGACCATTTGGTGCTTTACCGGTGACGTGCTCGAGGAGCTTATGCCGGGTGGCCGTCATCATACCGAGGTGACGGACCGTATCCTGGCCTGCCTCGACATGTTGGTGGACGGCCCGTTCGTTCAGGATCTGTACGATATCTCGTTGCGCTTTAGGGGCTCGAGCAATCAGCGCGTGATCGACATGAACGCCACGCGCACTCGTGCTGCACGTGAGGGCGTTGCGCTTTGCGATGCTGTGGAGCTTTGGCGGGACGATCCGGTCTATTCGACCCATACTATGTAGCTGGCAGAGGTTGCGTGCCGGCGTGGTACCATAGCGCGAACGCGAAATCGAAAAAAGTGAGGCCCAGATGGTCGATCAGGAAAAAGTCGAGACTGCCATTAAGCTGCTGCTTGAAGGTATAGGCGAGGACCCAACTCGTGAGGGCCTGCTGGAGACTCCGGCACGCGTCGCCCGTATGTATGGCGAGATTGCCGGCGGTATGGACCAGAGTGCCGAGGAGCACCTGTCCAAAACTTTTGCCGTCGCTTCGAACGATTTGGTTATCGAGCGCGACATTACGTTCTACTCGCTGTGCGAGCATCATCTGCTGCCGTTTTATGGTAAGGCTGCGATCGGCTATATCCCTAACGGTCGCGTGGCAGGTCTGTCTAAGCTTGCCCGCACGGTTGAGGTCTATGCCCGTCGTCTGCAGCTGCAGGAGCAGCTGTGTGCGCAGGTTGCCGATGCCCTCATGGAATATCTTGCTCCCCAAGGGGCGATTGTGCTGATGGAAGCCGAGCACATGTGCATGACCATGCGCGGCGTGCAAAAGCCCGGCACCAAGACCGTGACGCTCGCTCGTCGCGGCGTCTTTGAGACCGATCCCGCGCTCGAGGAGCGGTTCTTTAGGATGCTGGGTCGTTAGCATGAGGGTCGTCAACGACTTTACATCGAAGACCGATGAGGGGACGTCGCGTCGCGGTTTTATGGCTTCGGGCCTGGCGCCTTTTGGCGTCATGCCTCGTATCGATTACATCTGTGCCAATGGCCTGTTCCGGCGGCACCTGGGCAACATTGCACAGTTGGAATCGGGGCGCATCTTTTGCCGCCACGGTATTGACCATCTGCTGGATGTCGCGCGCATTATGTGGATTAAGAATCTCGAGGAACAGCTCGAATTTGACCGCGAGATCATCTACGCCACGGCACTTCTTCACGATATCGGCAAAGATGAACAGTATGAATCGGGTATATCCCATGATGTTGCAAGCGAACGCGTCGCTGATGCGATTCTCGGCGGCATGCCCGACGACGTGGCGTTTGAGCCGGCCGATGCCGCAGCCATTAAGACGGCCATTCTGGGCCATCGAAAGCTGCGCGTGAACAGCCAACCGCTTGAGCGTCTGCTCTATGCAGCCGACAAAGCGTCGCGCGCCTGCTTTGCATGCCCCGCGCGCAATGCTTGCAACTGGAGCGATGATAAAAAGAACCTGTCGATTCGCGTGTAGTTATTTTACGCGGTCGGGGTTCTAAACGAAGGAGACGATCGCGATGAGCAACAAGAAACTGCCCGAGAATGCAACCAAGACTGAAGGCGCCGAGCTCGCCCGCCGTGGAAGGGGCGAAATATCCACCGCAACGGCGGTTCCCCACGTGAGCTATGACGATCTGCGCCATGCCGATCGCATTACTATCGACGGTCTCGAGGTCTTTGCCAACCACGGCGTGTATCCCGAAGAGAACGCGCTGGGTCAGAAGTTCATCGTGTCCTTGGTGCTCTATGCCGACCTGCGTGCAGCGGGGGAGCACGATAACCTGGACGCCTCGATTGACTACGGCTCGGTGTGCCACGATGTCGATGGCTATCTGCGCGAGCATACGTTTAAACTCATCGAGGCGGCAGCCGAGGGTGTGGCCCAGATGCTGCTGCGTCGTTACCCCTTGCTGCTTGGCGTGCGTGTTAAGCTCGATAAGCCTTGGGCGCCCGTCGGTCTTCCCCTGGCAAGCTGCGGCGTCGAGATCGAGCGCGTGCGCTAACCGGTTCTAATACGTCTCTATGGGTGGCTGCTTGAGCCGCTGCGACAGCGCTCTATTGTTGGGGCAGTACCTGTCGAGCAGGGCGTGAAACCGCTGATTGTGGCTTGGCTCGAGCAAGTGGACGAGCTCGTGGGCGACAACCATGTCGAGACACTCGATGGGATAAGCGGCAAGTTCGCGTGCGATGCGAATGGCTCCGGTCTTGGGCGTGCATGATCCCCAGCGCGTTTTCATGCTGCGCACGGAGACGCGGGAAACGGCGACACTCATTGTGATTTCGTATGCGTGCACGATGTCGCGTAGCGCTGCGGTGACCTCGGTCGTATAAAGCTGGCTGATGTGGGCTTGGAGCTCGTCGGACGTTAGGCCGTCGAGGATTGCGCGCCGCTTGGCCTGTGGGCCTTCGTCCGATTCGTCGGTACCCATAAAGCTTGCGAAGGTGGCCTGCTTGGGCCGCGGCGCGGGTGATGCAAAGTTGTGATCGAGTGCATCCTGTACCGTGATGGGCTTGCCCCAAAGTGCAATGACGGACGAGGTGCTGAGCGGCTCTCGCGCCGTCGCCTGATGTTGCTCGCGCTTGGCAAGTCGGCTGACAATCCAGGTGCTGTTGCGCTTCACAAATGCCTCGATGCGCTCGCGGCTGGCGCCGAGCGGTGCGCTGGCGTGGACCTCACCGCTTGATGTGACGCGTAGGTTGAAGTTTTTGACGCGCTTTTTGGTAACGACGACGGAGATGGGCGTCCCATCCGGTCGGGATATGGAAATCGTAAATTGCTGCGTCAAAAGCGGTCCTTCAGATTGGGGACGGGCCGGCATGCCGAACGGTCGACATGCCGGCCCGCTCAAGGGATGTGAAATTAATAACGCTCAAAGAAGGCAAGCGCGTTGTCGCTGCAGAGCTTTTGCATCACGGTCTTGCCAAAATGCTTGGAAAGCATGTTCTGGAACTCGGGCATCTTGCTGGCATCGGAGAGGAAGGCGGGCACCGTGGCACCGTCCCAGTCGCCGCCGAGCGCGATGACGTCCTCGCCGCCCAGGTCGAGCCAGTGCTCGATATGTGCCGCCAGCTGGTCGAAGGTGACGTCTGCGGCGGTCTTGTCGGTTACGTCGTTGGATAGGAACTCGCTGCAGTAGTTGAGGCCGACGATGCCACCCATGTCGCGAATTGTGCGGAACTGGTCGTCGGTAAGGTTGCGTTTGACGCCGCAAACCGCACGGGAGTTGGAGTGGCTGGCGACGAAGGGGCGCGTGGCGTGGGCGACAACCTCGTCAAAGCACTCATCGTTGAGGTGGGAGACGTCGAGTACCATGCCGGCGTGCTCCATCTGCGTAAGTGCCTCGATGCCGGCGGCGGTGAGGCCGGCGTGGGTATCGTGCCCGCTCGCGAGCGGTCCCTGCGCGTTCCAGCTGAGTGATGACATGAGTACGCCCAGGCTCTTGAGTACCTCGATCAGCGCGGGGTCCTCGGCAAAGAACGTGGCGTTTTCGATGGTGTGGATGCAGGCGACCTTGCCGTCTTTGAGCGCAGGGCGAATGTCAGCGGCGCTGCGTACGTTGACCATGCGGTCGTGGTTGAGCATTGCCTGGCCGCTCATGTGCGCCATGATCTGCGCCTGGAAGCGTGCGGCGTGGGCGGTGGGAATCTCGTCGGGGACAAACGTGGCGAAGCACTGTGCCCACGGCGTGTTGCCGATCTTTGCGAGCGAGATGGCGCAGGCGTTGCCCTCGATGAGGTCGAAATCTTGCGGATGCGTTTCATCGCCGGGGAAATAACCGTCGGTGCCGGCGGTAAAGCGCAGGTCGAGATCGAGCGTGGCCCAGCCGATGCGGTCGGCGGTGTCGCAGTGTAGATCAAATACGGGATATGCCATGGTTCCTCCGGTTGCAGCGTTTCTTTGCAAACTGTCATTGAATTGTATGACTAGGGTATAGTTAGCGCCATATGTTCATGGCGGCCCGCGTTGTGCGCCGCCCTTATTACGGAGGTTACCATGTCCAACCAGGGCAAGAAGGTCAAGACCCATTATCGCGGCACGCTCGACGACGGCACGCAGTTCGATAGCTCCTACGATCGCGGCGAGCCGCTGGAGTTCACCTGCGGCGCCGGTCAGATGATCAAGGGCTTCGACGCCGCTGTTGTCGACATGCAGGTGGGCGAGAAGAAGACCGTGCACATTCCTGCTGCCGATGCCTACGGCGAGCACAATCCCGAGATGGTCCTGACCTTCCCGGCCGAACAGGTTCCCAACATCGAGCAGATCGAGAAGGGCATGAAGCTTTTCCTGTCCACGCCGAGCGGCATGCCCGTCCCCGCCGTTGTCATCGACGTGACGCCCGAGGCCGTGACGCTCGACGCCAACCACGAGTTGGCCGGCAAGGACCTCAACTTTGATATCGAGCTCGTCGAGGTCGAGGGCTAGAGTATGCCTGAACGCTTGGTTTCGACGACATGCTTGGGAAATCTCAACGATCCGTCCTATGAACTCCTGCTTCGCCGGAAGTTGGGCGGCGTCTTTGAAGTTGACGAGCTATTGCTCGATTGGGACCAGGCCGATGCCCGCACATTTGCGGGCGTAACGGAGCTGGGGCGCACGATCGGTGTTCGGCTGGATACTGCCGACGGCGGTCGTCTTGCCGATGGCGACGTGCTCGCCATTGACCGTTCGGGCGTGGTGCCCGTGGCGGTTGTCGTGCGCCTGCGCAGCGCCGAGGTTTATTTGGTCGAAGTCGACCGCATGGATCCGATTGCACTCGCGCATGCGTGCTGGGAGATTGGCAACATGCATGCGCCGCTCTTCCGAGGCGACTCGGACGAGCATACCGTGCGCATGTATACGCCGGTGTAGCCTGTTTTGGGCCGCATACTCCGGGGTGTCGAGGGTGTTCGGCTCTCGGTGGTTACTCGTGAACTCGATGCGGACCGGCGCTTTGCGTCGAGTGCGGCGGAGGTCGTCGTGAGCATGGCTCCCGACTTTTCCATCGTAAAGAAGGCGCGCGGTTAACGTGCGTATGAGTAAGACGGACTTTGAGAGGCAACTATTCAAAGTTCGTCTTACTGTTGATGAGGTGCTTTGGGGGAAAGCATATGGGTCTTGAGGGAATCAAGCTGATTGCATGCGATTTGGACGGCACGTTGCTGCATCCGGGGGAGCGCGAGCCGCGTTCCGAGGCCTTTGAGCTTATCGATGAGCTGCATCGTCGCGGTATCGTGTTTATGCCGGCGAGCGGCCGTCAATATGCGAGCTTGCGCCACCTGTTTGCCCCGGTGGCCGATGAGCTCGCCTATGTATGCGAAAACGGAGCCCTGGTGATGAGCGAGGGACGTGCCGTTGTCAAGCGTTCCATGGAACGTGGCCTTGCTATGGATATCGCGAATGCCGTGGTTGCGTATCCCCATGCCGACGTGACCCTTTCGTGCGAGGGGCACCTCTACACCATGAGTGGCAACGATGTGTTTGTTGACCACCTGCGCTATGAGGTCCACTGCGATGTAGCGGTGGTCGACCGTCCCGAGGACATCGACGAGGACGTCATTAAGATTGCCTTCCAGACGCCCGAGGTGGATCAGCCGGCGGCCCTGGAGTATTTCGAGCGCCTCTTTAGCGACCGAGTCGATGTCATGACATCGGGAACCGAATGGACGGACTTTATCGGTTTCGGTTCGGGCAAGGGCTCTGCGCTTGCCGATTACGGTCGTGCCCTGGGGATTTCGCCCGATGAGATGATGGCGTTTGGCGACAATGAGAACGATCGCGACATGCTCAACGTCGTGGGCCATCCCTATCTGATGGAGAGCTGCAACCCCACCATGCGAGGCATCAACGACCGCGTCCGTTACGTGCGCACGGTCGAAGAGGAACTGCGCCGTCTGCTCGCCGAGTAGGTTTTCGGGACATACCTAGAAATCTACTTTTTGCTGTAGCGGATGGGCAAGTAGATTTGCGGGCATGCCACTAAGGGCTACCGGCAGTCGGGGCAGAGACCCTCGAAGATGGTGTAGTGCGACGTGACGTGCCAGCCGATTTGCTCGGACGCCTTGGCGTCGAGCTGGGCATCGAAGGGGAGCGGTACGTCGATGACGCGGCTGCACGAGGTGCAGATGATATGTGCGTGCGGCTCGATGGTGCGATCGAAGCGGCTGCCGCCCGGCGTCTTGATGGAGAGGATCTCGCCGGCGTCGGCCAAGAGATTGAGATTGCGGTAGACCGTGCCGCGGCTGATCTTGTCATCCTGTTCGCGCACGGCGTTGTAGATTTCGTCGGCGGTGGGATGGTTATAGCTTTGGCGCACGGCGTCAAGAACCAGCTTTCGCTGCTTGGTATTCCTTCTTTGCACCGCCATGCGCCTCGCCTCTTTTCTATTAACGGTCGTAGGTAAATGATACCGTATTTAGCACACAATACTAATAATGAGGACTGAAACCGTCTTCATTGGCAAGTGGGGCTCGGGCCTGGGCGTCTACAAGGCGAAAACGCGTTCCCATGCGCTCGTAGGAGGCATGAAGCGCCTCGAGATGAGATAGGACGTTTGCCGGAGTTCCCTGCATCTCCATCTCGACTGAGCCGTCTTCCATGTTACGCACCCAGCCGGTGAGTGCGCGTGCCTGTGCGAGGTTGGTGTTGGTAAAGCGAAAACCAACGCCTTGGACTTGCCCCGCCCAGCGCAGGAAATAGCGCAGGGGAGTGTCTTGAGTGGCCTCGTCGCTTGCGAGTACGGTAAGCCTGCGGCGCAGCTCGAGCTCGACGTTTGATGGTTTTTGAGGCTCTTGACTGCCGCCGGTGACGCTGGAGAAGAACGTATCGAAGAGGCCCATCGCTATGCCTGCTTGCCTGCGTCGGCCGGGAAGGTAATGCCGGCCTGCTGGCGCACGGCATCCATGATGCGCAGTGAGACGAGCGTGACATCGCGGTAGTGGCCAAGCTCGTGGCGTCCCGCCGGGGTCTCCCAAATCTCTTCCTTAACGTTATCGATGCCGTCGATGGCGGTGATAAAGTCTGTGAGTTCGTATTCCATAGTGTTGCTCGATTTGGGCAGGTCGAGCACGCGGCCGTTGTCGCCCTGTTCGCGCGGTGCCTCGGTCGCCGAGCCGCGTACGACATCGCCGCGATAGTCGATGCGGACGTTGCGGGGCGTGGACAGATGGTCGATCTGGATAGTGCCACGCTCGCCTTCGATCTGCGAGGGCAGCAGGTCATTCGTAATTTTGGAGTGCGCGAGCTCGACGGAGATGCGGCCTCCGCCGTAGCTGGCGAGGATGGAACCGCAGCCGTCGATGGGGCCGTGCGTGAGCTGTCGCGTGGTGGGGTCGAGCAGAGTAGTCATGCTCGTAAGGCCGGAGGGCATGCCGAAAATCTCGACCATGGGCTCGACGGCGTAGACGCCAATGTCCATGAGGGAACCCGATGCCATATTGCAGTCGAAGATATTGGTGGCGCGTCCCGCGAGAATCTCGTTGTAGCGCGAGGAATACTTGCCAAAGCGCAATGAGGCGCGGCGGATGGGGGCGATCTCGCCCAGGGCGTCCTCGATGGCGTGGAAGGCGGGATCGTGGAGGGGACGCATGGCCTCGAGGGCCACGACACCTGCTGCCTCGGCAGCGCGGAAGACTTCCAGCGCCTGTGCTTCGGTGGCGCAGAAGGGTTTCTCGACGATGACGTGCTTGCCACCGGCGATGCAGGCGAGCGCCTGCTCGTAATGGAGCGCATTGGGGCTGCCGATGTAGACGGCATCGACGCCGGCGGCTGCCGCAAGCTCATCGAGTGACGTAAAGTTTCGCTCGCCGCCGTGCTCGGCAGTAAAGGCGGCGCCGCGCTCGGCATTGCGCGAGAGCGTGCCTACGAATACGGCCTGGTCGTTGGCATTGACGACCTGAATAAAGTCGTCGGTGATCATGGACGTGCCGATGGTTGCGATACGCAGCATGTGTCCCCCTTGCGTTGTTTGGCCTACAGGACGAGTGTAGCGCGGGAGGACACAAAAGCGTGCGAAAACGCCGTTACAGGTCGCTCTCGTTAAAGCCGGTGTCGATATCGAGGTTACTGCCGTCGGCCGCCGTGGTGGCGAGCTCATCGCAGCGCTCGTTGAGCTCGTGGCCGGCGTGGCCCTTAACCCAGATGAACTCCACCTTATGCTTGCTCTTTGCGGTGAGCAGACGCTCCCACAGATCGCGGTTCTTGACAGGCTGCTTGTTGGCGGTCTTCCAGCCGCGTTTTTTCCATCCGTCAATCCAGTGCTTGTTGAAGGCGTTGACGACGTACTGCGAATCGGAATGGACTTCGACGTCGCAGGGGCGGTTGAGCGCCTCGAGTGCCACGATGACCGCCATGAGCTCCATGCGGTTGTTGGTGGTCTTGGCGTAGCCGCGCGAAAGCTCGGAGGTGAAGGTCTTGCCGGCGGGGTTGGTGTATTTGAGCACGGCGCCGTAGCCGCCGCGTCCCGGATTTGATCGGGCCGAGCCGTCGGTATAGATGATGACCTTCACATGGTTCCTTTCGTTGGGTACGTTTCGTGTGAGTGACCATTGTAGCGCCATGCCCGCCGGGGGCTAGCAATCTACGATTTCTACCCCGTCTTCCGACAGTTGGTCGGCATGGATGATGCGGTTGAGCTCGTCGAGGTATTGCTGCAAGAGGGGAGAGGGCTTGCGGTCGTCGTGCATGATATAGCCTACGTGCATCGTTGGGGCGTCTGCTAACGGGATCGATGCCATACCCCATTGCATTTCATTGGAGAGGACACCGGTCGACAGGGTGTAACCGTTCGACGTGATAAGTAAGTTAGTAAGTGTTCCGCGGTCCGAGATTCGTATGTTGCGGTCGCAAGGGATATAGCTAAAAGGTTCCTCGGCGTAATAGAAGGAGTTCGAGGTGCCTTGCTCAAAGCTGTAGCGCGTATAGGGTGTAAGGTCGGCAAGGGACAGCTGAGGGCGGCGTGCGAGCGGGTGGCGCTCGCTAACGAAGACGTGGACCGTCGCGTCGAAGAGGGGATGGAAGCTTGCGCGGGCATCGGCGAAGGCCCTCTGCAGAACGCGGGCGTTAAAGTCATCCAGATACAGAATGCCGATATCGCTGCGAAATGCGCGGACGTCATCGATGATCTGCGATGTGGTGGTCTCGCGCATGATGAACTCGAACTTGCTGTCGCGGCAGCGCTCGACCACGTTGACAAAGGCCTCGACCGAAAAGGCGTAGTGCTGGGCGGAAATGGCGAGGCGGGCTTGCGGGGTGCCGCCGTCCTCGTAGCGCGCCTCGAGCATGTCGGCCTGCTCTACGACCTGGCGCGCATAGCCCAAAAGCTCGGTGCCGTCGTTGGTGAGCGTGACGCCGCGGCTGGAGCGCGTAAAGATCTCCAGGTGGAGCTCCTGTTCCAGGCTTTTGACGGCGTTTGAGATGTTGGACTGAGCGGTATAGAGGCGTTGAGCTGCGGCATTGATTGAGCCGGACTCTGCTACGGCGATCAGGAAACGAAGCTGCTGGAGGGTCATCGGCGCCGTCCTTTCGAGCGTTATCTATAAAACCGATAACAGGTTAGCGCTTTTAAGTGATTGACCGAGCGAAACAATGCTCGTACTATTCAAAACACACAAAGGCGGTAGGTAATTAAACCGACCACGGAACCGGGATGCGAAAGGAGGCCCGCATATGAATTGCTTACCAAGACGAATGCCGGGCTCCTGTTTGCGCCCGTCGGCGTGATCAGGAGACAGCGACTTACATTCTCTCTAATTAATTTACTTTTGTTCGATCAAGGAGATCATCATGAGCCAGTTCATCAACAACCCCGAGCACACCTTTGGTTTCGATACCCTGCAGCTTCACGTTGGCCAGGAGAGCGCCGATCCCGCATCCGACTCCCGCGCCGTGCCTATCTACCAGACCACGAGCTATGTGTTCCGCAACTCCCAGCACGCCGCCGACCGCTTTGGTCTTGCCGACGCCGGTAACATCTACGGCCGTCTGACCAACTCCACCCAGGGCGTCTTCGAGGACCGTATCGCCGCACTCGAGGGTGGTGTGGCAGGTCTTGCCGTTGCCTCCGGTGCTGCTGCCATCACCTATACCCTGCAGGCTCTTGCCCAGGCCGGTGACCACGTGGTGGCTCAGAAGACCATCTACGGCGGTTCCTACAACCTGCTGGAGCACACGCTCTCCCAGTTTGGCGTCGAGACCACCTTCGTCGATGCCCACAACCTGGACGAGGTCGAGGGCGCCATCAAGGACAACACCACGGTCATCTACCTCGAGACGCTCGGCAACCCCAATTCTGACATCCCCAATATCGACGCCATCTCCGAGATCGCCAAGAAGCACGGTCTGCCGGTTGTCGTCGACAACACCTTCGGCACCCCGTATCTGTTCCGTCCGCTGGAGCATGGTGCCAACATCGTCGTCCACTCCGCAACCAAGTTCATCGGCGGCCACGGCACCTCGCTGGGCGGTGTGATCGTCGACGGCGGTAACTTCGATTGGAAGGCGAGCGGCAAGTATGCGCAGATCGCCGAGCCCAACCCCTCCTACCATGGCGTCTCGTTTGCCGAGGCTGCCGGTCCCGCCGCCTTCGCAACCTATGTCCGCGCCATCCTGCTGCGTGACGAGGGCGCCTGCATCAGCCCGTTCAACGCTTGGATCCTGCTCCAGGGCACCGAGACTCTGTCGCTGCGCGTTGACCGTCATGTCGAGAACACCAAGAAGGTCGTTGAGTTCCTGGCTGGTGATAGCCATGTCGCCAAGGTGAACCACCCGAGCCTGTCTGAGCACCCCGATCACGAGCTCTATCAGAAGTACTTCCCCAACGGCGGTGCCTCGATCTTTACCTTTGAGATTAAGGGTGGCCAGGAGGCAGCTTGGAAGTTCATCGACCATCTGCAGGTCTTCTCGCTGCTCGCCAACGTGGCCGACGTCAAGTCGCTCGTCGTGCACCCGGCTACCACTACGCACTCCCAGCTCTCTGCCGAGGAGCTCGCCGAGCAGAACATCACGCCCTCCACGATCCGTCTTTCCATCGGTACCGAGAACGCCGAGGATATCATTTGGGATCTGAAGCAGGCCTTCGCCGCGCTGGACGAGTAAGGCGACTTGTGCAAGGACCCCTTGCGACTCGATAGGTATAACTGCATAAAATGCCTGCTCAAGGCGCCTGTGCGAACAATGGTTGCACAGGCGCCTTTTTTGCATAGAGCGGGTGCAAAAACAGGGTTTTTGGCATGCTTTATGCAATCGAGATGTGGAAAACTCCTGTTAAGAGGATGTGAGTTTTACGCAATTGACGTGCGCCTTTTGAGTAAAACCGCAGGTCGCGATTTGCTCGGGGTACTATGCAGCGCGATCGAATCACACGCAGCTCAAACGCAGCAAAAACGCACTACGGAGGTTTCTAGCTACATGAGGATCGATTCACGAAAACCGAAAGCCGCCGCCCTTTCCGCCGCTCTGACCGTGGCACTTTTGGCGGGCGCCGGTGCAACCGATGCCCACGCGGCAACACTATCCGATACGGTTGGACCTACGCCGTCCGAGGCGACGCTGGTGCAGCCCGTTGACTATCGCGGCGATGGTTATGGTTCCATGCAGGAGTGGAACGCCTCGATGGAGGCCAAGCGCGATTCCCTTGAGATGCGCGCTCAGATCATTATGAATATGTATGGCGACTATGCTACCGATGACGAGCGTGCTGTGCTGCAGGGTTGCATCGACGGTGCGGGTAGCCTGTTGACGATGGGGGAGGTCGACGCCAAGTCGACCGAGCTCGATGAGCTGCGCGCTGCGCTTGAGGATGCCAAGCGCGAAGCGCTCGAGGCTGCCGCCGAGGCGGAGGCTGCCGAGGCCGCCCAGGCTTCGTACTACAACGCCGGTTACACTCCGTCTTACGCGTCTGCCGCGTCCTACGCGAACGGATCGGGCCTGACGCGCTCTGCGGGTGTCAATAACTACAACGGGCGCCGCGAGACCTATTACAGCAGCAATGTGCTTTATCACTATCGCACGGGCGAATGGACTCAGGATTCTGAGGGCTTCTGGCGCGATTCCGACGGCTATTACGTTGTTGCCGCGGGCGATATGGCCCAGGGCTCGACCTTTACGGGCTCCAAGGGTGATTGCAAGGTCTATGACTCCGGCTGCGCTGCCGGAACCACCGATTACTACACCGGTTGGTAATTTTTCTGCATCACGGATATTTGGCGGACGGGCGTCTTTACCGAGCTTTATGGCAACGTAAGGACGTCCGTTCTATGTATGCGTTTGAGTTAACAGAGCCCTTACCGTGGCGGTACGCTGGGCGTATGGATGCGGGGCACACTGGTTCTTGAGAAATAAGGTCTTTCTCTTGGAGGAAGTGGTCTTGTGAATGCTCGAGATATTGCCGTTGCCGCCGTCGCGTTGATGCTTGGCTGCCTTGGTCCCACGGCCGCGCTCGTCGCGGGCATGCAGGGGACATGCGGGGCTGCTCCTATCGTGGTCGGCGCGCTGATCGCGGCCACGCTGCTGGGAAGCGCAGGCGTGGTTCTTTGCCGCGACGATGAGGACGAGGTGCCGGGGTCGCAACGCTAACTGTTGTGAGATCGGCCGCCGGTCATAGACGAAGATGAAGGCCGCCGCAGGGGAAAGGTTCCCTTGCGGCGGTTTTGCTGTTAAGGCTGTTGAATGCGGCGCGTCGGCGCTACCAGCTTTTCTCGATATCGCGGATGCGCCGATAGAGCCACTCGTTTTGCGGTGCCTGGATATCGTGTTTGGCTGCGAGGCGGCAGATGGTGCCCGCGAACTCATCAACCTCGGTTTTGCGCCTTGCGATGCGGTCTTGAGCCATCGAGGGCATACCGGCGGGGTCGATTCCCTCGATGAGGTGCACCATTTGCGTCAGGTCTGCCTCGGTCAGCTCAACGCCCTCGGCGTTGGCGACCGCAAGCGTTTCGCGCATGGCGGAAACAAAGCAGCGACGCTGCTCGGAGCCCGGCTCCGTGGCGCTTCCGTAGGTCCCGCCGTAGGCCATGCAGGTCTGGTTGATGCCGTCGTTGAGCATGAGTTTGGCCCACATGCGGTGCGCAATGTCGCGCTCGACGGTATGGGCGATGCCGCAGCGCGTGTGGAGCCCGTCGATAGCGGCGACGGTCGCGGGGTCCGTGCCGGCCGCCGCGCCAAAGCGGATCTCGCCCGCATTGGTAAAGGTGAGCGCGCCGTTGAGGAACACGGCGTCCATGCCCTGGCAGATGCCAAGAACGGTATGCTCCCAGCCAAAGCGTTCGGCAATCTTTTGCTCGCTCGTAATGCCGTTGCATAGCGAGGCGATGAGCGTGTTGGGTCCCACGACGCGCTCCATAGTCTTGAGTGCTTGGTCGAGACCGGTGGTCTTGACTGTCAGGATGACCAGATCGGCGGGCGTCGCCTCGCTGGCGCGGACGGACGTGAGATCGCAGGGCTTGCCGTTGACAGTGAGCGCATCGCCCGCGTGACGCTCAAAACGGGTGTCATCCATGACGTATTCGACGGCGTCGTTGCCGAGCGCCCGGGCGATCATGCTGCCGTAGAGCAGGCCGACGCCGCCCTTGCCGATAAAGGCGACCTTGTTGATCTGCATGTGAATCATCTCCCCATGTAAAAGGCGCCCGCGTAAGGGGCGCCTGATGGATTGTATGCTGCCAGGGTGATTGGTGGGTGCGCGGGGCGGCTGTTATAAAAAAGAAACGTTTGCCTGGACGCTACGCTGCAGGGCAGACCGCAAAGACGCGGGCGGGGTATCCGACGCCATCGCGGACCTTGGGGAAGGTGCAGAAGATGACGGCACCCGTGGCGGGAGGCTCGTCCAGATGGTCCATGACCTCGATCTGATAGCGGTCGACCGAGAGGATGTATTGCTCGCCGGGGTAGGGGTAGGCGTCCTCGCACGTGGTGATGCCCGGCTCCTTTCATCGGGCTTTTTGCTGATGTTAAAGCGGTGCCGTGACGGCTCGATTTCTGCTGCGTTACGATACGTTCTCAATTGCGATTCCGATGTGTTTCGATGACGTGACGGGTTTGTTTCGCCTTGTCAGGGCTTCGATGGGAGGGGAGGGGCCGTGCAATACCGCGTTGACCCTAAAAGTGGTAACCGAATATCCGCTCTGGGTCTGGGCTGCATGAGGTTTCCCGGTGCGCCGGGACGTCCGGATGCGAAGACAGCCGATGCCATCATTTCCCGTGCGGTGGAGCAGGGGATTAACTACCTGGACACGGCCTATCTCTATCCCGGCAACGAGGCGTGCGTGGGTGCGTCGCTTGAGCGCCTGGGCTTGCGCGACCAGGTTTTGCTCGCAACCAAGCTGCCGCATGCTTCGTGCAAATGCGCGGAGGATTTCGATCGGTTCTTCGATGAGCAGCTGCGTCGCCTGCGGACCGACCGTATCGACTATTACCTTATGCACAACATTACCTCGCCCGCCCAGTGGGAGCGCGTGGTGGCACTGGGCATCGAGGACTGGATTGCGCGCCAAAAGGCTTCGGGGCGCATTCGCCAGATTGGTTTTTCGTACCACGGCAGCGCGGCGGATTTCCTGACGATGCTCGATGCGTATGAGTGGGACTTTTGCCAGATCCAGTACAATTACGCTGGAGAGCGATATCAGGCGGGAACAGCGGGGCTCATGGCCGCCGCCGAGCGAGGCCTCGCGGTGTTTGTGATGGAGCCGCTGCTGGGCGGGCGTTTAGCGGGCAAGCTGCCGCCACGGGCCCGCGCTGTGCTCGATAGTGCCCGTGACCCGCATTTGCGCACTCCTGCCGCCTGGGGCCTTTCGTGGGTGTGGAACCATCCTCAAGTCACGATGCTGCTTTCGGGCATGACCGATACCGCGCAGGTGGATGAGAATTCGTTACTGGCAGACCTCGCGTTGCCGAATTCGATGACTGCCAACCAGCTCGACACGATTGCGCGCGTGTTGATGGAGTTTGAGAAATCGAACCGTGTGCCCTGCACGGGATGCGGCTACTGCATGCCATGCCCCAAGGGTATTAACATTCCCGGCTGCTTTGCCGCCTACAACGCGAGCTATGCGCACAGCTGGTTTACGGGGCTGTCGCAATACTTTACGGCGAGTGCGGTGCGCACAAGCGAGGCCAAGCTGGTAAGCAATTGCGTCAAGTGCGGCAAATGCGCGCGCCACTGCCCGCAGCACATCGATATCCCCGGGCGTTTGGACGACGTACGCCGCCGTTTTCAGCCTGGACCCGTGACGGCAGTGCTTAAGGCCTTCGGCAAAACGCGCTCCTCATGACCCTTTTATAACTTGCGGTGGAATAGTTCCTGTTTGCGGCAGAATAGGGGCCAAACAGGAACTATTTCACCGCAACTGAAGGGGGCTGTCGTGGGTCATCGGGATTCATGTGATGATTTGCGCGAGGTCCGTTGGGGCGTTTTGGGCGCTGGACACATTTCGCATCGATTTGCATCGTCGCTCAAGGAGGTGGACGGGGCACGGCTGGTGGCTGCGGCCGGCCGCACTCCTGCACATGTCGAGGAATTTTGCCGAGCGTTTTCGATCGATGCTGCGCATGGCCATGCCTCGGTCGACGATAACGGCGATGCGGCTTATGACACGCTGATTGCCGACCCCGATGTCGACGCAATCTACTTGGCTCTTCCGCATGGCATGCATACGCGTTGGGCCTGTCGCGCGCTGCGCGCCGGAAAGGCCGTGCTGTGCGAAAAGCCGGCCGTTTTGAGTGAGGAAGAGGCTCTCTCGATTGCCTCCACCTCTCGCGAGCGCGGCGTGCTGTTTATGGAGGCGATGAAGAATCGGTTTTGCCCGATGCACACTCGCGTGAAAGACTTGCTTGCGTCGGGTGAGCTTGGCCGTATTGTCTCGATTGAAAGCGTGCAAAAGCTCGATTACGGCGAGTCTCCTTCGGGCTATCTGCTTGATCCGTTGCAGGGCGGCTGTCTATATGACATGGGCTGTTATGCGGTCGGTTGGTTTGAGGATTTGCTCGCGGGCGCTTGCGAGGTTTCGTCCCGTGAAGTTCGCTGGCGTGACGTATCGGGCGGCCGCGTCGATTGGGCCGACGAGATCCATATGAGCGTCGGCGGTATACCCATTCATATGGTGTGCGACGGCAAAGCAACATATGAAAGCTGCTTAACGATTGCCTGTGAGCGGGGCTCGTTGGAAATCGAGCGTCTCCATCGCCCCGAGCTCGCCCATGTGAAGTATTCCGACGGTCGAGTACTCGAAATCGATACACCATTTGAGGTCGATGATTTTTACGGCGAGGCGTCGCATGCGACGCAGCTCATTCAGACGGGGAAACTCGAAAGCCCCATCATGTCCCTAGCCGCCACACAGCGCTGCGCACGCATTATCGATGCGATTCGTTTGAAACTTTAGGGCGTGGGGGCATGGCACCAGCGCTTGGAATGCCTGGAGGCCTTTGTCCCTGATGCCCTTTTATAACTTGCGGTGGAATACGGTCTGTTTGCGCCAAAATAGGGCACCAATAGACCGTATTTCACCGCAACTGATGAGGGGGAGTTGGAGATGCTGACGATCGGGTGTCATCTTTCGACGACGAAGGGCTATCGGGCAATGGGGGAGACGGCGTTGTCCATTGGCGCCAATACCTTTGCGTTCTTTACGCGCAACCCGCGCGGTGGCAAGGCGAAAGACCTTGACATGGATGACGTGGCGGCTCTGCGCGAGCTTATGGCGCAAAACGACTTTGGACCGCTGGTGGCGCATGCCCCGTATACCTACAATCCCTGTTCTGCCAAAGAGCGGGCGCGCGAGTTTGCCTTGGAGGCAATGGCCGAGGACTTGCAGCGTCTGGAAGCACTGCCCGGCAACTACTACAACTTCCACCCCGGTGCGCATGTGGGACAGGGGGCAGACGCCGGCATTCAGATGATTGTCGACACGCTCTGCCAGGTGATGTTTGAGGGGCAGCAGACGACGGTATTGCTCGAGACCATGGCGGGCAAGGGCACCGAGGTGGGTCGTAGCTTTGAAGAACTGGCGTGCATTATCGAGGGCGTTGCCGCCAAGCGCCCAGAGCTGTCCGATAAGCTGGGCGTTTGTTTGGACACCTGCCATGTGAGCGATGCCGGCTACGACATCATCCATGATCTGGACGGCGTACTCGACGAGTTCGACCGCGTGGTGGGTATCGATCGCTTGCATGCCGTACACATCAACGATTCGAAGAACCCTTGTGGCGCCCATAAAGATCGTCACGAGTGCATCGGCAAGGGATACCTTGGCAGCGAGGAATTTGGTGGCGGTATGCAGGTTATGCAGAATATTGTATTGAATGGCCACTTGCGTTCGCTGCCGTTTATTTTGGAGACTCCGAACGAACTTGCAGGTTATGCAGCTGAAATTAGACTATTAAGGTCATTGCAGCAGTAATGACTGTCACAAAGTAGAGTATTCCATTCACGTTATGGGTTTGTTTCAATCAGTTTTCTCATTGCAGATTCGTAATTCCGGGTGCATAATAGCCAACAGTTTTTGCAGACCTCTGAATCAAACGAGGTCACCGGAAGGAGACTCATTATGAAGCTGAAGAAGCTTGGCGCATTTGCCGCCACGGGTGCTATGGCGCTCGCCCTTGCTCTGACGGGCTGCGGTTCGTCCAACGCCACCTCTGGTTCTGATGCCGGTTCCAGCAGCTCTGACGACGCTAAGCTCGAGAAGGTCGACGGCTCCAAGGAGTACGCGCTCGTCAAGGACGGCACGCTGACCGTCGGCACCTCTGCCGAGTACGCTCCGTTTGAGTACAAAGATGACAACGGCGATTATCAGGGCTTTGACCTTGAGCTCATCAAGGCTATCGGCGACAAGCTGGGCCTGGATGTCGAGTATGTCAACAATGACTTTGACACGCTGGTTCCGGGCGTCGCTTCGGGCGCCAAGTATGACGTTTCCATCGCGGCTATCACCGACACGCCCGAGCGTGAGAAGGAAGTCACTTTCTCTGATTCCTACTACATGGACGATCAGGCTATCGTGACCAAGGTCGATAACGCCGACATTACGGCCGATAACTACAGCGAGAAGCTCAACAATGCCGACGCTACCATCATCGTCCAGTCTGGCTCGACCGCTGAGGCCTTTGCCCAGGAGAACTTCCCCAAGGCCAAGATTGTCCCCTACAAGGACGCTACCGAGTGCTTTAGCGCTCTGCAGTCCGATAAGGGCGACGCCGTAGTCACCAACCGCTCCGTTGCCAGCCAGCTGACCGCCGAGCAGTTCAACACCTGCCAGACCATCAAGCAGATCAGCACCGGCGAGGAGTACGCCATCGCCATCAACCAGGGCAACACCAAGCTCAAGGACGACATCAACCAGGCCATCAAGGACCTGACCGACGACGGTACCGTCGACGCCCTCATGGCTAAGTACAACATCAAGTAAAATAACTACTTGATTGCGCGCGGGCCCTTTCCGTTTTGCGGAGAGGGCCTTTGCGCTTCTCTTGACGGAGAGTGTTTCCGTCTCGTTTTGCCGGCAACTTCTACGATAGGAGCCACCTTGTCTCGACTGAACAAAGGGGCCGCGGAGCAGCGTTTTCCACTGCCCGCCTTGCTCCAAAAGCTAGTCTGCGTCATGGCCGTGGCGCTTGCGCTGGTGTGCGCGGGGACATTTGCGCCCACGACCGCTCAGGCGCTTGAGACCGCAAAGATTACCGCCCGACCCAACACTGGTTCGGGCAGCGCTGTGGTCGGCGGTACCGAGACGCGCATTACCTGGGAGGTCCAGGCCGATGCCGATGAGGAGCTGAGCGGTCTTTCGCTGACGTTTGTCGACGGCACGACGTTTGGTACCGATGACACGCGATTGACGATGTTCTCGGGCGAGGACCTCATGGATCGTACGCCCATGAAGCCCACGTGCAAGGCTGACGGCCAGACGCTCAAGATTGATTTTGGCGAGACGGCGCCTGCCGGCGGCTATTTCCGTGTCGAGGTTTACGGCGTGACGTTTCCCGTCGAGGGCGGCGATGAGGCCTTTAGTGGCACCTATACGCTCGCCGACGGTTCGACCAAGAAGATTTCAAAAATTCCTTCCGTCGAGATCAAGGGCGTGACGGCCTTCGATAACTTCCTGGCCGATCTTAAGGAGCAGCCGTGGGTCGAGGCCTGGAACTCCAATATGTTCCTGCGCCTGTTCTTGAACCCGGTCATTTTGGTCCAAAGCCTGCCGATCGTCTTTAAGGGCTTCCTTATGTCGCTCTCGATCGTGCTTGTGGCGTTTCCGCTGGCAATTCCCTTTGGCTTTGCCCTGTCGCTCATGCGCATATCCAAGTCGCGCATCCTGCGTTGCCTTGCCGGCATCTATGTGAATATCATCCGCGGTACGCCGGCGTTCCTGCAGATCTATATCGCGTTCTTCGGTCTGCCGTTGGCCGGCGTCAAGGTTGATGACTACGTGCTTGGCGTTATCGTCATGGCCATGAACTCGTCTGCGTACCTATGCGAGATCTTCCGTGCCGGTATTCAATCGATCCCCAAGGGCCAAAACGAGGCTGCGCGTTCGCTGGGCATGAACGCGTTCCAGACGCTGCTCTATGTCATGATTCCGCAGACGTTCCGTAATGTTTTGCCTACGCTGACCAGCGAGTTTATCTTGCTTTACAAGGATACGTCGCTGCTTGCCGCCGTGGGTGTGGTCGAGATCGTCATGAACGCCCGTACCATCGTGGCCACGACGGGCTCCATTACACCGTACGTGGTTGCCGCCCTGTTCTATCTGGTCATCACCCTGCCGCTCGCTCGCTTGGTGAGCGGTCTTGAGGCGAGGCTTTTGGGCACGGCCGAGACCAAGAAGAAGCGTCCCGCCAAGAGCGCCGGACAGGTTGTCGCGACGCCCGCCGATCACATCGCCGGTCTGTAAGGAGGTCCTATCATGAGCGAAACCAATAACTCGAACGAGGTCGTCGTCAGCATCAAGAACCTCCAGAAGGCCTTTGGGGACAACGTGGTCCTGCGCGATATCGATCTGGATGTGCACAAGGGTGAGGTCGTTGTGGTCTTGGGCCCCTCAGGCTCGGGCAAGTCGACGATGCTTCGCTGCATCAATCGCCTGGAGCATCCCACGAGCGGCTCGATTGTCGTCGAGGGCGTGGATGTGTGTGCCAAGGGCGTCGACCTCAACAAAGTGCGCACGCACCTGGGCATGGTGTTTCAGCAGTTCAACCTGTTCCCGCACCTGTCGGTCAAAAAGAACGTCATGCTTGCGCAGCAAAAGGTGCTCAAGCGCAGCAAGGAAGAGGCCGAGAAGATCGCCGTCGAGGAGCTGACCAAGGTCGGCCTGGCCGAGCGCATCGACTTTATGCCGAGCCAGCTCTCGGGCGGCCAGCAGCAGCGCGTGGCCATCGCCCGCGCCCTGTCGATGAACCCGCACGTGATGCTCTTTGACGAGGCCACGTCGGCGCTCGACCCTGAGCTCGTGCGCGACGTTCTGGGCGTCATGCGCGACCTGGCGCACGACGGTATGACCATGATCGTCGTGACGCACGAGATGGGCTTTGCCCGCGATGTCGCCGACCGCGTCGTCTTTATGGACGGCGGCGTTATCGTGGAAGAGGGCACGCCGAGTGAGGTCTTCGACCATCCCAAGAGCGAACGCACCAAGGCGTTCTTGGGCAATATCTCGTAGCGGCGCGTCGAAGTTGTCGATATAACAAACGGGGACCGGATAGTATCCGGCCCCCGTTTTTGTTTGGGCGTGAACGACTGTTGTTGTGCGGTGCTCGGCTGTCAGTTGCTTTGCGACTTTCTGACGGCTTCGTTAGGCCAGCTCTGCTCCCAGGGCCTTGCAGGCCGCCTCGCCCTCGTCGTCGGGCGCGTCGTAGCAGATGGTGGAGTCCACGACGTTGACGCCGGCCTCGTCGGCATCGGCCTTCCAGTTGTCCATCCACTCGCCCTCGGCCCACGAATAGGAGCCAAAGAGGACGACCTTCTTGTCGCCGAGGGTCTCCTTGACCTCGTCCCACATAGGTTGGAACTCGTCATACTCAAGCTCCTCGGAACCCATGGCGGGGCAGCCGAAGGCAATGGCGTCATAGTTGGCGGCCTTGTCTGCGGAGAAGTCGGCGCAGGAGATGACCTCTGCCTCGGCGCCGGCACCGGTTGCGCCCTCGGCAACGAAGTTTGCCATGGCCTCGGTGTTGCCTGTACCGCTCCAGTAGACGACGGCGATCTTGCTCATATGTTTTCCTTTCGGTTGTGCGGCGTGCGGCCGCGTTTTGTATGCTCTATCGGGTTGCCTGTACAAGCTGTCTCAGGGTGCAGCCCTGTTGATAGATATAGGTAAGGTATTGCGTGCATGCGCGATAGGAATCGAAGGTCGTGAGCGCCTGCTCAACGTTTGTGTATACCTTCCATGCGCCAAAAACCTTATAGTTTTCGCCGTGCTGGACGATAAACTGATGGACATCTTCGTAGGGATAGCCCAAAAAATAGCCAATTTCGTGGGGGAACTCGCATATGCACCCCGTATCGCAGTGCCTATTTCGCGCGAGTGCGCAGACGCTGCCGTCATAGGCACTTTCTGCGGCATTGCTGCTTGCCAGCGTGATACGCGCGGCGAGATGCACCAGGGATGCGGGCAGGTTGTGGATATCGTAACCTTCAGCGGCAAGCGCCGTCGTGGCACGGGGGTCGGAGAGGTATCGCATGAGGTCCGCAGGGCGGTACACATAGATGAGCGCACCGCAGGGGCGCCAGACCAAAACGCTCATATGGATCCCGAGTGGCTGGAGCTCGCGGTTGCATTGGGCTATGACGGCGAGCAGGCGAGAGCGTCGCTCTTCGATATGGGCGGCGCCGGGCTTTCCGTTTTGGTTGGCGTAAACGCCGGGATAGGTAAAGAGCGAAGCCGGCTTGATACCTGCGAGCGTAGGGGAGCAGTTGCGCACGACAGCCGTTTGGTATGTTGGGATGTCAATGGTTCGAGTCACGTTGCCCCTTTCGAGTCCTCGCTTGTTAGCCTAGGAAAACTTATACACGAAAGTAAGCCATGGTCAACAAAAAAGTTTGAAGAGGAAAACTAATTGACCGAACGGACATGATTTTGGGTTAAGATGGGGACACCCCATGGGGGTATCTAGATAGTGCTACTGAAAGGGGAACGCATGAGTGACTTGCTCAACCCTGCGAATCTCATCGTGCTGACCGTCATTGCCGTCGGCATGTTTTTTGGACTGCGTCGCATTGCCGCTTCGACACACGGGAAGAGTTGCTGCAGCGATGGTGCGAGCGGCAAGAAGGCCAAAAAGGTTGTGGTGGCAGACACCGACGAGTCCCACTACCCCTATCGTGAGGAACTCCTTATCGGCGGCATGAGTTGCGACGGCTGCGCCCGGAATGTGACGAATGCCCTCAATGCGCTTGATGGCGTGTGGGCTACGGTAACGTACGCGGACCACACGGCACGCGTGCGCTCGAAGCGCCCGGTTGATCGCGACACACTCGAGACGGCAGTGAGGGGTGCGGGCTATTACGTTATGAAAATGTAGGCGTTGCCCTCTCCGGTGGGTACCAGCCTCCTGCCCATTGTGACTATCGGCATCCAAAAATTTGCGCAAAAATAACCTTTAGATGCGGCAAAAGTGGAGTTTGGTGACGGTTTGCGCGGAATTCGCTACCAATCGAGCATCTATGAACCCGTCCAAAAAATTACAGGTGTATATTTATACACTGATTATTGCTGTGCTCAGATTGCAATTAACCGTGGACAGAAATGAAGAATGCTAAAACTGGGCTTTAGGACAGGGGAGGCTATAACCTTATGAGACGAGTGGGAACACTTGGCTTGGTGGCAGCGCTTGCCGCTATCTTGGTATCGCCGCTGCCGGCGCACGCCGAAGACGCATCGGGTGCCGTTACCTACAATGCGTGAAATGGGTATTCCTTTGAGAAGCTCTCGCATCCTACGGTAGGAACGTCGCAGCCGGATGGCATCGTCGACTACCAGGGTAACGGTGCCGTTGCCGTTCCGGGCGCCGATGGTAATACGGCCAACAACGAAGGCGATCGCGGCCAGAGCTACACTTGGGCGGCTGCGAGCTATGGTGACTGGCTTTATGTGGGCACCTGCTATGCGGCGATGGGCAACACGCTGACGCTCATGAACAGCACGCTGGGCGATTCCTTTGATGTCGAAACCATGCGCCTGACGCTGGAGGCCATGTTTAACGGTACCTTCTTCTATGGACAGCAGAAGGAGGACGGCACGGCCGACAAGGACAGCGGCGGCATCTTGGTCAAGATCAATACCAAGACCGGTGAGACCAAGCTGCTACTCTCTGAATCGCTCAACGGCGTCGCTCCTTTGTTCCGCAATGCCGTGAGCTATAAGGGTAAGCTCTATTTCTGCGGCAGCGTCAGGACCAATGACGGCAAAGGCGGCCTGCCTGCTGTATACGAGATCGATCCTAAGACGGATGAGTACAAAGTTGTCTATCGGGGCCTTTCGAGCATGCAGGATTACGGTGCTGCCTACAAGCAGGGCATTTCTACCGGTATCCGCGGCATGTGCGTCCATGATGGCCAGCTCGTCATCAGTAATGTGGGTAAAGACGCGAACGGTAATTATGTGTCGACAATCCTGACGTCGTCTGACCCCTCGAAGGGCCAGGACAGCTTCACCGAGATTGCCAACTCGGAGACGCTGTTTGGCTATCCGGCGATTCGCTATCAGGACAGCATCTACGGCGGCGCCATTTGGGATATGGTCTCGTACAATGGCCATCTCTATGCGACCATCTGCACCGGTACGCCCGAGAACGCTCCCGATGATAATTCCATGCAGTCGTTTGCCATGGTCCGTGGCGACAAGAATGCCGACGGCAGCTATTCGTGGACTCCCATTGTCGGCGATCAGAAGACGGACGGTGCAAAGTACTGCTTTGGCATCGATCCTGCCCGTACCCGTTCTGGCGCTGCCAACCTCATCGTCTACAACGACTACCTCTATATCGGTGAATACAACGACGAGGAGATTGCCCTCGAGCGCATCCTGTTCAACAAATCCAACACCGAAGAGGGCGGCAAGAGCAGCATGGGTGGCGTTGACTGCTCGTTTGTGAATGCCAATCTTGAGCAGTCGGTTAACATCTATCGCATGGACAAGGACGAGAACATGGAGCTCGTCGTTGGCGATCGCACCGACATGTTCCCCGAGGGCGGTATTTCCGGCCTGACTTCGGGCTTTGGCCGAAACGAGAACCAGTACATTTGGCGCATGCAGAAGTTCGACGGCAAGCTGTATATCGGTACCTTTGATACCGCGAGCCTGCTTGAGCCGATCGGCCAGTTCTCCAATGGCGACATTATCGATATGACGCCCGAGGAGTGGGACTCTCAGGTTCAGCGCCTTAGGGACCTGCTCGATCACCTGCTCGACAAGAAATCGCCTGACGACCCCATCGTTCCCGTGAACACGCTTGCGGACGATGATTCAAACGAGGCCGTCGAGGTCGATGATTCGAACGAAGCTGCTGAGGTTGATGATTCAAACAAGGCCGTCGATGTCGATGACGAGAAGACCGAGGTTGCTAAGGGCTTTGGCGATCTGAGCGATGCGCTGGAGGATGCCGCGGGCGGTCTTTGCGATCAGGCCGCGACGATGTCCCAGGACTTTGAGGACGACGCCGCTTATGTCCAGAAGATCGATGGCGAGATCGCGTACTTCAAGTCCTTTGCCGACCAGTATCAGGACATGCTCGATAGCTATGAGAGCCTTAAGCAGCAGTACGAGGATGCCTATGGCACCGAGCTGCCGAGCGATATTCAGGATGCGCTCGATAAGCTGCTGAGCGAGGAGAACCTCAAGAAGTTGCAGAGTGTCCTTACGTGCATGTGTTACCTGCGCGATGCCGAGCGCGGCTTTGATATGTATGTGACCGAGGACGGCGTGAACTTTACGACGCTGACGACCAATGGCTTTAACGATCCGTATAACCATGGTCTGCGCACCTTTGCGGTGACCAACCAGGGTCTGTGCCTTGGTACCGCCAACCCGTTCTATGGTTGCCAGGTCTGGATCCAGCGCAAGGAGAATTCGGAGAATCCGGTTGATCCCGGTACTCCGGATCCGACGGAACCCACCGATCCTTCGCAGCCGGGTGGCGGCGATCAGCCTGGCGGCAGCCAGACGGGTGGCAACGACCAGTCGAGCAGCACCACGACCACCGTCACGACGACCGCTAAGAAGACTCCGAAGGACGGCTCGCTGCCTCGCGCTGGCGACTCGACCCTCACGCTGGTCTTGGGATTGCTGGTTGCAGCTGCCGCAGTGCTTGGCATTGCTCTCGTCTTGCGCAAGCGTTCTCGTCGCTAGGCTCGTCCGCGTAGCTCAATGTCCTGGATATCGTCGAAGTTGATGGCGATATCCCTGAGTTTGAGCAGCTTGAATGCGGGTAACGCTTCGTCGAGAATGCCCGTGCGGCTACGATAGCCGTACGTATCGTAATAGGTGACGCGCACCAAGTCGCCGCGTTTGAGGCCCTCGAGCTTTTGCGAAAGCTCGAGGGCTTTTTCTTCCGTGAGCTCACGTTTTTGCTCGACGGTGATTTCCTGCTTGCGCACGAGTTCGTAGTATCCCGTGAGGGCGGCAAAGGGCATAAACTGTGCGGCGCGGTTGGCGCGCACGGCACCGTTGGCAGTGAGGTTGGGGTCGGCTGCGCGGCGTCTGCCCTCGGGGTCCGCCAGGCGCTCGAAGGCGGTCGGCGGGCGCATGGGCTGTTGTTTGGGTTTAGGCACGGTGTCCTCCAACTTGATCGTTGCGCTCGCGCGCGGTGGCGCCGGCGGTAAAGCTTAATCCCTTGACGAGCGCGTTCTTGCCGTACTTGCCTTTCACGGCCAGGACGGCGCGCGCCAGGTCGCGCTCGCGCTCATCGGCCTCGATATCGCTGAACAGATCGATGGTGGCAAATTCCTCGGGCACAAGATTGCTAAAGCCCAGGTTGATGCGCTTGACCGGTCGTTTGGGATCGACAGTCTGCGCCCAGAGCTCATCGAAATAGCCCATGATCTTCTTAAACGAATTGGTACGCTCGGGCAGCTTGCGCGAGGCGTTGGAGTGCGCAAAGAGCGCGGCATAGCCACCACGCGGTTTGCCACCATGCTCTCCCACAAAGATGCCATCGATTGCCTGCGCTTCGCGCACCAGGCGGCGCCGTTCGTCATCGCGCTGGACGGGCTTGGGAGCACGGGGCGCGAGCTCGGGGCCGGCGGTTGCGGTGGGTTCGATGCTCGACGTACTCGAGCGCAGGTGTCCGCATCCGTCCACATATTGTGCAGTACCGCTGGCATCAAGCTTGCGTATGTCGGCGCGCTCGCTCGCGTAGCCCACAAAGAGCGAGATGCTGTCGCAGACCACGTGCTTATCGATCAAGTCCAACACGGCGTTGTCGACCATCTCGCGCAAGACGGTGTAGGCCTGCTCGTAGGCATAGCCCTTCGAGAGCACCTGTCCTGTGGTGGTCGAAGTTGCTTGCGGGCGATAGGCTTGGATATCGGCGATGGTTGTCGGCTCGCGTCCGAAGGCGTGGTCGATGAGATACTCGGCATTGACGCCGAGCTCGTCGTAAAGCAGGTTTTCGTCGAGCGCCGCGACGCCCATCAGATCGTAGACGCCATACTTTTCGAGTCGGGCTGCCACGCCGGGGCCGATGCCCCAGATATCGGTGATGGGACGATGGGGCCAGATTTCCTTGCGAAAGGTCTCATCGTCGAGTATGCCGATGCGGCTGGGTACGTGCTTGGCGGTGATATCGAGTGCAACCTTGGCCTGGAATAGGTTGGGGCCGATGCCGACCGTCGCCGTGATGCCGGTGCGCGCCAGGACCTCGTCGCGCAACATGCAGGCGAAGCCTTCCGCATCGGTGTGATAGAGGTCCAGATAGGGTGTCACGTCGATAAAGCACTCGTCAATTGAGTAGACGTGCACGTCCTGGGGGCTGACGTATTCCAGATAGATGCCGTAGATTTGCGCCGACACCTCCATGTAGTGCTGCATGCGCGGCACTGCTTTGATGCAGTCGATGCCGTCGGGAATCTCGAACAGACGGCAGCGGTTGTGAATACCTAAGTCCTTCATGGCCTGCGTGATAGCGAGGCAGATGGTCGTGCGTCCGCGCGATTCGTCGGCAACGACCAGGTTGGTGGTGAGCGGATCGAGCCCACGGTCGACGCACTCGACGCTGGCATAAAACGTCTTGAGGTCGATGCAGATATAGGTGTGCTGCTCGTGCGCCATCCGTGCCCTTCCATCAAACACATGTTCTTATCGAATACCTGTTCGATAATACCCGCTCGTCCGGACATCGTCAAAACCTGTCAAAAAGGGACTGGTTTGTTTTGGTAGGTATGGTCGTGCGGTTGGATCGGGTTTTAACGCAGCCCTAAAGAGCGCGAAACAGCTCGGAAAAGCTCGCTTCGTAGCATGAGCCTAACGATCGATACCACCATAAAGCACGGAAGGGTTGTGGGGATAATGGTCAACTATGGGTTTGGTATGCCGACGCGCTTGGTTGCGGATGGGGATGTGGCTCGCTGGTGCGGGCGATTGGTTGCCCACTATGGCGGCACCAAGGCACTGGTCGTGCTGGGAGGCGACAAGCACACGCGCGATGAGCTCGTTTCGGCGGCGCTGGGCTCGCTCGATCGTGCCCTGCTCGAACGCGTACTCTTTCGTTGCGGTTCGGCCGGGGGCGACGGGGGAGACGATTTGGTCGATGAGGCCGTAGCCCTGGCAACCGATGAGGGCGTGGACTTTGTCCTGGCGATTGGCGATGCCGATACTGCTGGCTTTGCGCGCGAGCTCGCGCGTCGCATGGCGGCGCTCGATGCCGGCGAAGACGGTTTTGTCCCTTATGGATGCATTCTCTCGGAGGGCAAGGCGCCTGCTGTCGTGGGCACCGGTGAGGTTCCCGTTTTTGCCATTATCGCGCCCGAACTGCTGGAGGGCATCGGGTCTCCTCTGCGTGAGTTGCTCGGTAGCATCTGCGCCGCGGCCTAATATTTGCCATAAAAGGACGGGTTATTTTTGGTTGGTAAAGCGTTTGACCTGCCAAAATAAGCCTGTCCCTTTTTAATCGGTTGCCGTTTGGGGGCCGATTGGCAACGCTCGCTGATTGTAGTCTTGACCTGCGCTAGAATAGTGGCATCTGAATGTCCGGGCGCATGGAGGCGTGCGCCCGTATGCTGAGGAGGACTCTATGGCAACTGTTGCCGCACCTATCGATGCTACGTCGACTGCCGCTTGGAAGGCGCTCGAGGCTCATCAGGAGAAGCTCGAGGCCGAAGGTATCGACCTCAAGGCCTGGTTCGCTGCTGACGCCGACCGCGTGAACAAGCTGAGCTTTGACGCCGGTGACCTGCACTTCGATCTGTCGAAGAACCTGGTGACCGATGAGACCGTCAAGCTGCTGTGCGATCTTGCCCGCGAGGTGAAGCTCGAGGAGCGCCGCGACGCCATGTTCTCTGGCGAGCACATCAACACTACCGAGGACCGCGCTGTCCTGCACACCGCGCTGCGCCGCCCGGCAAGCGAGAAGGGCCAGCTCATCGTCGACGGCCAGGACGTCGTCGCCGACGTGCACGAGGTCCTCGACCGCATGTATGCCTTCGCCGAGCGCGTGCGCTCCGGTGAGTGGAAGGGCGTTACCGGCAAGAAGATCGAGCATCTGGTGTCCATCGGCATCGGCGGCTCCGACCTGGGCCCGGTCATGGCCTACGAGGCTCTGCGTCCCTATGCCGACGCCGGTATCGACTGCCGCTACATCTCCAACATCGACCCCAACGACCAGGCCGAGAAGCTCAAGGGCCTGGATCCCGAGACCACGCTCGTAATCATCGTCTCCAAGACCTTCACCACGCTCGAGACCCTCACCAACGCCCGCGAGGTCAAGACCTGGATGCTCGAGCAGCTCAAGGCTCAGGGCGCCATCGACGGCTCCGATGAGCAGAACGCCGAGGCCGTGGCAAAGCACTTCGTCGCCGTTTCCACCGCACTCGAGAAGGTCGAGGCCTTCGGTATCGACCCCGCCAACGCCTTCGGTTTCTGGAACTGGGTCGGTGGCCGCTATTCCGTTGACTCCGCCGTGGGCCTGTCGCTGATCGTCGTGCTCGGCCCCGAGCGCTTCCAGCAGTTCCTCGAGGGCTTCCACGCCATCGACGAGTACTTCTGCAACACCCCGCTCGAGAACAACGCCGTCGCGCTGATGGGCCTGCTCAATGTCTGGTACGTCAACTTCTTCGGTTCCAAGAGCCACGCCGTGCTGCCGTACTGCCAGTACCTGCACCGCTTCCCGGCCTACCTGCAGCAGCTGACCATGGAGTCCAACGGCAAGCATGTCCGCTGGGACGGCAGCGCCGTGACCTCCGACACCGGTGAGATCTTCTGGGGCGAGCCCGGCACCAACGGCCAGCATGCCTTCTATCAGCTGCTGCACCAGGGCACTGTGGTGGTTCCGGCCGACTTCATCGCCTTCGCCAATACCGCCAACCCTGCGACCGACGGCGGCCAGGATGTCCACGAGCTGTTCCTGGGCAACTTCCTGGCCCAGACCAAGGCGCTCGCCTTTGGTAAGACGGCCGATGAGGTTCGTGCCGAGGGCACGCCCGAGCAGATCGTCCCGGCCCGTTGCTTTGAGGGCAATCGCCCGACGACCTCGATCTTCGGCGACACGCTGACCCCGTTCGCACTCGGCGAGCTCATCGCCCTGTACGAGCACATCACGTTTGTCGAGGGCACGGTCTGGGGCATCGACTCCTACGACCAGTGGGGCGTCGAGCTGGGCAAGCAGCTTGCCAAGCAGATTACCCCGGCCTTCCACGATGACGCCGCCAAGGCCGAGCAGGACGCTTCGACCCAGGCGCTCATCGAGTTCTATCGCGCGCATCGCAAGTAGTCGCTGCTGTTAACGCATCGCGCCTTATAGTCAGGGGCCCGTATCCTATCGGATGCGGGCCCCTTTGCTTTGCCGTAGTCCCGGGGCGCACGGCCTTTGTGGAACATCGCTGGGGCGCCGCGCGCCGCGAGAACCCTGCGCCTAGATCTCGGCCTCCGCATGGTCTCGCTGCGCCTCGGGCAGCTCCCCGTAGAGCGGATGGTCTTCGAGCCTAAAGCGCTCGACCTGTTCGGGAGTGCGACCGCGCACAAAGAGCCACGAGCGATCGATCGGCGTCGCCATGAGCGTGCTGGGCAGCGCGTCGGCGCGGTCGGAAAACACCCGGGCACTCTCGGGATCCTGGAACGCCAGCACCAGATGCGTGTCGCAGTTGCCCATGATGGAGCGTGCGCGTGCCTCGCCATAGAGCGCATCGAGCTGGTTGGTCGACTGCAGCAGCAGCGTTGCCCAGATGTTGCGGCTTCGGATAATCGAGAGCACGTTGTCGATCTGGGGGATCTGCAGATTTGCGAAGTCATCGAGCATAAAGCGCACGGGCACGGGCAGGCTGCCGTCGGGCTGCCTATCGGCCTCACGAATGAGGCCCATAAACGCCTGCGAAATAAAGAGGCCGGTCAGCGGATCGAGATTGCGGTCAATATCGCTCACGGTTACAAACAGGACGCAGGGGGTGTGTCCCATGGAAGCGAAGTCCACCTGATGGCACTCACGATAGAGCTGTGCCGCACCGTCGAATCCCAGACACATGACCTTTTCGGCAAGGATGCCGACGATGCTCGCGTGCATGCGCTCGGCATTTTGCGTAATGGCGTAGCGCCGCCATAGCGAGAGGGCATAGCTTTGGGGGTCGGTCGTGATCAGGTCGTCAAACAATCGACCCGTGGCACCGTCCTGCAGGTGCTCGATCAGCTTGATGACCGAGCTGATCGTCTGCTCGTCGGCGGGTAGCTGTTCGGTGACGTAGGCGATAAGACACGACAGCAGGTTTGCCGCCGCATGATCCCAAAAGGGCTGGTTGTTGTCCTCGATGGGGCAGATGGCCTTTGCCACCGAGAGAATGTCCTGCTGGTTGGGCCTGCCGTCCGCCTTGCGGCGAATGTGCCTCAGGGGGTTGTAGCCGCAGCGCTCGATGCCGGGCGCAAGGACCGGGACGGTGTTGAGGTCGGCGAAGTTGAGACATTGCACGCAGTAACCGTGGGCTGCCAGCACGGGTCCCACTTCGCGACAGAGCGTGCCTTTGGTGTCGAGCACGATGTAGCTTGCGTTCATTTGCAGCAGGTTGGGCTTGAGGACGTTTCGGGTCTTGCCGGCTCCCGAGGGGCCGATCACAAGTGCATTGTTGTTGAGTCCCGTTTGGCGAGTGTCGCAGGAAAGCGTTCGATCCTTGGCGAGGATGGTGGACGATGCGGACTCAGATGCGGCGAGGCGGCTGGCGAGGTTAGACATGGGCGACCTCCTTGGTGGTCGAGAGGATTTCGTGGGCAAAGCCGAGCTCGACGGCGCGCTCGGCCGAAAGGTAGGTGTCTTTTGCAGTGAGGGACTGGATGCGCTTGGGCGTGAGGCCGCTGCGGTCCGAGAGGATTTGCGTGAGGGCCTTGCGGGTCTGCATGAGACGCCGGCTGGTTTCCTGCAGCGCAAGTGCCGAGCCGCCTGCCCCCTGGGGGATCAGCGGGTCGTGAATCATGAGCTCTGCATGGGGCGCCATACGGCGATCGTCGCCGCCCATAAAGATCACGGCGCCCATGGACGCGGCGAATTCCAGGCAGACGGTGCGGATGGGGCACGATGCGAGGCGCATGGCGTCATAGATCGCAAGACCCGATCGCACGCTTCCGCCGGCGCTGGCGACAAATATGGTGATGGGGCGGCTGGGGTCGGTGGCATCGAGCAGGCGGATCTGCTGGCATAGGTCGTGGGCCATCGGGGTTTCGATGTTTCCCATGACGGAGAGCTCGCGACGGGCGAGCATCTCATCGTAAATGCTGGTGAGCGTGATACCTCGGGCGGATTCACGCATGGTGAGGGGGCTGATGATGGGGGAATGATTGGTGTCCATGGGGACTCCTTTCTGTTGGTTGTGTTGTGGAATAGGATTGTTGCCCGCGGAGGGGCTGGCGGGCTACAGGGTTCGTCCGAGCCTGAGATCGAGCTCGGTTGTGGGGCAGGCTGCCTGTCCGTGCGGCTCGCAAGCGCCAAGGGCTCCAAAGCGATGGAGCGTTGCGGCGGGCGTGGTGTAGGCGAGCCGCAGCTGATGCTCGACAGGGGCACATCCGTCATTTTTGTAATGAGTCGCGTAGTACTGCGCGATGCTGGCGTTCATCTCGCTGCCATTGCGATGGCGCTCAAACTGGCGTCTGCAGGTCTCGATGATCTTTGCTACCGACTTGGGTGCCGTCGCGGGAACAAGGGCGAGATAGCCCTCAAATAGCTCGTTGATGCTCAGGAGGCACAGCAGGTCGATCAGCGTCCTTATGGCTGCTCCCTCGGCGGAAAAGTGCGCGGTCATGCGGTTATATCGGTTGCGGTCGACGATGGCTGCATGGGGTCTCGGAGTTTTCTGCCCTGTGGTCCCGGGCTTTTGCCGCGCCTGTGTATTGAGCTCGACGTTGCAGCGCTTGAGGCCGTCCAACGGAAGGAACAGTGCGGTGCGCAGGGTGTTCCGCTTGCTTTCGAGTTCATGACGCTCGTCGGGTTCCCATTCGAGCTTGAGTTTCGTGTCGAGCGCCGTAAGCATATGGGCTAGGCAGCCTACGGTAAGAACGTACGAATCGTTGTCGCGTTTTGGGGCATAGGGGTCTGTCAGCTTGCGAATGTCGGGGTCGCCCATGATCTTTGTGCAGCGCTTCAGCAGTTGAGGGTGGTCGGCCAAGATCGTCGCGAGCGGTAGCGACGCGTAGTTCTTGATGGTCGCGGCGGCAAAGGCGGCGTCATATTCGTTTGCATATGCTCGCTCAATGCGGGCATCCAGAATGCTTTTCTTATCGCCGTCTTCAGCGTGGTGGTTTGTCATAGCTTCTCCAATCGGTTGATGTTCGTGCTGTTTGTTGATGTGTTGGTTGTCGTGAGTGATGTGCTTGCCGTGGGTGATGTGCTGACGTTGGGGTGCTATGCGGTTTTCAATGTGCCCGTGAGGCAGTTGCTGCAGGGGCTGGATGGAACGGCCCATGCAAGGCGGAAGGCATCGTGCTCAAAACCGAGACAGCAATGCCCGGGGTGCCTCACATGTGGCAGTTACCTCATTAAGTTGTCATTGCGTTTGGGGTTGTACTTTGCCGATCTTCTTTCTCTTACACGCTAAAAACTGAAACTTCATATGCTCGATCTACTTAAAACCGCAACGGCGGTCTTCTATCAACTTATATGTCGGAACGCGTCTTTGCAAGTACTTTTTTGCCTTTGTTTCAAATGGGGTGGTTTTGCAACCGTCACGCGCCACGCTATGCGAACGTGCCCCGGCTCGGATAAGATGGTGCGATCGAGTTCTACCGCGCTCACCGCAAGTGGTCTTTGCTGCTGAGATAGGTCATGGCCGAAAGGGGCCCGCATCCCAACAGATACGGGCCCCTTGCTATTTAAATGGGCATGAGGGTGTATTGAGGGGGGATGCCTTGCTGTCGGCATCCGCATGCGGTGCCATTCGCTGTCCGTAAATATACGTTTACGGCTAATTTCATACCACTTGTCGGAATGCGGACGCTGTCCTTGCATGCCGGGCGTACATTGAACGTGGTTTTTCGCGTGAAACCACGAATCGGTTGTCAGCTCCGAACAAGGAGGCCCAGCATGACGCTTGCCAAACCCATCAATAAATACATCGACTATATCGATGCCCCCGAGGACACGTTTGAGCAGTATGTCGAGAAGGCGTTAAAGTACAACTTTCGCTGCGTATTTGCGAACCTGCAGGAGTACGAGACGGGCCGCGCCATGCTCGAGGGCTCTGACATCATCCTTGCCGGCGCTATCGACTTTCCCCAGGGCACTATGACGCTTGAGGAGAAGCTTGCGAGGTTTGAGGAATACGCTGCGTGTGGCTTTACCGAGATTGACTACGTTTTGAATCAGGAGTCGGTTGAGAACCGCGATTTTGATGCCATCGAGCGCGAGATGACTACCATTGCTGATTTTTGTCGCGCGCATGGCATCACTGACAAGGTGATCGTCGAGATGTGCAAACTGGACGGCGACGACGCCGCCAAGCGCCGTGTATGCGAGATCGCGCTGGAGGCCAAGCCGGGATTCCTTAAGACATCGACTGGCAGAAGCTTTGGCGGTGCTAAGCTCGAGGACGTGCGGCTGATGCACGAGGTGCTCGGCGATGCCGTGGCAATCAAGGCGGCGGGCGGTATCCATAATTACGAAGAGGCTTGCGCATTCATCGAGGCCGGCGCCAGCGCGTTAGGTGCATCGGCGGGCATCGCGATCGTCGAGGGCACACCGACGGATGAGCGTCGCTAGCAGACGTATTTGACCTGAGCGATAAAGCTTCACGACCACACGCCGTTCATGTTCGGGACAATATGACATTTTTCCCGTTGTAAACGGAGTCGCGATGGGTGTTCTGTATGATGGCTCAGACAAGGTTGTTCAATGACAGGGAGGCATATATGGCAATCAAAGCCATCGCGATGGATATCGACGGTACGCTCACCAACGATCAGAAAGTGATTAGCCCGCGTACGCGCGAGAAGCTGCTCGCGGCGCAGGAGTCGGGCATTAAGCTCATTTTGGCTTCGGGCCGTCCCGCATGGGGGCTGCACGCCTTGGCGCAAGAGCTCGACCTTCAAAACCATGACGGTCTGCTGGTGGCCTTTAACGGCGCACACGTCGTCGATGCCCAGACCGACGAGGTGCTGTTCGATCAGGCTATGCCTGCCGACGAATTGCATCGCCTGATTGATCACCTGCGTAATTTTGACGTGATCCCTATGATTTCGCTCGGTCGCGATTTGCACGTCGAGGACTCGTACCATTGCATGATCACGCTGCCTGACGGCTCGCAGAAGAATATCGTCAAGTATGAGCGCGACGCGTGCGATCTTAAGATTCGCGAGGTGGAGAGCCTGCATGAGGTCGCTGATGCTTATCCCGTGGACAAGCTGCTGACGGCGGGCGATCCGGCCTACCTGCAGGCGCATTACGAGGAGATGTATGCGCCCTTTAAGCAGACGCTTTCGGGCATGTTTACGGCCGACTGGTACTTTGAGTACACGGCGCCCGGTATCGACAAGGCCCGCGCACTCGAGGGTGCCCTGCCCAAGCTCGGCATCGATGCCAGTGAGGTCGTATCGTTTGGCGACGGCCAGAACGACAAGTCCATGATTGAGTGGGCCGGCACCGGTGTTGCCATGGGTAACGCCGTCGAAGAGGTTAAGGCTGTAGCCCAGATGGTGACCGCCGATAACAACGAAGATGGCATTGCGGTGACGCTGGATAAGCTGCTGGGTTAGAATCGCCGATTAATGCATGGCTCGGGCGCCTGCTTGCGGGCGTCCTTTTGTTAGGGAGGGTGCCGTGTCCGCATTTCCGTTCGACGCCGTTATCTTTGACATGGACGGCGTCATTGTCGATACCGAGTATTACTACTTGGGCGAGACTGCCGCGTTTGCCAAGGAGCTTGGGCTTAATCTGACTCAAGAGGAGTTGAATGGGCAGGTCGGTACCTCGCATCAGTTCTTCCTGCATATGCTGGTCGATTGGTTTGAGCGCGCCGGTAAGGGGCACTTCACTGGCGAGGAAGCGTTGGCCCGTTGGGACGAGTGGGCGCATAAGCGTCCGCGTGACTATCAGGCTTTGATTAACCCAGGCGCCGTGGATACGATTCGAGAGCTGCCGCGCCGTGGCGTTCGCGTGGCGCTTGCCAGCTCGTCTCCCATGGTTAGCATCGAGGAAGTGCTCAACGCATGCGGGCTGTCTGATGCCTTTGAGTATGTGGTGAGCGGCGAGCAGTTTAAGGAGAGCAAGCCCGAGCCCGACATCTACCTGCATGCGCTGGACCTGCTGGGGCTGCCCGCGAATCGCTGCTGCTGCGTCGAGGATTCGGTGCCTGGCATCACTGCCGGCAAGCGAGCCGGCCTGACAGTCATTGCCAAGCGCGAGGAGCGCTTTGGCTTTAGCCAGGATGCCGCGGACAAGATTATCGACCAGCTGCCGGAGCTGCTCACGCTTTCTTAGGAGCGCGGTAGTTGCGCGTTTTTCGGGTCTGATGAGTAAATAGCCAACATTTTGGTGCGACACCTAGCATACTTTAAGCTAATGCGGGCTTAAGGGCTTGTTGAATGCCCTTAAGCCCGTTTTAGAATTAATTGTGCTGGGAGAGGGTATATGCCACCGACTGAAGGGCCAACTGACGGTAAAGCAGCGATACCGCTGTACCAACAGGTTATTGATATCATCAAAAACGAAATCAACTCCGGCGCCTACAAGGCGGGCGCGCGGATACCCAACGAATTCGAATTGGCTGAGAGCTATAAAGTTGGCCGCGTTACCGTGCGACGCGCTATTGAGGAGCTCGTCCAGCAGGGCTATCTAACGAAGCGGCAGGGGAAAGGCACGTTTGTCAATGCCCCCAAGCTTAAGCGCAAGATTCGCCAGAAGGATGACGTCCAGAGTTTTTCGGACGCATGTCGCGTTAACGGAATGGAACCGGGGGCGTGTGTCATTTCGAGAAAGATACTGCCGGCGGATTCCACCGAAGCACAGTTCTTTGGTGTTCCCGTTGGAACTGACTTGATTTGCGTTGAGCGCGTGCGCACTGCCGATGGCGTCCCTGTCATGCTCGAGAACAACATATATGTTTACGAGGACAACGCCTATCTATCAACGGCACCTCTATCTAACCAATCCATTTTTGAGTTCGTGCGCAACCGGACGGGCCGCACGCCCGCGTTTACCGACCCGTGCACGCTCGAGATCGCGTGCGCGTCGCCCGAGGTCGCTCGACTGTTGGCAGTTCCCGTTGGCGAGCCCTTGTTTTATATGGAAGCCTTCTTTTTCGATGAGCAGCGGCGGCCGTTTATCATCGGTCGTCAGCGGATCGTTGGGTCTCGCTACGTTTTTGACATCTAGGACATTGCGAATGGAAACGCCCGGTGGATCATCTCACCGGGCGTTTCCATACCGTTCACGGCGCAAACGCAACCGTTCAACCGCGTTGCGGCAATCAGTTTGAAATTATCTTGATGAAGGAAAAAGCTGCTGGTAATCTATGGAACGTCATAGAACGTTTGCATTGTGCAAACGTTGAAGCGAGATACGATGCAGTCTCGAGTTCTTTGGAGGTATCTATGTCAGATACGAAGGCGAAGAAGACAAACAGACGTTTTAAGTTCAAATTACCGCATGTCTATACGATCATGTTCTTGCTGATCGTTGTCTTTGCGGTCCTGACTTGGATCGTTCCCTCTGGTCAGTATCAGCGCAAGACGATTTCGACAGCGGCGGGCGAGCGTGAAGTCGCCGTTGCTGGAACCTATGAACAGGTCGATAAGAACTACACCGATTCCGAGACCGGCGAGACCATCAATCTGGGCCAGGATATCTTCGCGGTTCTGCAAGCGCCCACCAAGGGCATCCAGGAGGCTGCCGACGTCGTTGCGTTCGTCTTATTGATTGGCGGATCGTTCGCGATCATCACCAAGACCAACGCTTTGAATGCCGGCATGAGCCGTGTGATTAAAAAGCTCAAGAACAAGGACATCCTCATCATTCCCATCACGATGACATTGCTGTCCATTTGCGGCACTACGTTTGGTATGTCTGAGGAAGCCCTGCCGTTCTATGCCATCTTCATTCCCATCATGATGGGTATCGGTTATGACTCGATGACGGCATTCATCATCTGCTTCCTTGGTCCTAACCTGGGATATTGTGCTTCGACCATCGACCCGTTTAATGTTTTGATCGCCCAAGGCATCATTGGCATCGAGGGTAATCCGCAACTGTGGCTGCGCGCCGTTTCTTGGGTTATCTTCACTGCCGTCGGTATCGCATGGGCCATGCGCTACGCCATGCGCGTCAAGAAAAACCCCGAGTCGTCCATTGTGTACGAGGACGATAAGCTCAAGCGTATTGAGTTTTCCGTGACCGATGCCTCCATCGAGGAAGAGTTCACTATCCGTCAGAAGCTCGTGCTCATCGATTTTGCTTGCGGTATGGGCATTATCGTCTGGGGTCTTGTTACCCAGGGCTGGTACATGAATGAGATTTCCGCCGTGTTCCTTGGCATGGGCTTGCTTGCCGGTATCCTGGGCGGTCTTGACCAGCAGACAATCGCAGAGGAGTTCGTTAAGGGTCTCGCCGACTTTGCGTACGCTGCCATCGTTATCGGTATCGCTCGCGGTATTCTGGTCATCGCCGAGGGCGGCATGATCATCGACACCATCCTCCAGGCGCTCGCTACCGCGCTCGCCGGCGCACCCGCCGCCGTCTACACCACGTTTATGTATATCGTCCTTGGCCTGCTCTCTTTGCTGGTTCCCTCGAGTTCTGGCCTGGCGGCGCTCACCATGCCCGTTATGGGCCCCCTGACCGAGCTCATGGGCCTCAATCCCGAGGCAGCCGTCACCGCGCTCCAGTTTGCCAACCAGACCATCAACACCATCAGCCCCGTGGCGGGCATGACGGTCGCCGGTCTTGCCGTGGCTAGGATTTCGTTTGGCCAATGGTGGAAGACCATTTGGAAGTTCTTCATTTTCATGGTCGTCTTTGGCGTGATTGTAACGGCAATCTCTGGCATGCTTCCGGTGTAGGTGGTTGTGATGTCTGATCGTTTGACGGTCCTGACGTCTAAGAGCGTCTTTACCGGTACGGGGGACCTGCCGTTTGAAGGTTTCGTAGCGGTCCGTGGCAATCGAATTGAGGCTGTTGGCACCAAGTGTGAGGTAGCTTCGTATTTGACCCAGGCGGACGAGGTAGTTGACCTGGGCGACCGCACCGTCATGCCTGGCCTGATCGATGTACATACCTTCTATACAGGCTGGGCGCTGCGGACGTTGGGGTCTGATCTGTCCGGCATCGCTGATGCCAAAGAGGCCGTGTCGCTCTTGCGTGCATGGAAAGAAGATCATCCGGATTGCGCGGCGGCTTTTGGCCACAACCTACCCGAAACGTTGGCATCGGATGCCGAGAACGCAAATACGGCAGCTGTGTTTGACGATTGTTTTGGCGATATCCCCGTCGTCTGCTTTACATCGGGTGCGGAGACCTGCGTTCTCAATGCTGCCGCCAGTGCGCGATACGGCTTTACACCCCAGGCGTGCTATGCCGAGAAGATCTGGCGCATGATGAGCGATTTCCTCGCGCTGCCCGAGGTGCGTGCCGGGTATTCGGACTACATGAGCATGCTTAACGAACGCGGCGTTACCGCCATCAAGGAGATGGCGTTTGATGACTACTACGGCTTTGCCGACGAAATGGCTCGCCGTGAGGAATCTGGTGAGCTGACGGTTCGCGTCTCTATGATGTCGCAGCCGGTGGGTGCCGGTGCAAATCTGGCATATGCCCGCGAGGCACGAGAGCGCTTCCGGGGACCGTTCGTTCGTTTTTCTGGCTTCAACCGTATGACCGATCGCGGCGTATGGGCGGGGCTTGCCGAGATGATTGACCCCTATGCGGACTCGGCCGATGCGGGCGCTGCCGGCAAGACGGTCGTCGAGGAGCCAGAGTGGGATCTGATTGAGAACGAGCTGCGTGCAATTGATGCTGACGGCTTCCGATATTCCTTGCATTGCCAGGGCGATGGCGCCGTTCGTCGCACCGTGGCGCTCTATGCCTCGCTGCCTCGAGACGAGCATGGACGGATGCTTCGCCGCCATGCGATTACCGATCTCGAGAACTCTGACCCGACCGATCTTGTCGAGTTTGGCAAGTTAGGTGGAATTTGCGAGGTCTATCCGCAGATTCTGACGCTGGACCGGCGCGAGGATTGCCTGTCGATGATGCGTCGACAAATTGGCGAGACGCGACTTTTGCACAGCTGGAATCGCCGCGGCATGGAAGATTCCGGATGCACAGTGTGCTGCGGCACGGATCTGCCGCTGCTGATTCCGAGCCTGGGCGAGTCAATCTACAGCGCGTGCGGCGGATTCTTCGCCGACGGACTGCCCGTGAATGAGGTCAACACGCTGACGCTTGTCGAGCTCTTGCGCGCTTGGACTGCCGGGGGCGCGTACGACCTGATGCGCGAAGACGAGCTGGGTACGCTTGAGGTTGGCAAGCTTGCCGATATCTGCGTGCTCGATCGGGATGTGTTCGACCTCGATTATCGCGACGCACGTGATCTTGCGGTTGACATGACGATGTCGGACGGACAAATCGTGTTCGATCGAAATAAGGAGGCATAAGATGCCTGAATCCAAACCGACGCTGCGCCGCGAGCAGATTGCGGGCATGAATATCCACTACATCATGTGGTCGCTCGATTACTTCCTTGATGTGCAGCAGCGTTTGGGCTTTGAGTCCATTGAGCTGTGGTGTGCGGAGCCGCATGTGACGCTCGACCACACGGGCTACTTTGAAGCTGAGGTCCTGGCGAAAAAGGCTGCAGACCGTGGGCTTAGGTATCGTACTCTGTGTCCCGAGAATGTTGTCTATCCTTGGCAGTACTGCGCACGCAAACCGCTGCATGAACAGCGCAGCTTGGCGTACTTTAAGCACGGCATTGAGCTTGCCGAGGTACTTGGGTGCGACCGCATGTCCATCAACTCGGGCTGGGGCGACTGGGACGAGGACCGCGAGGAAGCCTGGAAGCGCAGCCGCGAGCACTTGTCCATTCTGGCGGAGTATGCCGGCGAGCACGGTCTGGTGCTTACGATGGAAAGCCTGCGTCCCGAGGAGAGCAACCTTGTGACGACGGTTTCCGATGCGAAGCGCATGATTGACGAGGTCGCGAGCCCGTACTTACAGCCCATGGTTGATACAACCGCGATGGGCGTTGCAGGCGAGACGCTCGAGGACTGGTTTGCCGCCTTTGGTGATGGGGCAATTCACGAGATGCACTTTATCGACGGTGACCCGTATGGCCATCTGGTGTGGGGCGATGGCAAGCACGATATGGACGCCTTCGTCGCCACGCTCAACGCCCATGGTTTCGACGGCATGCTGGGCCAGGAAATCACGGACGGTCGTTACTACGATGATCCGGCGGCGGCAGATGCCAAGAACATGGCCGCATTCGAGAAATATCTGATTGACTAAAACAACCATCGGCCACGCAACCAACGTCATTGATTGCGGGCCAAATAAGAAAGGAACTGGATATGAACGCACACGATCTGATCAAAGAGGCAATTGCCGAGAAGGGCAAGTTCGACAGCGTCTACTGGATTGCTTGCGGTGGCTCCATGATCGATTTGATCCCGGCTCATGAGCTTCTGCAGCGCGAGGCAACCACCTTCACTTCGTATATCTATACGGCTCGCGAGTTCGATATCATGCGTCCGCGTCGTCTGGGCGAGAAGTCCCTGGTCATCGCTTGTAGCCACAGTGGCAACACCCCCGAGGTCGTCGAGGGCTGCGAGATTGCCCTTGCTGCCGGCGCTACGGTGATCGCCCAGACCGACAACGCTGGATCCAAGATCGACTCCGGCAAGTGGACCACGTGGGTCTACCCGTGGGGCGAGGGCGTGCCGCAGGCCGAGGTCCCCGCTGGCATTTCGCTGTCGCTTGCGGCCGAGCTGCTCGATCAGCAGGAGGGCTACGCCGATCTTGCCGATATGTATGCCGGTATCGCCGAGATGGATAAGATTCTTCCCCCGGCACGCGAGAAGGTAAATGCCGAGCTGGGCGATCGCTTTGCCAAGCTTTGCCAGGAGCACGAGTTCTTCTACATTCTGGGCAGCGGTCCCAACTTTAGCCAGACCTACGGTTTCGCTATCTGCTCTCTTATGGAGATGCAGTGGCAGCACTGTAGCTACATCCACTCTGCCGAGTACTTCCACGGCCCCTTCGAGGCTACTCAGGATGGCGTTTTTTACTTCCTGCAGATGGGCTCCAGCGAGTGCCGTGCTATGGACGAGCGCGCCCTGGCGTTCCTTAAGACGCATACCGATACGCTGATGGTGCTCGATGCCAAGGAGTACGGTATGGAAGCCGTGCCGGCGAGCGTCCGTGCCTATCTGGACCCGGTGCTGTTCTACGCCATGAACTGCGAGCTGCGTGCTGCACGCGGCAAGGTGTTTGATCACGATCCCGATTTCCGTCGCTATATGGGTGTTGTCGAGTACTAGAAGGGGCAAAGGCCATGGCATTTAACGTTAACGCGCTCGGATTTGGCGACAACGTCGTCGATCGCTACGAGCATATCCACACCATGTATCCCGGCGGCAATGCGGTGAACTTCGCCGTTTATGCTAAGAAATGCGGTGCCGCACGCTCCGCATACATGGGCATTTTTGGCAATGACGCCGCTGCCGAGCATGTCATTGCAAGCCTCGAGGATGAAGGTATCGAGCTTGACAAGTGCGAGCAGATGATTGGCGAGAACGGAGCGGCTCGCGTGACCGTCGTTGACGGTGACCGTGTCTTCCTTGGCTCCAACGAGGGCGGTATCCGTGGCGATGCGCGCTATGTCCTCGATCGCTTTGACCTTTCGTACATGAAGCAGTTCGATGTGGTTCATTCGGGCAACTATTGCTTTACCGAGCGCGAGCTGCCCAAGCTGAAGGCTGCGGGCGTCACGGTCTCTTTTGACTTTTCGGATGACTCCACCGACGAGTACTACGAGCAGATTGCGCCCTACGTCGATTTCGCTTTCTTTAGTGCGGCGGATGCCGCGAGTGAGGACGAGATTCGCGAGCGTCTGGCATGGGTGAAGGGCCTGGGTCCGCGTTTTGTGTCGGCTACGGCGGGCGCCGAGGGCTGCATTGCTTACGACGGCGAGCGTTATTACCGCCAGCTGGCTAAACCGGTAACGGACATGAAGGACACCATGGGGGCGGGCGACTCGTTCCTCACCTCGTTTTTGATGTGCTATCTCGATTCCGCCAAGCGTGGTGAGGATGGCGCCGAGGCCATCGAGCGCGCGCTCGACTTTGCTGCCGGGTTTGCCTCGACCGTGTGCGGCATGGAAGGTTCTTGGGGCCACGGAGCACCAATCGTCGAATAGCCGAGCTGTCCCGGGGAGCTGTATTGGTGCCTTCCCGTGACTCGGTGGTCAAAAAAGCCAAATATGAGTACTGTGACTAATTTAGTCGCAGCAAAATCGACCCCTTCAGACGTGATTTGAGCGTTTGGAGGGGTTTAAGATTGCGAAAATGCAGGATGAGTGACTGTAAAAGTGTTAGTTAATGGACAATCGTAGATTATTCTGGTGGTCGGAAAGCTCAGGGTAATGTATCCATTTCGCTAGCAGTACTCATATTTGACGTTTTTTGACCACAGGGGTTAGCGAAGGCTAAAAACAGAGTGTGCATTCGCTAAAACCGCCGACTCAATATGCTTTGCGTCGCATTTTTTGAGCGAGGCGACGTGTTCTGAGGCGCTTTCGAGCGATCTGATGAGTGACTGTGCGCTTATTTCTGCGTTTGCCTCCGCTGGTGCATCGGTCTCGAGCAGTAAACGATCGAGTGGAATTTGTCGTACGTATTCGCGTCCTCGTTTAGATGCGAGCATGCGTTCGTTGACGGAAAAATAACAGCCCGCATTACGCGCGCGGACGAGTTCGTCCGAAGTACCGCTAAACCAGTGGAAGATGATAACGGGGGAGTCGGGGTTTGGGATGAGTAGTCCATGCGATTCGAGGACGTCCAGTACGGCTCCTGCCGAACGAACGGCGTGAATTGATATCACGCGCCCGGTAAGAGGATGCTGCACGAGCGCATCGCAGAGCCGGTTAAGTGCCTGTATTTGTAGCGGCTCACTTCCAGCAAAGCGCGCGGAAAAGTCGAGTCCGACTTCGCCGATGTAGCGTTCTTGGGCAGCAACTTCGCAAAGCAGATTGACTTCGACAAAACCGCAGTGACCATCGGCGAGCCACCAGGGGTGAAGCCCAACGCCGGCGATGATGCCTGGTTGGCGACAGGCGCGCTCGTTTGCGGCCGAAAAGTCGCGCGGATTGACGCCGCAGTCAAATAGACCCAAGCCCAGCGCCGTCGCCTCATCGGCAACGGCGTCCGGGTGAGCCATTAAATCAAGATGGCAGTGTGCATCAAATAACCGGGGCTCCATCTCGGTGCGCTCCGCTAGTCCAGACGTTGGCCATCGGAGCGTACGCGCTCAGTGCCGCGGCCGCTGATCTGGCGGATAACCTCGCCGGCAATCATCTGGCCCATGATGGGCGGCATAAAGCTGGCGGTTCCCAGCTCGGTGCGCTCGTGGATGTTGGAAGGGTCGCGGGGCTGTGTCTTAACCGATTCCTCGCAGCTAAACAGTACATGCAGGCTCTTGATTCCACGCTTCTTGCATTCTTTGCGCATGATGCGGCTCATGGGGTCACGTACCGTATCGAAAATGTCGGCAAAGCGGAGGCACTCGGGATGGAGCTTGTTGGCCCCGCCCATGGAGCTAACCAAACGAATGTCGTGGTCCTGAGCATATTTGGCAATGGTGAGCTTGGCCGAGATGGTGTCGATGGCGTCGACGACGTAGTCGAGCTTGCCGTCCGTCTGCTCCAAAACGCTCGCGAAGAAATCATCGATGTTGTCGCTCAGCAGGTATTCGGTGCGCTTGATGACGGTAGCGGTAGGGTTGATGTCGTGAATCATAGCCTCCATGACGTCGACTTTGCGCTTGCCGACGGTGCTGTGAAAGGCGATGGCCTGGCGATTGATATTGCTGGGCGCGATGATGTCCTTATCCAGAATGACGAAATGACCGATGCCGCCGCGGGCGAGTGCCTCGCAGCAGTTGGAGCCCACGCCTCCGCAGCCGAGCACTAGCACCGTAGCATCGGCGAGCTTATCGAGTGCCTCGCGGCCCATGATAATCTCGAGCTTGGTGTCGCGTGTCTCGATGGGAGTTGCGGCTGTGGTTTCGGTCATAAATATCCTCCGATGGGGAAGCAGGTCGTGTTTTAGCTATCGCCATTATAGGTAATCGCCCATAGGTTGCGATGGCGTTTGCTTTGATGTGGTTTGAAGCATTGCGATTAGATAGTTAGACAAACATCTAAATATCGAGTATAGTGTGCGCGTCGAACGAAATGCTGAGAGGAGGTCCTATGCCGGGAGAGGGTTTTAAGGCGCTGGCCGATCCTACACGGCGTCACATTTTGGAACTGCTGCGCGAGGGCAATCGCACGGCTGGGGAGCTTGCCGAGCATTTTGACATCAGCAAGCCGTCATTGAGCCATCATTTGGCGACGCTCAAAAACGCCGGGTTGGTGACCGACGAACGTCATGGCCAAAACATCGTTTACAGCTTAAACACCACCGTCATGCAGGACTTGATCGGTTGGTTTATGGGCTTTACAAACACGGAAGGTGATAAGGATGAATAACGAAAACAAGGGCATTCACGCCACGGGGGTATCGTCGCGCGCGTGGGCCATGCTTGTTGTGGTCTGCGCTATTAATGTTGCCGCGCATCTCTGGGTGATGCCGAGCTTGCCTGCGCAGATTCCCACGCACTGGGGCGCGAACGGCGCTGTCGACGGTTGGGGTCCTAGCTGGATGGCATCGGCGCTCGGCGCGTTGCCGCTGGCGCTTCTCGCAATGTTCCGCGTGGTGCCGCGCATCGATCCCAAAGGTGAGGCATATCGAACCTCGGGCAAGTTCTATCAGGGCTTCGTAATCGCCTTTACCTTGTTCATGTGTGCCGTAAGCTGGCTGGGAGAGCTTACGGTCTGGGGCGTGGTGCCGGCGGTCGGTTCGGTCAACGTGCTGATTTCCGGTGCTATCGGTTTGCTGTTCATCGGCGTAGGCAACTACTTGCCGCGTGTGAAGCAGAACTATACGCTCGGTATCAAGACGCCTTGGGCGCTTGCCGATCCCGAGAACTGGCGCCGTACGCAGCGCTTTGGCGGTGCCTGCTTTATGGTGCTGGGTGTTGGCCTGATTGCGATGGGCGTGGCAGGTGCGGTGCTTTCGAATGAAGTCGTCGCCGCGGTGATTGCGGTTCTGGCGTTTGGTTCGGTCGGAGCCGTCTACGTCTACTCGTATCTGCTGTGGCGCAAATCTCAGCGGGCTGTTCGTTAAGGTTGCGGAAAACTAGCGTACGCAGTTCATGGTATGTTCTGGGGGATTTTTCCCAGGTAGTATTAGGGGGTATGGGCAACCATGCCCCTTTTTCGTTACGTTTCAGAGCTGATTTCCTCATTTCGTTTCTACTAAAGCGAAACAAGAATAGAGAAACAGCAGGTAGAAAGGATAAAACAGGCAAATGGCAGAGTTTATCTACCAGATGTATCAGGCTCGTAAGGCCCATGGCGACAAGGTGATCCTTGACGACGTGACCCTGAGCTTCTACCCCGGTGCCAAGATCGGCGTCGTGGGCCCCAACGGTATGGGCAAGTCGACCCTGCTCAAGATCATGGCCGGCATCGAGGAGGTCTCCAACGGCGATGCCAGGCTTACCCCCGGCTACACCGTGGGCATCCTGCAGCAGGAGCCGCCGCTTGACGACGACAAGACCGTCATCGAGAACGTGCGCATGGCGTTTGGCGACATGATCGCCAAGGTCGATCGCTTCAACAAGATCGGCGAGGAGATGTGCGATCCGGACTGCGACATGGACGCCCTCATGGCCGAGATGGGAAAGCTCCAGGACGAGATTGACGCCGCCGACGGCTGGGATATCGATTCCAAGCTCGGCCAGGCCATGGACGCCCTGCAGCTGCCCGATTCCGACATGCCGGTCAACGTGCTCTCTGGCGGCGAGCGCCGTCGCGTGGCCCTGTGCAAGCTGCTGCTCGAGGCTCCCGACCTGCTGCTGCTCGACGAGCCCACGAACCACCTGGAC
>DAIMBN010000001.1:0-8393 GCA_036718335.1 Coriobacteriaceae bacterium
GATGAAGGACGCTCGCAAGGCATATGTCGATCATGCCATCGATACGCTTGACGGCCTGAGGCTCGACGGCCTGGTCGTTGCCGTCGACTGCGGCCACGGTGCTTCCTGCCAGACTACGCCCGCCGCGCTGCAGCGCCTGGGTGCTACGGTCCATGCCATCAACACCGATTATTGCGGCACCGACATTAACGTTGAGTGCGGCTCTACGCACCTCGAGCCCCTGCGCGAGCTCGTGCTGCGCACCCATGCTGACATCGGTCTGGCCCACGACGGCGACGCCGACCGCGTGCTGTTCGTGGACAGCGAGGGCAATGAGATCGACGGTGACTACATCCTGGCTATCTGCGGTTCTGACCTCGCCGCTCGCGGCAAGCTCGCCAACTCCGAGATCGTTTCGACCGTCATGTGCAACCTGGGCTTCTCCATCGCTATGAAGGAGCAGGGCTTCGAGATGGTCCAGACCGCCGTGGGCGACCGCTACGTTCTGGAGCGCATGCTCGCGGACGGCGCCGTCATCGGCGGCGAACAGTCCGGCCACATCATCTTCCTGGAGCACAACACCACCGGTGACGGCCTGGTGACGGCTCTGCAGCTGCTGGCCGTGCTCAAGCGCACCGGTCGTACCCTCACCGATCTTGCCGGCATCATGAAGAAGTACCCGCAGGTGCTCGTCAACGTGCATTCCGACAACAAGGCTGGTCTGGACGATTGCCAGCCCATCTGGGATGCCGTCGCTGCTGCCGAGAAGGAGCTTGACGGCCGCGGCCGCATTCTGGTGCGCCCGAGCGGTACCGAGCCGCTGGTCCGCGTGATGGCCGAGGCCGAGACGCACGAGCTGACCCAGCGCGTTGTCGACGACATCGTCGAGGTTGTCAAGCGCGAACTTCCCTAATGGTCAAAAACCGTTGCCAAGTGGTAAACTGTTAAGGTTATTTTGATTGATTGGTATGTCCGAGGGGGAGCATGTTCACTAAAGTCCTAAGGTCTTTGGGTATGCGTGGTCGAGTCCTTACGCTGGATGCTCCCATCTCGGGCGACGTCATTCCGCTTTCCGAGGTAAACGACCAGACGTTTGCCACCGGCCTTTTGGGCCAGGGCGTGGCGATTCAGCCCACCGGAACGCGTGTGATTGCACCGGCTGATGCCAAGGTCGAGGCCATTTTTCCCACGGGACACGCTGTTGCGCTTAACACGGTCGATGGCTTGGACGTGCTCATCCACGTTGGTTTGGACACTGTTCAGCTCGAGGGCAAGCACTTTACCGTACATGCGCAAGTGGGTGACATCGTCCATAAGGGCGATGTACTCATTGAGTTCGATCGCGAGGCAATTGCTGCCGAGGGCTACGATGTGACGGTTCCCATCTTGGTGTGCAACTCCGTTGAGTTTTCGAGCATCAAGGGCTCCGTTGGCGTGCATGTCGAAGAGATGGACCAGCTCATCGTTGCTCGCGAGCGCTAGCAAGCGCACGTGGCCATTAGCCTACAATTCAAACACGTTTACGGAGGGCGCCCTTGAAAGAGGACGCCCTCCGTGGCAAGATGGGAAACGTCCGAGGCTAAACAGCTTCGGGTCACCGTGGACGGGCAGGGGCCTCGACGCGGCTAGACACGAGACACATACATTACGCGACCTCGCCCTGGTGGCCGCACACGTTGGTTGCGGCCGACGCGGGCCGCGGGCAAGTGCTTGTAAGGGAGCCTTGCCTCTCTTGTACGAGAAAGGACGCGTAATGAAGATCATTAAAGCTAAAGACTACGAGGATATGAGCCGCAAGGCCGCTAATATCATCTCGGCTCAGGTTATCCTCAAGCCCGACTGTGTGCTGGGCCTTGCCACCGGCTCCACCCCGATCGGTGCCTACAAGCAGCTCGCTGCTTGGTACGAGAAGGGCGACGTCGACTTTGCCGAGGTCAGCACCTACAACCTGGACGAGTATCGCGGCCTTTCGCACGACGATCCCCAGAGCTATCACTACTTCATGCGTGAGAACTTCTTCGATCACATTAACATTGACCTGAACAACACGCATGTGCCCGATGGCTCCAACCCCGACGCCGCCGCTGCCTGCTCTGAGTACGACAAGATCGTCGCCGAGGCCGGTTACCCGGATCTGCAGCTGCTCGGTATTGGCAACAACGGCCACATCGGCTTCAACGAGCCCGATGACCACTTCTCCAAGGGCACGCACTGTGTCGACCTCACCGAGAGCACCATTCAGGCCAACAGCCGCCTGTTCGACAGCATCGACGATGTTCCCCGTCAGGCCTACACCATGGGTACCCAGACCATCATGTATGCCCGCATGATCCTGGTCGTCGCCAACGGCGAGGCCAAGGCTCAGGCCGTGCATGACATGTGCTATGGTCCGGTTACGCCCGAGTGCCCGGCTTCGATCCTGCAGCTGCACACCAACTGCGTTGTCGTTGCCGACGAGGCCGCCCTTTCGCTCTGCGAGTAGCGCGAATCCTGCAGCTCGACATAGCCTTGTCTAAGGCCTCCGCTTTGCGGGGGCCTTTTTGCTATCCCTTTTTGCCCACTTGACCAAAATCTTGCCGCAAGCTTGACGAACGCCAGATGTCCAACAGCTTGATTCATTCCATACCAGATTCTATGCAAAAATGCCACTAGAAGGTCGTAGACGGTAGCGGGTGCTAGGCGAGTTGAATGACATGGCTGAACCTTGTTCATCTGCGTTACACTGCCGCTTAGATGGGACAAGCTGACAAGCTCATTTACCTGCTTAAAGACCGATTAGTCGGGGGATTAATAACAATCGGCCCTCGCTGTACAAAAACTTGCCGCTTGCGTACCAAAAGACAACCTAAAACACAAGGTCGCTCTATTCATAGCGCGGCTTGTATGGTCTTGCGGCTACAGTGTCCATACGGTCGAGTTGAGGAGCGGGCATGGTAAATGATTTGAGCGGTATAGACGACCTCGAGCTGATGCCGCTGGGCGGAGGCTATATGGTGCGACGCGAACGCTTGATGAATGAGCTTATCGCCAAGGGCCGAAAGGCCGGCATCGTGGTTCTTTATGCGCCCGACGGGTTTGGGAAGACCTCGGTGCTGCTGCAGTACACCCATGAGGTTAAATGCGACCCGACGCGAGGCCCCGTGCGGATTATCGAGGCCGATCGTGCCATTGGGCGCGAGGTGTTTATGCAGCTCGAGGTGGTTACCGAAGAACTCAAAGACAAACCGCACTCCCTTATCGCGATTGATAATGTGCCAAACCTCGATCAGCACGATACCGAAGACCTCATCGACAGGATTCGCGGCCTGCGCGCTATGGGGGTAGGGGTCTTTATCTCCTGCCGTCCTTCAAATCGTCAGCTGATTCATGGGCTGGGCGATTCGGTTAAGATCAATGCGCAGATGCTCAAGGTGCATGCCTATGAGTATTCGGCGTGGGCATCGGCGTTTTCGATCAGCACATCGCTCGACTTTTATCAGCTCACGCAGGGCGTGCCCGAGCTCGTTTCGGCATTGCAGACAGGTCTGTATGGCCAAGGCGACGTAGCCGGCCTGCTCGAAAACGAGATTGTCAACGTGTATGGCGCGGCACTTGCCGATCTGGCTTCACTCGACAATAATGCGCTGTTTTGCGTGGCATGTCTCATGGTTTTGATGGGCGAGGGCAATATCGCAGAACTCGAGGCCTGTGGGGTGAGGCTGTCGATGGTCGACCAGTCCTACTTTGTACGCGACTACCCGATCTTTGGCTTGGATCCCGCCGAGCGGAGTTTTACGTGTCTGGGCACGGAGGACAACGGACGCTTGCGTTTGCGTAAGTTGGTGGCCGAGGTTCGCCCCGAACTTGTTCCGAGGGCGGCCCGGATTTTGCTTAAGGCGGGCCGATGCGATGCGGCGATGGGCCTAGCGGACGCCTTTTTGGACCGTGAAGCGGTCCTTGAACTTACTGGGCAGTATGGGGTCGATCTGGCTCTGACGGGGCACGGGGCCGATATCTGCCGAGCAGCGCTGGGCACGATCGATGCCGACGATCCGGCTCCAGAGCCAACGCCTGCCGAGGCGCTTGGCGTATATCTGGCAGCGGTCAGCGTGTCCAACACAAAGCTCGCCCGCTATATGGCATCGGTCATCGAGCGCGGGGGCGAACGGGCGGCCTGCGAAATAGACCCTGTCTCATGGAGGGTGGCCCAGACACTGACGGCTGTTTGCTATGGGGACAACGGACTTGGGCTTCCTACGAACCTGGCCGTGCCAGAAATCGAGACATCCCATACCGCACTCGATATGTTGTCTGCGCATATCGAGGTCAAGCGCTGTCTGACCGAGCGGGGAGATGACGGCGGCGTTCTACAGCAGCTCAAAACGAGCAAGGCCTACGACTGCGAGCTCGATGTCGCGGGGATTGTTATACGGGCCGATAGCATGCTGGTGGAGCTCTTTGACGGGTCGTTTGCGGGAACCGACGAGCGCGACGACGAGATGACGGTGGTGCGGGAGGCGCTCGACGTACGTGGGCTTAAGGCGATGGCTATCTGGGTGCGCATGGTGCTGGCGGCACGGCGGCTCCTTTCCGGCTTGCCGGTAACCGATGACGCGGCGTTCAACGAGCTCGATCGTTTTGCCGTGCGCATGCGCGACAACCAGATTCAGCTGTTTGGTCTGTTGCTAGAAGGCTGGCAGTCGCTGGCAGAGGGACGGCCGGTTAATGCAAAGTTCCGTGCGGTCCAAGTGCTCAAACTTGCCGAGGAGTCGATTGCGTACATGCGCGATAACGCATTGCTGCTGGAGCGCGCGGCATATCTGCGTAACACCTCGATGGTTTCGGTACGCGAGGAAGCGGAGTTGCTCGATATAAGCCAGACGCAGGTTGGTGGAGCGGAGGCCTGGATGGTGGCGCTGCATTTGGCCTGTGCAGGCCGAGACAGCGACCTTGCGGCCTGGATGTCCATGAATCGTGCGGGGATTCTAGAACCATCGTATCGGCTCTTTGCGCGCCTTGCCATGCATTGTCTGGGCGAGCCGGCGGCCAGGATACGCAAGAAGCTTCCCGTGCGCGAGCTGTCGCGGTACTCGCTGCGCGACGATTTGGAAGGGGAGGGCGAGCGCCTATTCCAGGCCGGCGAGGTTGAAGCCGTTGATACCATCGACCATATCGAGATTCGCATGTTTGGTGCGTTTCGCGCCGAGCGCGACGGGTTTCCCATCACGGACAAAATGTGGCGCCGCAAGAAGGCGGCGACACTTGCCGAGCGGCTTGCGCTGGGCATGGATGCGCTCGTCGATCGTGAGACGCTGGCCATGGAGCTGTGGCCCCATGCCGAGTTCAATAGCGCCCGCAACAACCTGTACTCGACGATATCGCGCTTGCGGTCGGCTTTGGGGCCGACGCCGGACGGCAAGTCGTGTGTGCTCATCCAAAATGAATGCATTGGGCTCAACGGCGACTACGTCAAGACCGATGTACGGCTGTTTGACCAGATAAGCCGCGAGGTTTTGGGAAATCGCACGGGTGCGCGCGGGCCCCATTTAGTTGAGCTGTGCCTTAAGATTGAGCAGCTTTATGCCGGACCGCTGTATGTTCCCAATGGCTGTAATCCCACCTACTTTTTGCGTATGCGACGCATTATGCAGTCAAAGTACATCGATTGCATGATTAAGGGAGCAAATGCCGCTCTAGAAGAAAACGATCTGCAGTCGGCGATTTGGCTGGCGGAGTCGGGGCTTCGGCAGGAAACGGCACGTGAGGATATGGTGCGCTGCGCCATGCACGTCTACAGTGCGGCGGGGCGGCGGCGCGATATCGTCGAGCTATACAGCGGGCATATGCACCATCTGAGGGAGCAGGTCAATGGCGTGCCCGAGCCCGAGACCCGGCGTCTATACGAGCGCTTGGTGGAGGGGCGGCTCAATCGCGTGCTGGTCGAGCGATAAAAAACGGGCGCCCGAAGTACTTGGGCACCCGTAAGCTTGCTATGTGTTGGCTCGCCGGTTTATTGGCTCTTAGACGAGCTTGATCTTCTCGATGTCCTTGCGCGAGGACTCGCGATACAGCGAGAACTTGCGGCCGATGACCTGGACGACCTCGGCGTGGCAGCGCTCAGCGAGCTCTTCGGCGGCTTCGCGGGCGGAAAGGCTGGAGCCATCGAGCACGGAGCACTTAACGAGCTCGTGCTTCTCCAGGTAGGCGACCGTCTGCTCGACGGTGCCCTCGTTGACGTCGGACTTGCCGATGATGATGGCGGGGTTGAGGTGATGGGCCATGCTGCGAAGCTGCTTGACCTGTGCTCCTGTCAGTGCCATGGGTTCTCGCTTTCTATGTATGGGGCGCCCCGCGACGGGGCCTTAATCTACGTGAGCTGTCCCACGATAGCGCAGGAACGGCGCGGTGTGGAGCGCGTTCGCCCAGTTCGCAAAGAATGCGGATGCCGAGTGAGTGGGCGGTGCGGGCTGCGAACAGGCTATGAGCTGGGCGCAGAGACCGGCTCCCATGCAATAAACGCCCAACGGACCTTACGGACGTGGTCGAGCATATAGCGCCCCTGCGGCACGCCCTTGGAGCCCGGCTCACCGGCATGGGGGTTCTCGATCATGTGCTGGGCGATGTAATCGCGCAGGCGGTCGATCTTATCCTCGTTGCCATGCTCGAGCATACGAGAAAAGTCCGCCACGCCTGCCTTAAGGCTATCGAAGGTGTCGCGACGAGGCGATTCAAAATACGTGACCTGCGGCAGCGCACCCATCTGAATAAGGATGTTAAAGGCATACACAAAGCCATTGCTGCAGGTAACGGAGGCGCCGATAGCGTTCATCAGGTGCAGATCATAGCGCGGGCTGGAGTTGGCGACCATCGTGACAGCACAACGCCGACGAGCCGTACGATCAAGCTTGGCAAGCGCGCCTTTTAGATTGGTCGTCGTAACTGACCGACTGGCAAAGGCGACATCTACCGCTTTCGCGACCGGTCCAACCAAATCCCAATCATCATCCCAAGCAAGCTCAAGCGGCGTAATGAGATCCTCGAGTCCATAGTACTCAATGCCGGCATCAAGCGTGCCCAGCATGGCAGGGGAAAAATCAGCGGCAATCACGGGATGTCCGTCTTGCGCAAGCGGAATAGCAATCGACCCAGCTCCGCACCCCATATCGAGCACCGACTCGTCGGGCTCAAGGGCCAACAGCTTTATAAAATCCCGGGCATACGGAGCAGTCTCAAGCGGCCGAAAATGCCGAGCCCGCTTATCCCACTCAAAAGAATCATCAGCCCGATGCCGAGCGGCCTGCAGACGCATCCATTCGCCATTCCAATCCGCAGAAAGAAGCTCAGAGCGAGCATCCCCATCAACCACGGGCCAACCTCCTAGCAACAAAAAAGCGACTCCCCCCAAAAGAAGAGCCGCAACCAGCATATATCAGAAAAAGAACCGTTCCAACGCCAAACCGCCGCACCAGCCAAGTGGTGCAGGAGCGAAGCAACTGCAACCGGGATAGAACCCAACTGAGGTCCCGTTGTGCGGGAGCCCCGGGGAGGGCAAATATATAAGGTCGATCGCGAGTTCCGCACGAGCCGGAGAGCACTTAATGTGCTCTCCGTGCGAGTCAGGACTGTTCGAGCAGGCGACCTTATATATTTGCCCTCCCCGGGGCTCCTCGCCAGTCCCCCTCAGCTAGTTCTTCAGCGAGTTCAGCGGCGCCGGGAAGCGTCCACCACGGTGGGCAAGCACGGTGCCGGCGTTGGGGTTCACCGGCATGATGGGCGCACGGCCGAACAGGCCGCCGTACTCGACGCAGTCGCCCACGCCCTTGCCGATGGCAGGAATCACGCGGACGGCCGTGGTCTTGTTGTTGATGACGCCGATGGCCATCTCGTCGGCGATGATGCCGGCGATGGTCTCGACCGGGGTGTCACCGGGGATAGCGATCATGTCCAGGCCAACGGAGCACACACAGGTCATGGCCTCGAGCTTCTCGAGCGAAAGCGCACCGGCCTCGACGGCGGCGATCATGCCGGCGTCCTCGGACACGGGGATAAAGGCGCCGGAGAGACCGCCCACGCTGGAGCTGGCCATGACGCCGCCCTTCTTGACGGCATCGTTGAGCATGGCGAGCGCGCAGGTCGTGCCGGGGCCACCGCAGGTGCCCACGCCGATGATCTCGAGGATACGGGCAACGGAGTCGCCGATGGCAGGCGTGGGAGCCAGTGACAGGTCGACAATGCCTTTCTCGACACCCAGACGGCGGGCGGCCTCGCGGCTCATGAGCTCGCCGGCACGGGTGATCTTAAAGGCGGTCTGCTTAATCTTTTCGGCGACTTCCATCATCGAGGCGGAGTCGGGGAGCGTCTCCAAGGCAGCAGCCATAACGCCGGGGCCCGAGACACCAACGTTGATGACGGCGTCGGCCTCGCCACCGCCGTGG
>DAIMBN010000001.1:8403-156445 GCA_036718335.1 Coriobacteriaceae bacterium
GCGCCCGCCATAAACGGGGAGTCCTCGACCATGTTGGCAAAGCAGACAAACTTGGAGGCGCCAACGGAATCCTGGTCGGCCGTGAGCTTGGCGGCATCGATGATGGTCTGGGCGGCCATGAGCACAGCGTCCATGTTGATGCCGGCGCGTAGGCTGGCGACGTTTACGCTGGAGCAGACGCGGCTCGTAGTGGCGAGCGCCTGGGGGATGGACTGGATGACGCGGCGGTCGGCGTCGCCGATGCCCTTCTGGACGAGTGCGGAGAAGCCGCCCAGGTAATCGATGCCGAGCGTCTCGGCCGCGCGGTCGAGGGCATACGCGATGGGGGTGAGGTCCTCATCCTTGCAGCACGCGGCGATCTGCGCCACCGGGGTGACGGAAACGCGCTTGTTGACGATGGGGATACCGTACTCGCGCTCGAGGTTCTCGGCGGTCTCGACCAGATGCTCAGCCGTGTGCGTCACGTGGTCGTAGATCTTCGTGCACATGCGGTCGAGGTTCTCGTCGCCGCAACCCATGAGCGAAACACCCATGGTGATGGTCCTGATGTCGAGGTTCTGCTCCTCAACCATGCCGCGGGTTTCCGCGATTTCTGCGGGCGTGATCGCCATCCTTGCGCTCCTATCTGCCAAAACGAGCATAGTCTTATCTATTCTAACGTGCCGCACGTGCCAAGTGGCGCATGCGGCACGTTTTGGTGCTCGGTTGTTTCCGTTGTGTTACTGCCCAAAGACCTCTTCGGCAATACGAGCGCTTTCGGCGGCGTCCTTGGCGTAGTAGTCCGCGCCGATCTGCTTGGCGTATTCGGGGGTGAGTACGGCGCCGCCTACGATGATCTTGACGCCCGGAACCTCGGCATGGAGCAACTTGATGGTCTCTTCCATGGCGACGACCGTGGTAGTCATAAGCGCCGAGAGGCCGACGAGTTTGATATCGCGCTCCTTGACGGTCTTGAGTACCTCCTGCGGATCGACGTCGCGGCCCAGGTCAAAGACGGTATAGCCGTAGTTGTCGAGCAGCATCTTGACGATGTTCTTGCCAATGTCGTGGATGTCGCCCTTGACGGTGGCCACGCAGATCTTGCCCTTGTCGGCGATCTCGCCGGCGGGCATCAGGCGCTTGATGGTGTCGAAGCCCACACGCGCTGCCTCGGCCGAGGCCATAAGCTGCGGCAAGAAGAACTTGCCCTGGTCAAAGAGAACGCCAACCTCGTCGAGGGCGGGGATAAAGTGATTGTTGATGAGGTCCATGGCGTCGTGGTCTGCCAGCAGACGCTCGGTCTCGGCAGCGATCTCGCCTTTGCGGCCCGAGACGACCATGCGACGAATCGGGTCGTCGTTGCCGTCGGTGCCGGCGGTGCCAGCAGCGGACACGGTGTCGGTCGATACTGCCTGAGCAGCTGCCGGGTTGGCGGCGATCTTATACGGATCGGTCCAGCCGCCGTAGCGCTCGATGTATCCGGTCGAGCCCTCGTCCTCAACGCTCAGGACGCGATAGCTGTAGACGGTATCCATAAAGCGCTTGGAGCCCGGGTTCATGATGGGGGCATCAAGACCTGCGCCAAAAGCGGCGGCCAAAAAGACCGAGCCCAGCAGCGGGCGGGCAGGCAGGCCAAAGCTGATGTTCGACACGCCGAGCGCGCATTTGACGCCCAGACGCTCCTTGCACAGGGACATGGCGCGCAGGATCTGCTCGGCCTGGCGTTGATTGGTCGAGGCGGTCATGACCAGACAGTCGATGAGGATGCGGTCCGGTCCGATGCCGTAGCGGGCAGCCTCGGCCACGATGCGTTCGGCGATGGCGAAGCGGGCCTCGGCGGTATCGGGGATGCCGCCTTCGTCGAGCGTAAGTCCGACAACGTTGGTGCCGTAGTGGGCGACCAGCGGAAAGATCTCATCCATGATCTGCTGCTTGCCATTGACCGAGTTGATGATGGGCTTGCCGGCGTAGCGGCGCACGGCGGCCTCGACGGCTGCGGGGTCGGTGGAGTCGATCTGCAGCGGCAGCAGCGTGGAGCCCTGGAGCTGCTCGGTGGCCTGTTGGATGATCTTGACCTCGTCGATCTCGGGCAGGCCCACGTTAACGTCCAGGATGTCGGCGCCCTGTTCCTGCTGGCTGATACCCTGGCTCACGACGTAGTCCAGGTCGCCGTCGCGCAGGGCCTGCTGCAGGCGCTTTTTGCCGGTGGGGTTGATGCGCTCGCCGATGACGGCGATCTTGTGGCCGTCGCAGGGAAGGTCCACGACCGTTTGGGCGCTCGTGACCGACATGCTGGGCTTGCGGCGGCGTGGGCTGGGCGTGTGGTTATCGATAAGCGTGCGTAGCGCTGCCATGTGCGCCGGCGTGGTGCCGCAGCAGCCGCCCACGACGCTCACGCCGTCGGCGATCATGCCGGCGACGGCCTCGGCGTATTCGGGGGCCTGGATATCAAAGACGGTGTTGCCGTCGTCGTCTACATGGGGGAGTCCTGCGTTGGCCTGCACCATGATGGGTTTGTCGGTGACGGTGAGCATGCGTGCGGCAAGACCGCGGAGCTCGGCCGGTCCCTGGCTGCAGTTGATGCCTAAAACGTCGGCGCCGATGGCGTCGAGCGTGATGGCGGCCACCTCGGGACTCGTGCCCAGAAACGTGCGGCCGTCTTCCTCAAAGGTCATGGTGGCAAAGACGGGCAGGTCGGAGTTCTCGCGGCAGGCGAGGACGGCCGCCTTGATCTCGGCCAGGTCGGTCATGGTCTCGATAATAAAGAGGTCCACACCCGCGGCGACGCCGGCGCGCACTTCCTCGGCAAAGAGGTCGTAGGCCTCGTCGAAGCTCAGAGTACCCAGGGGGCGAAGCAGCGCGCCGATGGGGCCGATATCGCCGGCGACGTAGCGGGCGCCGGCCTCGCGGGCACAGGCGACGGCCGCGGCAAAGACGTCTGCCACGGTGGCGGCACCGTCGAGCTTGTGGGCGTTGGCGCCAAAGGTGTTGGCGGTAATCACGTCGCAGCCGGCCTCGACATATTGACGTTGGATATCAGTGATAACCTGGGGTTCCTCAAAGTTGAGCAGCTCGGGCAGGGCGCCCGCCTTCATACCAGCGGCCTGCAACATGGTGCCCATACCGCCGTCGAACAGCAAGTGCCCCGTGCCCTCGATGGCGGCGCGCAGGCGATCGTCCTTAATGCGCAGGTCGTCGATCGTGCGTGTCTTGTATGCAGCGCCGTTGCAGCGTGCGGCATTGACGGGCGCTGCCAGCGCGGTACCGTCCAGATCATGAGTGATAAGCGGAGTAAACATCGAGGGCTCCTAATGGCTGGAATAGCAGGTGGTGTGGGCGGCGCGGAAGCGGCAGTGTTCGCGCATGCGGCAGATATTGCAGGTGGGGCGGCTCTGGGCGTCGTGGACCTCGCCGTCAAACAGACCGATCACCGCGGTCACGCTTTTGGTGGGCATAAGCAGGCTGGTGGGCGTGACGGTCAGGCCGATGAGCCGCGTGGCGTTGAGCGTATTGACGATCGAGCGCTGGGCCGAGAGCGGGCAGTCGCCGTAGCCGGGACTAAAGCGCCAGTTGCCGGCGAGCCCATGAACGGCGGCGTCCGTCTTGGCCTGCTGGTCCATTTGCTCAACGGCGGCTTCCACGTAAGCGGAGCACGCGGCGTCGAGCACGGCGCCCTCCAGGGGATGTTGGGCTCCCGTGGTGCGCAGGCGACGCTCGGCGTCCATGCCGAGGGTACATGCCATGAGCGCGGCAAAGCGGGCATCTTTGAGATGTCGATAGATATCGCGACCTCGCAGCTCAACGTTGGTGCCGACCAAGCGAATGCAAGGCTCACTTTGTTCGTCCACGCCCGTGGCATCGACGGCAAATACGCGGCGCACGCCACGGGGCTCAATGTCCAGTTCCAGACGTTCAACGACAAGCTCAATACGTCGTGACAGTTCGGGCTCAATCTGCTGGCCGCCGTAACCCAGATACCGCAGCATCTCGGCACGGTCGACACGGGGATGGTGCGCAGCATCGACACGGTAAAGCGCCGGCGACGCAAGGTCGGCCGGCACTTCGACAGCGGTTGTATCGATGTGCGGTTTTTCCATTACCCCAGGCGCTCCATAATGGTCGCGGCGATCGCAGGACGGTTCATAGTGTACAGGTGCAGGCCGTCGGCGCCGTGCTCCTTGAGGTCGCAAAGCTGGCGGGCTGCATAATCTACACCAGCTGCCTGCAGGCTCTCGGGGTCATTCTCGTACTTGGCGAGAATCTTGATGACGGGGGAAGGCAGCGACGCGCCGCACATAAAGACCATGCGGCTGATCTGCGACTTGCCCATAAACGGCATGATTCCCGCGGTAATGGGCACGGTGATGCCGGCCTTGTCGGCAAGCTCGCGAAAACGGTAGAAGCACTCGTTATCAAAGAAGAGCTGCGTCACAAAGAAGCTCGCGCCGGCGTCCTGTTTTTGCTTGAGGTGTTCGACCGAGAGGTTGAGATCCTCACAGGCAATGTGGCCCTCGGGGTAGGCTGCGGCGCCCACGCAAAAGCCGGCGTCGACGAGCTCGGGGATGAGGTCGCGGGCGTAGGCGTAGTCGGAGGCGGGCTTGTCGTCCTCGGTCGCGCCGGCAGGGAGATCTCCACGCAGGGCCAGGATGTTTTCCACGCCGGCGGTGCGATACTCGTCGATCTTGGCGGCGATATCGGCGTGCGAGCGGCCCACGCAGGTAAGGTGTGCCACCGAGGGTGTATCGAATTCGCCCGTAATCATATGCGCGATGGGGGCGGTGGTGGCGCCGTTGCCCGAGCCGCCGGCCGAGCAGGTGACCGAGACAAAGCTCGGCGAAAGCTTGCACAGATTGCCTGCCACTTCGCGAGCCGTGTCGAGGGTCAGCTCGCCCTTGGGCGGGAACATCTCAAACGAAATGGGCGCGGTGCCCTGGGATGCTGCCTGCTTAAAAACCTCGTCGACGCGCATATCGTGCTCCTCTAGATACGTAATAGTGTGATGTGTTGTAAGGATTCTACAGCACCACTGTGCCACGGTGGAGTTTCACTCGCTATTTGAGGATACCAATCAAAGATGCCTTGCTATCGGCTTTCTCTATAACAGAGCGGCTAATCTAGGCACGGACTATAAAGACTGGTATCTGATGCAAAATACCAGTTAATAGAGCTCCATCCCAAATTGACTACCCTTAAACCATGGGGAGAGGTCTGCAATTTATGCAGTTGATTGGCTGTTGAGGGTGGCAACGCCGCCTCGATAGGGTAACCTCATTGATTGGTTTCGCGACAGCAACATAACGGTAATGTCGCGGAAACACGGCGAGTCTAAGCTATGACTCGTTCGTTAGTAATCAACACCGCTTCTCACGCGGTGCCGATACGAAGGGAGTTCCGTATGGCCGATCTTACTGACCGCTTCGGGACCATGGTGTTCTCTGAGGAAGTCATGAAGGACTACCTCCCCAAGGACATTTGGAAGCGCCTTGCTGCAACCCTCGAGGGCGGTGAGCCGCTCGACCTGGATGTGGCCAACGCCGTTGCCCATGCCATGAAGGTCTGGGCCATCTCCAAGGGCGCGACGCACTACGCGCACTGGTTCCAGCCGCTTTCGGGCATTACTTCCGAGAAGCACGACAGCTTCCTGGAGCCCAACCACGACGGCACCGCCATTACCAAGTTTACGGGCAAGAACCTCATCCAGGGCGAGCCCGATGCCTCGAGCTTCCCCAACGGCGGCCTGCGTGCTACCTTCGAGGCCCGTGGCTACACCGCTTGGGACCCCACTAGCCCCGCCTTCATTAAGGACGATGTCCTGTGCATCCCCACGGCTTTCTGCTCCTACACGGGCGAGGCCCTAGACAAGAAGACCCCGCTGCTGCGTTCCATGACCGCGCTCTCGCGTGAGTCTAAGCGCGTTTTGGCGCTGTTCGGTAAGACCCCCAAGAAGGTCGTTCCTTCCGTGGGCGACGAGCAGGAGTACTTCCTGATCAAGAAGGACGCCTACCGCAAGCGCAAGGACCTGGTCATTACCGGCCGCACCCTCTTTGGTGCCGCTCCCTGCAAGGGCCAGGAGCTCGAGGAGCACTACTTTGGCGCTATCCGCCCCACCGTCTCGGCCTATATGAAGGATCTGGACGATGAGCTGTGGGCGCTTGGCATTCCCGCCAAGACCAAGCACAACGAGGTCGCTCCCTGCCAGCATGAGCTCGCCCCCGTCTATGGCGAAGTCAACGAGGCCATCGACCAGAATCTGGTCATGATGGAGAAGATGAAGCTCATCGCCTCCCGCCACGACTTGGTCTGCCTGCTGCACGAGAAGCCCTTCGAGGGCATCAATGGTTCGGGCAAGCACAACAACTGGTCGCTTGGCACCGAGTCCGAGAATCTGCTCGATCCGGGCGACACCCCGCTCGACAACCTGCAGTTCATCGTCTTCCTCACCGCGGTGATCGAGGCCGTCGATAACTATCAGGAGCTCCTGCGTGCCTCCGTTGCCTCGGCCGGCAACGATCATCGTCTGGGCGCCAACGAGGCTCCTCCGGCGATTATGTCCATCTTCCTGGGCGACCAGCTTACCGAGGTCGTCGAGAAGATCATCGATGGCAAGGCTTCCGTCCATGCCACGCGCGGCGTGCTCGACCTGGGCGCCGATACCCTGCCCAAGCTGATGCAGGACAACACCGACCGCAACCGCACCTCCCCGTTCGCCTTCACCGGCAACAAGTTCGAGTTCCGTGCCTGCGGCTCCGAGCAGAACGTCTCCGACTCCAACCTGGTGCTCGATGCCGCCGTGGCCAAGTCGCTCAAGTCCTTCGCCGACGCGCTTGAGGGTACGCCCGAGGATGAGTTCCAGGACGCCGCGCTCGAGTACTGCAAGAAGGTGCTGACCGATCACCAGCGCATCCTGTTCTCCGGTGACGGCTACTCCGATGAGTGGCCCGTCGAGGCCAAGAAGCGCGGCCTTGCCAACAACAAGACCACGGCCGACGCCCTGCCCGCCTTTGTTTCCGATAAGGCCATTGCGCTCTTTGAGGAGACGGGTGTTCTGACCAAGGCCGAGGCTCAGTGCCGCTACGACTGCAAGCTCGAGAAGTACAACAAGCTCATGAACATCGAGGCCACCACGATGGTTCGCGAGGCGCGTCGTACCTATCGCCCGGTCATTACCGCCTATGCCACCAAGGTCGCTAAGGGCCTTGAGACTATTCGTGCCGCCGGTGCTGAGGCCGCCATGCAGTGCGAGCAGAACACGCTCAACAAGCTCTGCAACGGTATCACTGCCATCAACGACTCCATCAAGGCGCTCGACGTCGTGCATCAGAAGGCCGAGGCTCTCGATGGCCAGGAGCAGGCCAACGTGTACGCGCACGAGGTCGTTCCCGCTATGGATGCGCTGCGTGCCGCCGTGGACGCAATGGAGGAGATCGTGGCCGCCGACTACTGGCCGGTCCCGACCTACGACGACATCCTGTTCTACGTGTAGAGCGTAACTGACATATCGTTACGGTATTGAGCCGGGGTCCGCATCATGCGGGCCCCGGTTTTTGTTTGCGAAGGACGCTTTTAAGCCCGTTTTGCCGCCGATTTGCCGGGATTCGCACCCTGCCGGGTTCGAATCCCGGCGCATGGGTAGCAAAAAGCCCGCTACCGCGAGGGTAACGGGCTTCTCGTTTCAAATGGTGCCCCCAGCGGGATGTCCGCGTGCGGCTGGCGCCGCCCGCTTCCGCTGCGTCGCTCCGCTCCTTGCGTGCTGCGCTGGAAAACGCTTGCGCGTTTCCTCAGCTTCGCACCCTGTCGGGTTCGAATCCCGGCATATCGGTAGCAAAAAGCCCGCTACCGCGAGGGTAACGGGCTCTTCAATTCAAATGGTGCCCCCAGCGGGATTCGAACCCGCGATATCCACCTTGAAAGGGTGGCGTCCTTGGCCGCTAGACGATGGGGACAGCGGGAAAGAGTATAGCAGACTTTTTTAGCCGTTCACATATCGTTGGCAAACTGAAAAACCACCACAAAGGTGCCTGTCCCCTTTGTGGTTGTGAGGTGCTAGGGGAGGAGCTTCATGGCGGCGTCGTGGGCGGCGTGCTCGTAGGCGTCGTCGAGGGGCTTGAGCGGCAGCAGGGCGGCGGCCTGTGCATCGCCACGCCGCTCGAGGGCGTGCGCGATCAGCCAGTCGGCGAGTTCGGGGTTCTTGGGCAGCGCCGGCCCGTGCAGGTACGTGCCGATGACGCCCTTGTAGATCAGACCCTCAAGGCCATCGTCGCCGTTGTTGCCGGTGCCCGCGACGACGGACGTTCCGAGCGGCGTTGCCTCCGCGTCGAGCAGGGTGCGGCCACCGTGATTCTCGAATCCCACAAAGGGCTCGGGAGCCAGATCGGTTTTGACGGCTACGTTGCCGATCAGGCGGTCGGAGCCGCGTACGGTTTCGGCGGCAATGACCCCCAGACCCTCGATGCGATCCTCGCCCATGTAGTACGAACGGCCGAGCAGCTGATAGCTGCCACAGATGGCGAGCAGCGAGCCGCTGTCCTCAACATAGGCCGCAACCTTGTCTTTTTGAGCGAGCAGCTCGTGTGCCACGGCCAGTTGGTCGCGGTCGGAGCCGCCGCCCATCATGACGATATCGGCATCGGTGAGATCGAGCGCCTCGCCCATGCGGACCTCGTCTACACGCACGGGAATGCCACGCCAGACGCAGCGGCGCTCGAGCGCGATAACATTGCCGCCGTCACCGTAGAGGTTAAGGGCATCGGGATACAGGTAGACGATGCGCAGCGGGCGCGAAAGCTCGACTGGTACGATGCCGACAGGAAGAGCGCTGCCGTCGGCACGGGCTACGGCGCGCCCGGCAACAGCGTCGGCGGCAGCGCCTTTCAGCCCATCGAGTTCTTTGACCAGCGGCGGGAAGGCCGTGTAGTTGGCGACGGCGTAGAAGGTGTCATCGGCGGCCTCGTCTGCCACGGCGCCAATTGCCTGCGCGACGTCCGAGATAATCGCGGCATCGATGCCGGCGTACTTGAGGCGTACCTGCATATCGTGTGCACGCGTGCCGCCGGCAAAGGCGACAAGCCCTGGGGTATCGGCGATGCGCTCGAAGTCGACGTCGTAGATCCACGAGACATCGTGGCCGTCGGCGTCGTTGTCGTTGAGGAAGAAGGCGCAGAGCCTGCCGCCTGCCGTTTTAATGGACTGAATCTGGCGATCGAAGCCCACGGGATTCTTAGCCAGGTTGGCCTCGACGGTGCGGCCGGCGATATCCCAGCGGCCCATGCGTCCGCCGGCGGGGACGTAGGCATCGAGCGTGGGCTGCAGGTGCGCCGTATCCACGCCTAACTCATGTGCGGCAAAGAATGCAGCGGCAACGTTGTAGACCATGTACAGGCCGTTGTAGCGTGTGGCGATGTGTGCGGCAGCCGCGTCGGGCGCAGATCCAAAGACCAGGTCAAAGCCGTAGCCGTCGCAGCCAAGCTCCACGCCCGTCACACGACGGACCAGCGCGGGACGACTCCAGCCGCACGAAGGGCAATGATAGGCGCCGAGCTGGCCGTACTGTACATAGTCGTACTCCAGCGGCGCGTTGCACTGCGAGCAAAAACGCGAGTCGCTAATGCGATCGGACTCGGTGCCTGTGGCACCGTCGATGCCAAAGGCAATGCTCATATTGGGGACGCGTGCGGCGATCGAGGCGCACAGCGGATCGTCGGCGTTATAGATGAGCGTCGTTGCCGGCGAAAGCTCCAGCGCATGGGCGATGACGTCCTGAGTGTGGTCGATCTCGCCGTAGCGGTCCAGCTGGTCGCGGAACAGGTTGAGCAGCACGAAGTACGTCGGCTTGAGCTTGGGCAGGACGCGCACGGTGTAGAGCTCATCGCATTCAAAGACGCCCACGCGCTCGCCGCCGCCGGTTCGCTTGAGGCCGCTGCGGGCCTCGAGCAGTGCGCCCACCACGCCCGGCTCCATGTTGTTGCCGGCGCGGTTGCATACCACGGTGGCGCCGCTGGCGGCAACGGCGTCGGCGATGAGGTTGGAGGTGGTGGTCTTGCCATTAGTACCCGTAATCACCACGCTGCGGTCGACAAGGCCAGCGAGGTCGCTTAGCAGCTCGGGGTCGATCTTCATGGCGATGCGGCCGGGGAGTACGCCGCCCTGGCGTTTGAGGACGGAGCGCAGTCCCCAGCGGGCGATATCGCTCGAGGTGCAGGCAAGAGATGAGCGGAGGTTCATGAAACCGTTCCTAACGTAAACGACATGGTCGGGTCGAGTGCGTCACTAAAAACCGTAGCGGCGCGCAAATTCCTGGGCAAGCTGCGACACGTCTTCGCAGGCATTGGCCCAGGGGGCAAAGTCGGGAGTGTCCGAGATAATGCCGTCGGCTTCCCAAACCGCTTGGTGCGAAAGGTCCCAGGGGTCGCGCGGCTCGGGTCGGCAGGGAAGGTACGGTGTCTGGTACATGGGGTTCAGTAAGAAGAATGCACCGCCCTCGCAACGGTTGGCAAACTCACGTAGCGCGCGCGTCGCCGGGCGCATCTTGTTTGTTTTGAACAGCAGAATCGTGCGGGCGAGCAGATACCAAGGAGAGTTCTCGAGCGCGTCAGCCCCGATCTCTTCCTCGAGCTGGTGGGCTAGGGCAAAAAAGCCGTCCTGGTCTTCCAGACGAGCGAGGGCGAGCAACACGGTGCCTGCGGCTCGGGTGGGGTAGCCTTCCGCCTTAAGAACACGGCGGGCGTAGTTGGCGGCAGCACGGTAGCGGGCGCTCGCCATACACAGCTGCGAGATGGCCTCGAGCGTGTGGAGCCACCCGATAAGAGCCGGCTCGCTCACGGTGAGATCTGCCGCCGTCACGCCGTCCGTCAAAACCTTGTTGGCCCAGTAGTGTGGGGCTTCCATGTCGAACCCGGGCACGCTTTGCTGCAGGTAATCGGCCGTGGTCGCCTCGAGCTTCATCAGGTCGCCCAGGCAGGCGTCAACGGGCGTGTCGGCCAGGATGATGGCGAGCAGCTGCGCGTCGAGGACATACGCATCGATGCGGACGATCTTGAGCAGCTCATCGCGCATGTCGTCGAACAGGCGATTGCGCGTCTGCTCGAACTCCTCGTCGCTGCCCATGTCCTCGATGCGATGGAGTTCGTCGAGCAGGTGGCGGTGGACGCCGGCATAGGACAGCAGCGCCTGGGCATGCTCGGTCTGCGCATACTTATGAGGGTTGACGTTCACGTCGTTATGGACAAGCTCGCGTGCTGCATCGGTGAGTTCGGGGTGCGACGCAAGGTAGGCGCGCTCCAGGTAGGCGGGGATGTAGACGCTCGGATCCATTAGAGGTCTCCTCCCTTAAACGGCAAACCCTGCTCGGCCGCGCGCAGAATGCGCTCGTCGATTTGGGAGCGCACGATGTCGTTGGTGGCGACCCAGGCGGCAAAGCTGGCGTTGTCGGGGGCGCCCAGACCCTCCTGCAGCACCGGTGTTGCCTCGGACAGCGCAAGGACGAGCTCGTCGGTGGAGCCCGCACCCACGTTGACGCGGGCATAGACGCCATCGGGAAACTCGGTTTGGAAATAGAGTGCCTCGGCTGCGTGCGGGCACGAGCGCGCAAGGATGCGCAAGTAGTGCTCGGCGCCCTCGTAGTCCAGCTCGCGCCAGGCAGCGCTCATCAGCGCGATGAGCGTCCACGGGTCCAAGTCGCGTTCCGCGTCCTTGGGACGACGGCGCAGTGGGGTATTCGCGAGGTACGGCACGGAGTGGGCGGAGCGAAAGCGCTTGAGCTCCTCGACGGGGTATTCGAGCTTTGCCATGGCGAGCATCGCGGTGTGGCGGACACCGGCGGGGTCGTTGGGCGCAAAGTCCAAGCTGCGATTTGCGGCTTCGAGCGACATGCGATAGCGGCCGCTAATGAGGGCGCGTGACGCAAGGGCGGCAAGCCAGCGCAGGTAGGGACGGCGCATAAGGTCGCCTGCGGCCTCACGCTCGTAGGGGTCCTGCGCCGAGGCGATCTTGAGCGCCAGATCGTGCTCCACCTCGTCGCACTTGGACACCAGATACTGTACGTATTCCTCGTTGGATTCGGCGGTGAGCGCCGTCAGCATGCGCTGGGCGTCCCAGTTGGCCGGATCGAGTGCGGCCGCCTCGCGGAGCATGTTCTCGGCAGCTGCCTCTTCCTGCTCTGCCTGGGTATCGTCAGGGATAAAGGGAATGCGGTAGTCGACAGCCTCGACCACCTTGGCAATGAGGTGCCCGGCGCGGTCGCGGTCGTGCACGATGAGCGGTGCGGGGTTGCGGGTGAATTGTTCCATCAGACGCTCTACGGCGGCAGCGTCGGTGAGCGGGATATTGTCGCGGCGCAAGGCCTCAAGAACGAGGCGATGGCAATCCTCTTGAATGGGATCGAATGCCATGGGGCCTCCTTTGCTGCGGTTAGGGTTCAAATGTCTCTATATAAGGTTCTAGTTTACCCGCATGTGGCACACCGGGGGTGCCGCACTTGGACGTGCACCTTTGCACCACGAAGACGGATGTCACACAAATGTCGGTACCTTGGACGACTGAGTGGTATCACGGTGCCGCAAACGGTCGATTTTTGGCGGCGAACGGGGCGCATTTTGGAGGGGCACAGTCCTGCCCAGGATATGTGGTCAACCCTGATAAAACGTTTGCCCAGCTTGGGAGTATGAATGCCCCACAAGGGTCTTCAGGGATAGAAAAAACGTTTCATCATTGTCGGCTTTAGGTGAATAACTGACCAACCAGAACGGTAAAATAGTGTTTGTCTGAGCGTTGAGACGTTTAGACATCGCGCATTGTCATCGCCGGCAACGCGCAAACCGGTCCTAACGGAGCCAATTGGGTGCTCCGTTATATACGCAAGTCTAAGAGGGGCTTGTTTAGGAGGCACAGTATGGGACGTTTTACCAATCCTCGCGATCTGTACTTTGGTGAGGGCGCTCGCCACGAGGTGAAGAACCTCAAGGGCAAGAAGGCCATCATCGTTTCTGGCGGCAGCTCTATGCGCCGCGGCGGGTTCCTGCAGGACGTCGAGAACGACCTTAAGGAAGGCGGTTTCGAGGTCAAGCTGTTCGAGGGCGTCGAGTCCGACCCGTCCATCGAGACGGTCATGAAGGGCGCCGAGGCCATGCGCGAGTTCGAGCCCGACTGGATTATCGCCATCGGTGGCGGCTCGCCCATCGATGCCGCTAAGGCCATGTGGGTCTTCTACGAGTATCCCGAGGAGTCCTTCGATAACATCATCCAGCCGTTCAGCTTCCCCGAGCTGCGTCAGAAGGCTCATTTCTGCGCCATCTCCTCTACCTCCGGCACCGCTACCGAGGTTACTGCCTTCTCCGTCATCACCGACTACGCCAAGGGCATCAAGTACCCGCTGGCCGACTTCAACATCACCCCTGATGTCGCCATCGTCGACCCCGAGCTCACCTACACCATGCCCGCCAAGCTGTGCGCTCACACCGGCATGGATGCTCTGACCCACTGCATGGAGGCCTACGTTTCCACCTGCGCCTCTATGTTCACCGACGCCAACGCTCTGCACGGCATCCGCGAGATCGTCGAGTGGCTGCCCAAGTCCTATGCTGGCGACCATGAGGCCCGTCAGCACATGCACGAGGCTCAGTGCATCGCCGGTATCGCCTTCTCCTCGGGCCTGCTCGGCATCGTTCACTCCATGGCTCACAAGACCGGTGCTGCCTTTGAGAACGGCCACATCATCCACGGTGCCGCTAACGCCATGTACCTGGGCAAGGTCATCCAGTGGAACTCCAAGGATCCCCGTGCTGCCGAGCGTTACGCTTACGTGGCCAAGGAGATCCTGCACCTTCCCGGCGAGACCAACGAGGAGCTCATCGCTGCGCTCGTCCAGAAGATCCGCGACCTCAACGACCAGCTCAACATTCCGCAGTCCATCAAGGATTACGCGAATGGTGGCGTGAAGGTCGACGCCGAGAACCCGCAGATGGTTTCCGAGGAGGAGTTCCTCGCCAAGCTGCCCGAGATCGCCGCGAACGCCGAGCAGGACGCCTGCACGCCCGAGAACCCGCGTGAGACCAAGGCTGCCGACTTCGAGAAGATCCTCAAGGCCTGCTACTACGACACCGATATCGATTTCTAATCGACTCTTGTTATCGTAACGAGGGGCTCCGCACGCATCCGTACGGAGCCCCTTTCTTTTTTCTTTTAGAGAATGGGATAGTTATGGCTGCAATTTTCAATAGCCCCAGCAAGTACATCCAGGGTCCGGACGAGCTCGCCAAGCTCGGCTCCTATGTCGAGCCGCTCGGCGCTAAGGCCCTCGTCATCGTGACGCCTTCGGGCAAGAAGCGCGTCGGTGCCAAGATCGAGGGCGGCTTTGCCGAGGCTAAGGCCGAGCTGCTGTTTGAGGACTTTAACGGCGAGTGCTCCAAGGGCGAGGTCGATCGCCTGGTTGCGCTCGCTCGCGACAACGGTTGCGACATCATCGTCGGCGTCGGTGGCGGCAAGATCCTCGACACCGCCAAGGCCGTTGCCTATTACCTGGAATCCCCGGTTATCATCTGCCCCACCATCGCTTCGACCGATGCGCCGTGCTCGGCACTTTCGGTGCTCTACACCGATGACGGCCAGTTCGATAAATATCTCTTCCTTAAGGCAAACCCCAACATTGTCCTGATGGATACGACGGTTATCGCGGCGAGCCCGGTGCGCCTGACGGTTTCCGGTATGGGCGATGCGCTCGCAACCTATTTCGAGGCCCAGGCGACGCACGATGCCGACGGCGGCACCTGCGCTGGCGGCAAGGGCGGCATGGCCGGCCTGGCGCTCGCCAAGCTCTGCTACGAGACGCTTATGGCCGATGGCGTCAAGGCCAAGGTCGCGCTGGAGAAGGGTGCGCTCACGCCCGCCGTCGAGCACATCATCGAGGCCAATACGCTGCTTTCGGGTATTGGCTTTGAGAGCTCGGGCCTTGCTGCTGCTCATGCCATCCACAATGGTCTGACGATGCTGCCCGAGTGCCACAGCATGTATCACGGCGAGAAGGTCGCCTTCGGCACCATCGTCCAGCTGGTACTCGAGGATGCCCCGACCGAGAAGCTCGAGGAAGTCTTGGGCTTCTGCATTGAGCTGGGTCTGCCGGTCACGATGAAGGAACTTGGCGTTGCCGAGGTTACGCGCGAGCAGGCCATGATTGTTGCCGAGGCCGCGTGCGCGCCCGAGGACACCATGTGCAATATGCCGTTTGAGGTGACGCCCGAGATGGTCGCAAACGCCATTCTGGGTGCCGACGCACTGGGCCACTACTATCTCATGGATGAGTAAATCAAGCTAAGGAAGGGGCAAAGCCAGCAGATGGCTTTGCCCCTTTTTGCTATGGTGCAAAGGGGTAAGGTTTCTTTGCACCAATTGTTGTTTGATGAAGGGCGGATTCTCGTATGGCGCTTCCTATGGTTTACGGCGGTCCCGGCCGGTATGTTCAGGGGCCGGGCGAACTGTCGCGTCAAGGCAGGTATTTGTCATGGTTGGGCTGCGCTGCCTATGTCTTGTTTGACCAGGGCACCGAGGATCGGCTGTGCAGACAGATCGTCGATGGATTTCTGGACGAAGATCTAAGCGAGCCGTTCTTTAAGATTTATGACGGTCCGTGTACGGAAGAGGCCGTTGTCGAAATGGCTAAGGAAGCTCAGGCCGAGTATTGCGACATGGTAGTGGGTATTGGCGGCGGCAAGATGCTCGATATCGCCAAGGCCGTTGCGTTTTATGCCGAGTTGCCGTTGTGTGTATGCCCCACGGCGGCTTCGATGGACGGTCCGTGCAGCGAGATTTCCGATGCCGATTTGCAGGGTGTTGCAAATGCGGTCTTTAGAAACGAGCGCAATATGGCCAACGAGCAGGCCAAGGTGACCAAACAGAAGCTCGTGCAGCTCATGTGCGAGGCATAGCTTGGCGCTTGATTGACCTTGTGCAATCGAGGCGGCGATAGGCATAGGCTATTTGCCGCAAAGATGCGCCGCGTGTAATTTGCCCGAGGCGTGAGCCGATGGCGTATCATTATCTCTTGCTTGTTTGCACTGCTCAGGGAGGGGCCGCGCATGGCGCAGGAACACGATCTGTTTGATGACATTATCGAGATCAGCAAGGGTTTCGACTTTCTTAAAAATCCGCTTGGCGGCGTGACCGATGCGCTCGATCCGTCGGCGCCGCAGTGGAATCCTGCCGACTACAAGGAGCGCCCGCGCGGCAATACCATTCCGTGCCTGACCTGCAAAAACGAAAAGAGCGGCTGCACCGCGTGCATGGACGTGTGCCCGGTCAACGCTATCGAGGTCGAGGAAGACGCCATCGAGATCCTTGACTCCTGCCGCAAGTGCGGTCTGTGTGCCGCTGCCTGCCCGACCGAGGCGATCATCTCGCCGCGCCTGGCGCCTAAAAACCTGTATGACGATATCGTCTCTGCTGCTACGAGCCACGAGACCGCCTACGTTACCTGTACGCGTGCCCTTAAGCGCATGCCGCGCGAGAACGAGGTCGTCGTCGCCTGCGTGGGCGATATTACGGCAGAGACTTGGTTTTCGGTACTGGCCGACTATCCCAACGTGAGTGTGTACCTGCCGTTGGGCGTATGCGATAAATGCCGCAACACCGGCGGTGAGGATATTCTGGGCGAGGCGATTGCGAAGGCCGAGGAGTGGTCCGGCACGGGTATGGGCCTGGAGGTAGACCCCAAGAGCCTCAAGTGCCATAAGCTTCGCGAGTACGAGCGCAAGGAGTACATGGAAAGGATCGCCCGCACCACGGGCCTGACGGTGACCAAGCTCAACCCGGCGACGGCGGCGCTGACCTCGGTGACGCAGAAGCTCAAAGCCCATCGTCATCAGATTACCCAGCTGGAGCGCACGCTCAACACCATGTGCGGCACCACGACGACCAAGCGCCGCCGTACGCTTACACACGGGCGGCAGCTGGTGCTCTCGACGCTGCAAAACCATCCCGAGCTTGCCCAGAATATGCAGGTGAGCACGCCGGAGTGCGATTTTGACAAGTGCACGTCGTGCGGCGAGTGCGTCAATGTATGCCCCACGTTCGCCTGCGATCTGGTGGGAAGCGGCCGCTTTGCGTTGGAGTCCACGTATTGTTTGGGCTGCGGTGCCTGCGTCAAGGTGTGCCCCGAGCATGCGCTCAAGTTGGTTGAGCATGACGCGTCCAATCTGGTCGTCGTCGATCCCGAAGCCGAGGAAAAGGCCGCCCAGAAGGCGAAGGCTCACGAAGAAGCTGTGAAGGTCAAGGCCGAAGCAAAGGCCAAGCTCGACAAGATGCTCGACCAGGTGGAGAAGCTCGCGGACTAGCTAAAAGAGCGTAAATGATGGCCGGTGGGACAGGTGCTGCCCCACCGGCCAAAAAAGTTGCGGTGGAATAGTTCCTGTTTTGCCCTTAAGCTGGCCATTCTAGGAACTATTCCACCGCAACTAATAGATGGTTAGCTCATACTGCTCTGATGGGTCTCGCTGCCGTTATTGCGGCGGGTGACCGTTTCGTGGAGTAAAAAGAAGCTGGGAACCTGCTTTGTCTCGGTGTATTCCATAAGGATACCGTCGGCGTTGTAGGTCTGCCCGCGTACAACGGCGAGTGCGTTAAAGTCGTCGAGATCGAGCACGCGTGCATCCTCGGGCGTGGGATGCTCAATCGTTACATCGCGTTTGCCCGTGGCAATCTTAATGCCAAGGTCTTCTTCGAGGTAACGATAGATCGAGTCGTTGACAATCTCGGGTGTCAGCCCCGGTACCTGTGAGCTTAGGTAATAGGAGTCGTCGGAGCACACGGCCCGTCCGTCTGCATAACGGATGCGTTTGGCGCGTGTGAGCTCACAGCCTTCAGGAAACCCGGTAATCTTGGAGAGCGCCTTGTTGCAAACGAGGAGCTCAAAGACAGTGGTAACCGTTTTGAGCTCAAAGCCTCGGCTGGCTGCGATTTCCTTAAAGGTCTCGAGTCCGCCGCCACCACGATTCGTCTCGTCACTGATGTTGCGAATGACGCGCATGCCTTTGCCTTGCTGGGGGAGCACGTAACCATCTGCCGCAAGCATCGAGATGGCGCGACGGACCGTCATGCGCGAACAGTCAAACAGCTGCGTGAGCTCAGTCTCCGAAGGCAGATAACTCTGATAGGCGTATGTGCCGTCGTCAATCGACTGCTTCACGTTGTCATAAATAGTTTGGAAGATGGCTCGCGCCACGACGGTCTCCTAGAGCTGAGTGCGCGAGCGGTGGATGAAGACCGCTCGCGCAGGTGTCGATCGATTTACTTGCTGGGGTCGATTATATATTTACCCATGGCACGCAGAGCTGGGTCTGACAGGATGGCGCCGAGTTCGTCGAGGGAAGCCACCTTGGCGACCATCGAGGATACGTCGAGCCTGCCAGAGTCGATGAGCTCGAGCGCGCGACGCTGCGTATAAGGGTTGATGTAGGACGAGGTAAGCACAAGCTCCTTCTGGAAGACCTCGAAGGGCTTGACGGTGATTGTCTCATCGGGCTTGGTGAGGCCGAACATCATGACCGTAGCCTTGTGGCCGGCGATCTGGATGGCCTGCTCGATGGTGACGGGCTTGCCAACACACTCGATAACGACATCGACGTTGCCGACGCCCTCCTGCTTCAGGCGGGCCGGGACGTCCTCGTGGATGGAATCAATTGCCAGGTCGGCGCCGAGTTTGAGCGCAACCTCGCGCTTGCCTTCGACGGGCTCGAGCAAGACAACCTTGGTGGCGCCGGCGTTTTTAGCAAGCTGCATCATGAGCAGACCGATCATGCCACCGCCGATAACGACAACTGTGCTGCCGGGCTTGATGTTGCACATATCGATGCCGTGCAGGCAGCAGGCGACGGGCTCGGTCATAGCACCCTGCTCAAAGCTGGTGTGATCGCCCAACTTGTAGACTTGCTGCATATCGACGGAGCAGTACTCGGCAAAGCCGCCGTTAACGGTGGTGCCGTAACCGGTCATATGCTCGCAGTAGTGGTTGATTCCGTCGCGGCAGGGTTCGCAGCAGCCGCAGGGATGGTTTGGGTCGATGCACACGCGATCGCCCGGTTTAAAGCCAGCGACGTCGCTGCCCACGGCCTCGACAACGCCCGCAAACTCATGACCAAGGATCGTGGGCGGGGTAACGTCGGCTGCACCCTTGTCGCCTTCATAGATATGAACGTCGGTACCGCAGACGCCGCAAGCTTTGACGTTGATCAGAACGTCGCGCCTGCCCACGGCCGGCTTTGCCGATTCCTCGACTCTGAGGTCGTGCTTTCCATAGAAGACCGCGCTTTTCATGGTGACTCCTTAAAGTGGCGGTGAATGTTGTAATGAAGTATAGGCATGTCTATAGATATAGACAAGCACATCTAGACAAGTAGAAAAGAAAATTGAAATGCAGCCATCAGCTATGTCAGATTTAACAGGCGAAATACTGGACATATACCGTTTACGGCCAATAATCAACCGTTTACCGACCGTAGTATTTATGCCAACTTGTCTAGATAAGTGATATGATAAAAATAGAAGCGCAAGAAGTCAGGGAAGCGGGCCCACCCGTCCTATTGCACGAGGTACACGCAAACGGCGCGTCTGCGGTCTCGAGTGAAGCCAAAACCGCAGTCGCTCCGAATGAAGAGAGGGGGATTCCCCGTCATGATGCAAAAGATACAACGTTTCGGCGGTGCAATGTACACGCCTGCAATTCTTTTCGCATTTTCCGGAATCGTCGTCGGCCTGGGTACGTTGTTTACCACCGAGGCGATCTTTGGCGAGATGGCCACTGCGGGCCATCTTTGGTTTGATTGCTGGAATGTGCTGCTCCAGGGTGGTTGGACGCTCTTTAACCAGATGCCGTTGCTGTTTTGCGTAGCGTTGCCAATCTCGCTCGCGAACAAGCAGAACGCTCGCTGCTGCATGGAGGCTTTGGCCATCTACCTTACCTTCAACTACTTTGTAAGCACAATCTTGGGGCAGTGGGGCCCTGTCTTTGGGGTCGACTACTCTGTCGAGGCGGGCAGCGGTACTGGTCTTGCCACTATCGCAAGCATCAAAACGCTTGATATGGGCATCATGGGCGCGCTCATTATCTCTGGTATCGCCACGATGCTGCATAACAAGTTCTTCGACACCGAACTTCCTGAGTGGCTGGGCGTGTTCTCGGGCTCTGTGTTCATCTATATGATCGGTTTCTTCGTTATGGTTCCGGTCGCTCTTATCGCCTGCCTGGTGTGGCCGCATGTTCAGGCTGCTATCTCCGCCTTCTAGGGATTCATCCTTTCCGCCGGTACGTTTGGCGTGGGTGTCTTTGCTTTCTTCGAGCGCGTGCTGATCCCTACAGGCCTGCACCACTTTATCTATACGCCGTTCTATTACGACAACGCGGCGGTCAACGGCGGCATCTTTGCTGCTTGGGCCAACATCCTGCCCCAACTGGCTGCCGATCCGAGCATTGCTCTTAAGGATGCCGCACCCTGGGCTGCCTATACCTGCCCTGGTTGGACTAAGGTCTTCGGCTCGCTTGGCGTCGCCATTGCGTTTTATATGACCGCCAAACCCGAGCGCAAGCAGCGCGTCAAGGCTCTGCTGATCCCGGTCACCCTTACCGCTATGCTTTGCGGTATTACCGAGCCGCTTGACTTCACCTTCCTGTTCATCGCGCCCGGCCTGTTCGTCGTCCACTGCGTGCTCGGAGCGCTTGGCTGCATGGCTCAAAACCTCCTTGGCGTCGTGGGTATCTTCGACGGCGGCATCATCTCGATGCTCTCGTGGGACTGGCTGCCCCTTTGGGCCGCACACGGTCTGCAGTACGCCATCTCCATCCTTGTCGGTCTGTGCTTTACCGCTCTTTGGGTTGTGGTCTTCCGTTTCCTGATCGTCAAGTTCGACTTTAAGACCCCCGGTCGCGAGGATGACGATGTTGAGGTCGAGCTCAAGTCCAAGGCCGACTACAAGCAAAAGCAGGGCGGTGCTGCTGCTGGCAAATCGGCCGCCCAGAGTAAAGATGATGAGCGCTTGGTGCTTGCCGAGAACATCCTCGATCTGCTCGGTGGCACGGATAACATCATCGATGTAACGAACTGCGCTACCCGTCTGCGCGTTAACGTCAAGGACAAGAGCGTCGTTGCACCCGAGGCTTCCTTCAAGGCGATCGGTACGCATGGCTTGGTGGTCCAAGGTCAGTCAATCCAGGTCATCGTCGGCCTTAGCGTCCCGCAGGTTCGCGAGAAGTTCGAGAGTCTTCTGAAGTTCGAGACTCTTCTGTAAACCATCGTCCATCGAAACAATCGGCCTTGCAGAGCCGGTATGCACCGCAAGGCCGATTCTAGAGATAGAAAACTCCACTTCTAGGTAACAATTCCAAACCGTGCAGGCCGCGTACGGGGATGGATTGAGCAAGCGGCCAGAATGAGGAGGACATCATGTCCAAGAAAAACTATGCCGTGACCATTGCCGGCGGTGGCTCTACCTTCACCCCGGGCATCGCTCTGATGCTGCTTGAGGAGCGCGACCGCTTTCCGGTCAACAAGGTGACCTTCTACGATAACAACGCCGAGCGCCAGGAGACCGTGGCCAAGGCCTGCGAGATCTACTTCCACGAGAACGCCCCCGAGGTTGAGTTTAGCTACACCACCGACCCCGAGACCGCATTCACCGGGACCGATTTCGTCCTTGCTCACATCCGCGTCGGCCTGTACGCCATGCGTGAGCTCGACGAGAAGATTCCTCTCAAGTACGGCTGCGTTGGCCAAGAGACCTGCGGTGCCGGCGGTATCGCCTACGGCATGCGCTCCATCGGTGGTGTCATCGAGATCCTCGACTACATGGAGAAGTACAGCCCCAACGCCTGGATGCTCAACTACTCCAACCCCGCGGCCATCGTCGCCGAGGCCTGCCGCGTGCTGCGCCCCAACAGCCGCATCATCAACATCTGCGACATGCCGATCGACCTCATGGATAAGATGAGCCGTATGTGCGGCATCAAGGATCGTCGCGAGCTGCAGTATAGCTACTACGGCCTCAACCACTTTGGTTGGTGGAGCAAAATCTACGACAAGGATGGCAACGACCTCATGCCGCAGATTAAGGAGCACATGGCTAAGAACGGCTACCTGGACGGCATCGAGCACGAGGCCGGTAAGGAGCAGCATGTCGAGGAGAGCTGGATTCACACCTTCGGCAAGGCCAAGGATGTCTATGCTGTAGATCCCGAGACGATTCCCAATACCTACCTCAAGTATTACCTGTACCCGGACTATGTCGTCGAGACGTCTGACCCCAACTACACTCGCGCCAATGAGGTTATGGACGGCCGCGAGAAGAAGGTCTTTGGCGCTTGCCGCGACATCATCGCCAAGGGTACTGCCAAGGACGGCGGCTTTGAGCCGGATGTGCATGCCAACTACATCGTCGACCTTGCCTGCGCACTGGCCGAGAACACGCTCGAGCGCTTCCTGCTGATCGTCCCCAACGATGGCGCTGTGCCCAACTTCGACCCGACGGCCATGGTCGAGGTGCCTTGCATCGTCGGTTCCAACGGCTTTGAGAAGATCTGCCAGGGCCCGATTCCGCAGTTCCAGAAGGGCCTGATGGAGCAGCAGGTTTCCGTCGAGAAGCTCGTTGTCCAGGCTTGGGTCGAGGGCAGCTACCAGAAGCTCTGGCAGGCACTCACGCTCTCCAAGACCATTCCTTCGGCAAGCGTTGCTAAGCAGATCCTGGACGAGCTCATCGAGGTCAACAAGGATTTCTGGCCCGAGCTTAAGTAAGGACTACTGTCTCGAACCCTCACGCATCTCTGCTTCATTTGCGCCGCCGCGGTGTCCGGATTCGCCCGGATGCTGCGGCGGCGCTATACTTATGAAGTTTGAAGTACCTGTACCAAAAGGAGCTGTCGTGTCCCTTTCCATCGGTATCGTGGGCCTGCCCAACGTGGGCAAGTCGACGTTGTTCACCGCGCTTACCAAAAAGACCGGCCTTGCCGCCAACTACCCGTTTGCCACGATTGACCCCAACGTGGGTATCGTCGATGTGCCCGATAGCCGCCTGCAAAAGCTCGCCGACATCGTCAACCCGGGCCGCATTGTGCCGGCTACGGTCGAGTTTGTCGACATCGCGGGCCTGGTGAAGGGTGCCAACGAGGGCGAGGGCCTGGGCAACCAGTTCTTGGCCAACATTCGCGAGACCGACGCCATCTGCGAGGTCGTGCGCTATTTTAAGGACCCCAACGTCATGCGTGAGGTGGGCCGCACGGGTGAGTTCGTCGATCCCGCCGGCGATGCCGACACCATCATGACCGAGCTCATCCTTGCCGACATGGGCACGCTCGAGAAGCAGCTGCCTAAGCTCGAGAAGGAGGCCAAGCGCGATAAGGAGCTCATGCCCAAGTTCGAGGTGGCCAAGCGCCTGCTTGCCTGGCTCAACGAGGGCAAGCGCGCCGCATCCATGGAGATGACCGACGAGGAGCGTGCTGCCGCCAAGGGCCTGTTCCTGCTCACCATGAAGCCCATCCTGTATGTGGCCAACGTGGACGAGGATATGCTCAACGAGGATCTGGCGCCCATCGATGGCGTCAAGCCGTTGCCCATCTGCGCCAAGATCGAGGCCGAGCTTTCCGAGCTCGATCCCGAGGACGCTGCCGACTACCTGGAGAGCCTGGGCCTGGAGCAGCCCGGTCTGGACGTGCTCGCTCAGGCTGCCTACAAGCTGCTCGGCCTGCAGTCGTTCTTTACGGCCGGCGAGATGGAGGTCAAGGCCTGGACGGTTCGTCAGGGAGCGACCGCCCCGCAGGCCGCCGGTGTCATCCACACCGACTTTGAGCGCGGCTTTATTAAGGCCGAGGTCATTGGCTACGACGACTACATCGAGCTCGGCGGCGAGCAGGGTGCCAAGGCCGCCGGCAAGCTGCGTATTGAGGGCAAGGACTATGTCATGGCCGATGGCGACGTCGTGCACTTCCGCTTTAACGTGTAAGGACGACGCATATGTTTAAATATGGCAAAAAAGCTGGCTACATGGGTATTGCGCTGCTCGTGCTTGCGGTGATTCCGCTGGTGGTCGCAGCGTTTGTGATCCCCAACATTGGTCCCGAGGTGGCAACAAAGTTTAATGCTGCCGGCGAGGCGACGCGCTGGGGCAAGAGCTACGAGTTGCTGGCATTGCCGGTGCTCAACCTGCTGCTGAGCGTGGCGACGTACTTTACGGCGGGACGCCAGGCTAAAAACAATGATGACTCCGCCGCCATGGCGCGCATCGTGTGCGAGCGCTACCTGCGTAACGGTTGCATCACGGGTGTGTTCCTCAACGTGATCAACGTCTACTTTATGTATTCGGCGATTACCGGTATGGGCTTTGGCCTGGGCTTTTAGCTTGCGCCTTTAGGCAACGAGCCTGCAAGCATATTCGATGGCTGCTGCGAGGCCGCCGCTCGATCGTGGTTGAAAGACTACATCGGCGGCGGCCTCGTTTTCGTATCCGGCACCGCGAAGGCAGAGCGCGATACCGGCTTCTAAAAGGAGCGGCAGGCCGCGTTGGCTGGTTGCGATTACGGCAGCCTGATTGAGCAGGCAGCTGTGCGTTTGGCATTGAACAGCAAGTTCACCTTGCGCCGGGCAAGGGACCAGAACGGCGGCGACGCGACTTGATAGCAATGCAAATGCTGTGCGCTCATCGGGCGAAAGGCATTCAGCTTCAACGACGACGAGCTTGGGCGGTGCGCTGTTTGTGCGAAGCGTGGCTCGGTACATGCGGACCGAAGAACCCGACATAGAAAACTCCTGTGTATTCGGGAAAACGTAAACTATAGTTTACGTTTATGTTCGGCTCCATTTCAAACTCGGCTGCATGGACGAACGTGCGAAACAGATTCTTGGCAGGCGGGTCGAAGAGACACGCAGGGACCTTGGTATCTCCAAGGTTGATTTTTGTGTGGCGACAGGAATCAGCCGACCCTACCTCGACCGAATCGAAGATGGAACGGCAAATTTCACGCTCAAGGTTCTATTTAAGATCGCGCCCGCACTCGGCATGACGGTGTCAGAGCTTCTCGAGGGTATTGAATAGGGCGTTCCTCCGCTGTATTTGACGCTCTTTGGACGGGTCCCCCTGGTTGCGATGTGCAAAATCGCGAGTATTCAGCACCTGTTCAGCCGTAGATGGTAGCTCGGACGGCTGGCTTTGCTTTTTTGGCAGTAGTTAATCCACACGCTAAATAAAAATGTGGAATAAATATTTACTAGACGGCTCCTTCGTACTAAAAGTTCGTCTAACAATCGGCTGATTCTATGCCTCCGGCGGAGAAACTGCAGAATACTCCGTTTTTTGCACGGCCCGAGGGGGACCACCTGTCGTTTGGGGCTGCGATAAGCGGAACTGCCTTAGGGATTACGCCATCGGGATACGGTCGTGGTTGACTTGGCTGTAGAACAGGCGCTGAATCTCGTCCGCATCACGTGACTGGCCGAGTGCCCACATGGTCTTGGCCACGAGCGTCTCGGTGGTCATGTCGTCGCCGCGCAAAATACCCGGATGATCGGCGTAAGCTCGGCCGACCTCATAAACGCCCAGATCGAGGCCCTCTTCGGGGACCTGCGTGGTCATAACGACGGTGCGGCCCGAATCGACCCAGCGGAAAATTGCCTCTTGGAACGACTCGCCCGACTCGCCAAACTCGGGAATACCGCCAATGCCAAAGGTCTCCAGAATCACGGCATCGTAGCTATTGGCAAGGGCGTCGAGGATGCCCGGGTTTACGCCGGGCGTAAGCTTGAGTACAAATACGCGCGGATCGATGCTGTCGTAGAAACGCACCGGGTTTTCGCCCTGATGCGTGCCGTGAAGCCCGTTGCGCACGATGCGGTCGTTGCGGATATAGGCGATGGGCGGATAGTTGACGCTGATGAACGCGTTAAAGCTCATGGTGCGCTGCTTGCGGGCGCGCGTGCCGGCAATGGCGACGCCGCCAAACACAATCGACACATCGTGCGAATGCTCGTCGAGCGCATAGAGCAGGCTCTGATACAGATTGAGTTTGGCGTCAGTAAAGGGGTTGCCCATGGGCTTTTGCGAGCCGGTGAGCACGATGGGCTTGGGGCTGTCCTGAATCAGGTAGGAAAGTGCTGCCGCGGTGTAACTCATGGTATCGGTGCCGTGCAGAATCACGAAGCCGTCGTGATCGGCATAGCCTTCGACGATGACATCGCGGATACGCATCCAGTCGCTCGGGCGCATATTGGTGCTGTCGATGTTCATGGGCTGCACCACGTCGAGCTCGCAGAGGCCCGAGATCTCGGGGACGCTCTGGGCGAGCTCCTCACCGGTCAGGGCGGGGGAGAGGCCGTTGCCGTCCTCGGTCGATGCGATGGTGCCGCCCGTGGCGATGAGAAGGATGCGCTTCATGCTGGTATTCCTATCGTATTTGCCGCCGCAGAGGCGGAGTCGTTCGGCAGTATTGTGGCACAGGGCGTCCAATGTTCAAACGTATTACATCATCGGTAACGTTTGGTAACACTTCAATTGCCGTCAAATAGGGGCCCAGGTCGTGCGTTTGCCGTGCGCTGATGGCTGCGAGGGACGAGAAACCCCATATAACGTGTACACTATGGAGGTTATTTTCGTTCATTCGCGCGGGTGGGCACCGGCTCCCCGCCAACAAGAGGGGGAAACCATGGATCAAAAGGCTTCCGCAAAGGTCCTCGTACTCGACTTTGGTGCGCAGTACGGTCAGCTCATTGCCCGTCGCGTCCGCGACCTCAACGTGTATTCCGAGATTGTGCCCTGCGACATCTCGGCCGACGAGATTCGCGAGATGAACGCCTCTGCGCTCATCCTTTCCGGCGGCCCGGCTTCTGTGTATGCCGAGGACGCTCCGTCCATCGATCCTGCCATCTTTGACCTGGGCCTTCCCGTCCTGGGCTTTTGCTACGGCCATCAGATCACGGCCGTGACGCTCGGCGGCAAGGTCGGCCACTCCGAGGTGGGCGAGTACGGCCGCGCCACCATCACGCGCACGGCCGGCGCCAAGCTCTTTAACTCCACGCCCATGGAGCAGACCGTGTGGATGAGCCATCGCGACGCCGTTTCCGAGGTGCCCGAGGGCTTTACCGTTACCGCCAGCACCGACGTGTGCCCGGTTGCCGCCATGGAGTGCGTCGAGCGCAAGATTTTCACCACGCAGTTCCACCCCGAGGTCAAGCACTCCGAGTACGGTCAGCAGCTGCTGAGCAACTTCCTGTTTGAGATCTGCGGCCTGGAGCCCAACTGGAGCATGGACAACCTGGTCGAGACCATGACGGCCGAGTTCCGCGAGAAGGTCGGCGACGACCGCGTGATTCTGGCCCTGTCCGGTGGCGTCGACTCCTCCGTCGTGGCTGCGCTGGGCGCCCGCGCCGTGGGCAAGCAGATGACCTGCGTGTTCATCAACCACGGTCTGCTGCGCAAGGGCGAGCCCGAGCAGGTGGAGGAGGTCTTCACCAAGCAGTTTGACGTCGACTTTATCCACGTTCACGCCGAGGACCGTTATGCCGAGCTTCTGGCCGGCGTGACCGAGCCCGAGGAGAAGCGCCGCATCATCGGTACGCAGTTCTGGAAAGAGTTCTTCGCCGTGGCGCAGCAGCTCGAGACCGATGGCAAGCCGGTCAAGTACCTGGCTCAGGGCACCATCTACCCCGACATCATCGAGTCCGGCGCTCGCAAGACGGGCGGCAAGACGGCCACCATCAAGAGCCACCATAACCTAATCCCGTTCCCCGAGGGCGTGCACTTCGACCTCATCGAGCCGCTCGACCACTTCTTTAAGGACGAGGTCCGCGCACTTGGTCTGGCGCTCGGTCTGCCGGGTCACATCGTGTTCCGTCAGCCCTTCCCGGGCCCGGGTCTGGCCATCCGCATCATCGGTGCGGTCGACAAGGAGAAACTCGAGATCCTCAAGAATGCCGACGCTATTGTGCGCGAGGAGCTGGATGCCTACAACCAGCGTCTGTTTGAGCAGACCGGCGAGCGCAACTCCGAGCACAGCTGCTGGCAGTATTTCGCGGTCCTGCCCGACATCAAGTCCGTCGGCGTTATGGGCGACGAGCGCACCTACCAGCGCCCGATCATCCTGCGTGCCGTCGAGTCCAGCGATGCCATGACCGCCGACTGGGCCAAGCTGCCCTACGACGTGCTGGCCCGCATCTCCGGCCGCATCGTTGCCGAGGTTCCCGGCGCCAACCGCGTGTGCTACGACATCACGTCCAAGCCGCCCGCGACGATTGAGTGGGAGTAGCTCGGCACATTATCGTGATGTCGTATATGGTGGCGCATCTAGTGGGCTCCGGTCTACCAGATGCGCCACCTTGCATCCGTAGGCCTGTAAACCAGCCGAGGGCTGTAATCTATATTTGCCTTACGATAATGAATAAGGCCAGTTCAAGGCCATGAGATAGATGTAGTGGGCGGACAGCCTTCTAGAGCCTCACGATAACGCGCTGACGACCTGCAATGATTCTACTGATACTCGCTGGAGATGCAGACTGGGTCGAAGTGCACACGGCTGCTCCTCATATGGCGCTCTCGCAGGTGGATGTGCCTAAATTGTATGTAATAGCTTTCCTGTTGCCAGCCCTAAAACCGGTCACATTCTTGTCTCAACCCATAGGTATTATGTTTTCTACGGCTTGGGACTGGGGCACATTCTCGAGAGGGGGTATAGGTAGTGACGAGTCTAGGCGTAGTCTTCACGAAGGACTGGATCGTTGACTTTGTGTTGGATGTTGCTGGTTATACTCCAGAGCGTAGCCTGACGTCTGGTTGTGCCATCGAACCATCATGTGGAGATGGTGCATTTTTGCGACGAATGGTTAATCGACTCTGCGAGAGTGCGAGTCGAACGGGCAGGTTGTCCATCGCTGTCCTGGAGAGCTGTATTCGCGCATATGATCTCGATCCATCGTCTGTAGAGAAGAGTAGGCGCGCCGTTTGTGACACCCTCAAAGAGTGGGGCTTTACCTCGGAGCAATCGGAGAGACTTGCCAACGTTTGGGTTTCAGAGGGAGACTTCCTCCTTTCCGAAGTGCCCGAGGCTCGCTGGGTGGTTGGCAACCCTCCTTATATCCGTGCGGCCTTGATTCCCAGGGATCAGCGTGAGCTTTACGTGCAACGGCTTACGTGTTGCACGATGGGGTCTGATCTCTACGTTGGCTTTTTTGAGAAGGGTCTTCGCGTACTGACGGATGATGGCTCCCTTTGCTTTATTTGTGCGGATCGGTGGCTCCAGAATCGCTACGGGTCTCGTCTTCGCGCATTCGTTTCAAGTGGATACAGCCTTGACGTCCATGTGAGGATGCATGGTGTCGATGCTTTCGAGGACGTCGTCGCTGCTTATCCTGCCATATCTTTACTGCGGAGAGGTCCCGGCAGGGCAATTCGGTATGTAGACTGCGGGAATTGCTTCTCTCAAGATGACGTTTTGCCTGTTGAGGCTTGGCTGGCAAGAGGGGAAAGAGAATTGATCCTTGCCAATGCCTCCGCAGGAGTTCTGCCTCCTCTATCAGGTGCTGCGTCAATTCCGCTGGCATCTCCTGGTCGGCTTCGTGTCCTTAATGACCTGGCTAGTAGGTTTCCGGCACTGGAGGATGCGGGTGTCAAACTTGGCATCGGTGTTGCCTCGGGTTGTGACGAAGTTTACGTTACCGAGGACACCAGCCTGGTGGAGTCTGAGCGCTTGTTGCCGCTCTTCTTCATGCGTGACTGGCGTGCGGGTAGGCGCGATGCTAACAAGTGTCTTGTGAACCCGTGGAGCGATGATGGCACTCTTGTCGACCTTGATGACTATCCAAAACTGAAGGACTATCTCGAAAGAAACGAAGAGAGGTTGAAGCGTCGCAGAGTTGCGAAAGACCATCCAACTTCGTGGTATCGGACGTTGGACAAGCTGAACCATTCCCTCATAGGGAAGGAAATGCTCCTCTTTCCCGATATGGCGGCGACATCTGATCCCGTGTATAGCGATGGATCGCGATACCCCCATCACAACTGTTACTGGATGACGTCGGCAGAATGGGATATTCGAGCACTTGGTGGCCTTTTGATGAGCGATCTCGTCGAGGGTTATGTGGACGCGTTCGGTGTGAAAATGCGTGGGTCGACGCTGCGTTTTCAGGCGCAGTATCTACGTAAGGTGCACATTCCACGGGCTGATGAGGTCGATGACGATACGAAGCGCGAACTCGCTGAGGCGTTTGTCGCCGGAGACCGGACTCGCGCGAACATTGCGAGCAGGAGGGCGTACAGACTGGAGGACGTTTATGCGTGATGACGTGAGGGATGCGGTATTCGACTGCGTAAGCTATGCGGTGAACAATGGGACAAGGAGCGGAAGACATATCGCACCACTTGCAATGAAGATTGCTGAAGATATGAGGCGGGTGGGCTATGACGAGGACTCCATCTTCCTGGATGATGCCAACGTGACCCTCCCCGGGTGGTTCCGTCCTTCCAAGAAATGGGATATCACCGCATTCGAAAATGGCGTACTTGTGGCTGCTATTGAGCTTAAGAGCATCAATGGTAGCTTCGGCAACAATGCCAACAATCGGGCTGAAGAGGCGTTGGGGAGTGCATCTGACGTCGATTGCGCTACCCACAACCATCTTCTAGAGCCAAACGATCTCCCGCCCAACTTTGGTTACGTGTTGTTGATTCGCAAGACCCCAGAGAGCACTAGGCCATCAAAGATTGGTGCCAAGTCGCGCTATGCATTTGACAAGGAGTTCGAGAATTCGTCGTACCTCGAGCGATTCACCATCCTAGGCAAGAGATTGCTGCGTGAGAGAATCTATCAGGCTGTGTGGGTCGCTGCTGTCGACCTCGAGAACGGTGTTGTTGAGGAACCGGATCCACTAATGACCTACGACAAGTTCGTTGCGCATCTTAAGGGGTGGGTTGACGTCATGAGGGCGTAGCCCAAACCCATATTTGGGAAACACTCTTGAATTGCACGAGAGACCGACGCTAGGGGTCACGGGAGGCTTTCTCTCATGCGCGGTGTTTTGAGCGGAGGGGTTCGGCTATTGAAAAAACGCCCTCCACACCGTTATGGGTCAGTGAGTGGCAGCAGGAAAAGCGTCGTTTGGGAATGTGTGGACCAAGTGAAACACTTGGCGCCCTGACGGCTCGCTTGCCCCCTAACCCTATGTGCATGAACTAGGCGGCTTGCTGTGCGCGAGCAATGCGTTCCCTGAAGACGACATGGTATCAGCGGCGGGAGCCTCGCGCATAAAGAAAGATGCCGCCACTGCCGTCATTGAGTCGGCCTTTGTGACGTGCACGAGGAGTATGATTCCAGAAATCGAGGTCTTCAGCGTCGAATAGCATGCTCGCCTCTAGGAACACCCGAAAATGCTCGTCGGGTTTTCGACTGAGGCCTACCGTCTGCGTGTCGGCGAGTCCCGATTCCGCTATCAGTTCCGAGGTAGTTTCCGTCCAGCCGAGCCTGCACTTCATGAAGTAAGCGATCTTCAGAGAACCTCCCAGGGTACCTGATGGTCTTCTTCGCGCTTGATACACTGCCCTTCGCGGACTTCCATCGGCAGCCATCAACTCGAACGCCGTTTCCCGCTCGATGCCGTTGCGTATCCTTGAACCCTTTTCGCCTCGAGGTCTCCGTGTGCATCCGGCGGCGAGCAGCTTCTGAGTGGTCAACACCGTCATTTTCCGCCGCTTCTCGACTCGATGTAGGCGTCAACGGACGCCCTCGACACCAGGAGCTTCCTGTCGAGCTTGTACGAGTCGATCTTTCCCGACCGGATGAGGCCGTACGCCTTGTTTCGGCTCGCCCTCATGTACTCCTGCATCTCGATCACCGTCATCCATTCGTCTCGGTCCTGGTTACCCTCGGGCGCGGCGCATTCGGCTGTGCGTGCCATGGTTCCTCCAATCCTCCCGTGCGGCACCGCGCGGGCACGCCGCACGGCACCGTGTGCCTTTTCGTCTGCGCGACGATTGAACCGCCTGATGGCGCGACACGCGCACGGCGGGGGCGGAGACGGGTCGAGGTGGGTCGAGCCAGTCGGGCCTCCGCGAAACTGCCATGAGCCGCGCTTCTTAGCTCTCAGCTAAGTCCCTGAAAAGTAAAAGGCGCCCATGCGGGCGCCTGCCTAGTAGCTGGAGTTGTTCGGTTGTGGTCGGAATGCTCGTCTTCCGCGGTACTGTCGTCTGGGGGTTCGGCATCTGTCGTTCGTCTCTTCTGTCGTGTTTGCTGCTGCGCGTTCTGCGAGCGACCTTGCGCAGGTTCTTCAACCCGTTGCTCCAGGTGTACCCGGATAAATGGCACCCATCCGTTGGGACATAAAGATTGCGGGAGGGCCGTCTGGGCAAGCTGGGTCGGATGAGCGGACAACGGCAGCCCAATCAGCGTCCTTCTTTATCTGCAGATGTTTCCCTTGCTCAGCCAATGGCATTGTTGAGGCTGGCTGTGCCCGGAATTCACGCGCGTTACCTGAGGGTCTCTACGGTTGTCGGCCCCTCATCGGGTCAAAAGAGGCATAAAAGTCGAAAACTATCCCTGTACGCGGATTTTTCCGTGCTCTTCAAGCCATTCGAGCATGTACTCGATGATGTCCCTCTCGTCCTGGAACACGTCGTCGAACGCATACGAAGCCCAATCGCCTTCCTTTGCCCCTTCGAAGAACTTTCTCAAAGTCCTTGTCTCGGCCCAGTCGAGCGCCCTCTCGATATCTTCTTGTTCGTTACGACTTAGGGAGTCGAATGCGTCTCTCTCAACGCCATGCAGAAGCAGGGTGTTATAGAAATGCGCGCGAGTGTTGATGCCCTGCTGTTTGAAGTACTTGTATGGATGGGCTGCGGGTGCCATTGCCGTTTCAAGCCAATGTTGCCTGATCTCTTCGTCCCGCATGATGCCGTAGTCGAGCGTTCGACAGTACTTCCCCGCAAGGTAATCGGGATGCACATCCAGCGCCTTGGCGCAAGCATCGAGAAGCTCTGGGGTCATCTCTCCGTCGTTTACCCCGTCTCTGATCTGGCGGCTGCTCCATTCGGTTTTCTTTGCGAGTCCGTTCATGCTCACGCCGCGCTGACTGCATACCCATCTGAACCAGTCTCTGTTTATCGGCTGCTTGCGCTTTATCCGGTTTGCCATCGATGCCTCCAAGCGAGGGGATTAAGCCAAAACATTCCACTGTGCAATCCCCGTTAGTACAAGTAGAATTTCAATTAAAGGTATCGAGGGATTATCCCGCACCACTTGACCAGCAGTTTATCAAAAACAAATCAGGGAGGCAATTATGAAGAAGACGGATGCAAGACATCAATCCGCATCGAGAACAATAAGCCACTTTAACCCCGGCAACGAACAAACAGCTCTAAACGAAGCGGGCCCTTTATGGGGTCGTGGGACAGTGCGTCAAAAACGGATGGAGTACGGGAAAGGAACCGAAATGATTGGAGAACTGACCAGGCGCTCATTCGAGGTACCAGCCCTTCTCGAACGGCATAACGCTTTCGAGCAGGAGGTGTGCAGAACGGTGTTTCAGGACAAGTACAGCTCAAGCGTGAAGACCTATCACGTCATCGACCATCTTATTGCTCGAGGCGAAGAGCTCGGACTCATGGGTGTCCCAAGCTATCTCGCGGCGATAGAGGCGCTGAAGAGATTCAGCTCCTATCACGCTGGCCTAATCAGGGGTTTTGCCGGGGAACGACGGGTCTTCTACGCAATCAAGCATGTGGGGTCCGGCTTCGAGCAACTGGTCAATGCCGAGTTGGACTACGAGGGCGAGCACGATGAGTTCGACCAGATCCTCGTCAGCCGGCAGGGTCTTGTGATAGTCGAAGTGAAGAACTACTCCTCCTCGGCCGCGATCGGGAGCGACGGGGTCCTGAGGTTTGAGGACGGAAGCGGGCGCATGCGCAACGTCGGGGAGAGGATGGCCTCTAAACGTTACGTCTTGCGCGAGGTAGTGTCCAACGCAATTGGGCGCGAGCTCCCCGATGAAAGGATCGTCTCCCTTGTCGTCAACGCCAACGAGAAGACCTTTATTCGGAACGATTCTGATCGAGTCGAGGTTCAGAGCACGGGCAGCATCGCACGTCGAGTCGAGGAGCTGCTGAGAGGCGACGAGGTCCTAGGGGCCGAAGACGTCTCCGCCATTAAGGCGGCGCTTGAGGCTGCCCACCATCCCATTGAGATCGAGCCAGAGATCGATTTCGAGTATGTATCAGCAACCTTGCATGAGGCCCTCTCACTGATCGCCCAATCGGTTGCGGAGGAGAAAGAGGACGAGGATTTCGCTCGCGTGTCCGCTCCCGAGAGTGAGACCTGCTCGGTATCTCAGGAGCGGAGGCCGTCTCCTGCGCTCATCTCGGGTACAGTGGCTCTTCTTTTAGGCCTTGCGGGCGGATACGTGCTCGGATCAACGGGAAAATGGAGGTAAGCAGATGAACAACGTTATGGAACGCACCGCTACAAGCTATGCGGTGATTGATGCGGCGGGCAACAAAGCAAGCGATTGTCGGGGCATGCTCAAATCCCTTGTCGATGCGATGAACGGCATCACCGGGCCTCAGGCCGGCCTTCTTGGATGCCTCGTCGTTTCCATTGCCGGGGTAGCGGGATATGGAATATACGCCATTTGCGACCTGATCAAATCCGGACACCCCATCGAGCTCACCTTTGGAGGGGTGCGCTTCGCGGCGAATACGGAAGCACTCTGCGAGGCGAGCAGCCTCTAATCGACAGACAGGAAAATCGATGCAGATGAATAAAATACCCCTCGATCGAGACCACGCTGACTTACGGCGAGGCAATTAAAGCATACGACCGCTTCGAGCGGACGATGCTCGAGAAGGCGTACGGGGCTGAGCTCCTGCCCGCGGTGGGGCTGTACGATCTGCTTTGGCAGCTTGAGTCGCTCGCGCAGAAGTTTGGAATCGAGGATAAGGGGGCCTTCTCGAGACTCAAGAGGAAGATCCGGTCGTTCTCGAGCGAGAGGATCGCTTTGGCGAACGGGGTGAACGGTGAGAGGTTCTACCTGCTGCAGGATGAATCGGCGCTCAGGCAGCATGATGAGACGCATTTTTTCAAAGTCGGAATCGACGGGGCAAGCTCGCCGGCGACCTCGACGAGGCCCTCGAGCTGCTTTCAAAAGAGTCTGCCAAGGTCGACGTGTACGCCGACACCTATTCACCCGATCGATCGGAACGGGATTTCGACAGACTAGGTAAAGACCCTTTCATAAAATGGCCGGAATCGGGTTTTGCGTGATGATGATCTGTTTCGGAATCTCGATGCTCGTCCATTCGGTCTTCCAGATCGGCTTCTGCTCCAAGTGGTTCATTTGATGCAGAAGCCATTGAACGAGCGGTCTTTCATTCAATTCGTCAACTCATGGGCAAGCCACCTGAGACTACTCACTCTGTCCGTCGACGACGAAGCTCCGCGACCTGCGGTTTTGTGAACCGCTCGCAAGCCACCCGCGTTAATTCACTTACGATTGCAGCTGGCAGCTAGCAAGCAAAAGGGTACTTGAGTTTCAAAACGGGCGTTTTCGGCGCTATCGAGCCTCCAAAGATTGTCCGCTGTGCCCTTTGGGACAAAAACAAAAACTCAAAGCCTTGAGTTTGAAAAAAAGTATTTGAAGTTGTCCCGACTTTTGTCCCCGAGGTCGACGAAGCGCGACATGGCGTTACCTGGCGGCACTCGGCTCGAGACGGCACCGAAAACTGGGCGCAACTGGAATGACGGGACGGCAGAACCGAAGCCATCGAGTGGGAGTAGGCTGACAGGGTTCTGACCTGCACTTTTGAGTGCCGCACTGTGCTCCTGAGTTTCGTTTCGTACGAGAGTTACGGCAAAGCCACCAGCGACATTGGTGAGTAAACTCGATTATCGAGCCTCCGTTCCCATGTTGGAACGGAGGCTTTTTCTTTGCCTTTTTACTCTCTTTCACCTGCGATTTCGCGATTTACTCCCCGTGTTTCAAGATGGAAGCGTTTGGTTGCGAGCCACGCCGTTGTGAGGGCCTGAGTCGTCAGGCCCTCACAGGGGGACCGCGATGGTGGCCACCGCGCCACCCGAGGGGCTGTTGGCGAGCGAGACGGAGCCCCCGTGGGCGCTCGCGGCCTCGGAGGCGGCGTGGAGGCCGAGCCCGTAGTGGCGGCCTCCGTCGCGCGAGGAGCGGGAGGAGTCGTCTGTGAAGAGGCGCTCGCAGCCGCGTTCGAGGGCGGCGGGAGAGAAGCCCGGTCCGTCGTCGGACACCTCGATGACGAGGTGTCCGCCCGCGACGTCGCAGGAGACCGCCACGCGCGAGCGCGCGTGCTCGGCGGCGTTGGCCACGAGGTTCGCGGCGGCTCGCGTCAGGGCGGTTCGGTCGAGCGGGGCCTCGGGCGCGCCCGCGACAGCGGGGCCCGTGGCCGCGTCGAGCGTCACGCCTCGCGACCGGGCGATCTGGGCGGCCTCGGCGAGGACCTGCTCGCAGAGCTCGGCCGGCCGCATGGGGGCCCTCTCCGCCCCGCCGGACCCGCGCGAGGCCTCGATGAGCAGGCGCACGTAGCCGTCGAGCCTTTCGACACTGCCGGCTATGTCGCGCGCGGCGGCCGCGAGGTCGGCGTCTTTCTCGTCTTCCAGCTCCTCCGCCACGAAGTCGGCGTTGGCGCGCAGCACGGTGAGCGGCGTCTTGAGGTCGTGGGCGAGCGACGCCACCTGCTCGCGCTGCCCCCGCTCCGCGGCCCAGCGGGCCTCGAGCGACTCGGCGAGGGAGGTCCGCATGGCGTCCATCGCGGCGAGGACGTCGTTCACCTCGCGTACGTTGGTGCTGCCGACCGCGAAGTCGAGATCCCCCGCGCCGACGCGCCCCGCTGCCTCCGCGAGCGGCGCCATCTTGCGCGAGATCACGCGGCTCGCACGGCGCGCCACGAGCGCGAGCGCGAGCGCGCTTCCCGCAGCGGCGCCGACGAGCATGAGGTTCTGCGGGTTGGGAAGCAGGCCGGCGAGGTCGCGCGAGACCCACTGCGGCAGGTACTCGCTGACGAGTGCGCAGGCCCCGCCGCCCTTGAGCGGGAACGCGGCGTAGGTGAGACCCGAGCCCCCGCCCTCAATCTCCACTGTGCCCGGATCCGCGGCGAGTGCCGCACGGGCCATTTCCGTCGCGTCTTCGAGCCGCGTGCCCTCGAGGTCTGTCATCAGCACGTATCCGTCCTTATTCAGGATGAGGTAGCGGTACGCCGTCGGCACGTCCTGCTGCCCGCAGACGCCGTCGCGTGCCAGGCCCTCCGCGACCTCGCGCGCATTGGCCGGCCCCCAGCTTGCCTCGTAGACGAAGCCCGCGTTGATCGCCGCGGAGAGCGCCATGAACGAGGCGAGCCACGCCGTGGCGACCGCCGCGAACGCGTAGGCGAAGTAGCGCGCGATGACGAAGGAGAGCGGCATGCCCCCGCGACCTCGCGCCCTGGTCCTCAGAGCTGCCACTTGTACCCCATCCCCCAGACGGTCGCGATCGGATCGGCGCCGGCCTCGGAGAGTTTCCTCCGGGCGCGGCTGACCTGCATGGATATGGCCGCGTCGTCGGCGTCGCTCTCCCAGCCGAGCACCGCCTCGCGGATCTGCGCGCGGCTCATGACCTGCCCGGGGTGGCGGGCGAGGTACTCGCAGATGGCGTACTCGGTGGGCGTGAGCGGCACGGCCTCGCCACCCACGGCGAGGCCGCGCGCCCCGAGGTCGATCCGCACCTCCCCGAAGGAGAGGGCGTGCGAGCGCGGCCGGCGCTCACGGCGTAGATGGGCCGCGACTTTGGCGCGCAGCTCCGCGGCCCCGAAGGGCTTGCGGACGTAGTCGTCGGCGCCCAGGCCGTAGCCGGCCACGGCGTCCTCCTCGGCCACGCGCGCGGTCAGGAAGATGATGGGCCCGTCGAAGTCCGGGCGGATCTGCCGCACGAGCTCGAAGCCGTCGAGTCCCGGCATCATGACGTCGCAGAGCACGAGGTCGAAGCGCGAGAGGTCCATCCCCGGGACCGCCGTCGGGTCCGTCGCCTTGACGACCTCATGGCCGTCGCGGCCGAGGACGCGCGCGAGCGCGTCGAGGATCGCCCGCTCATCATCCACTGCCAGTATCCTCGCCATATTCGACCTCCTGAAACTCCCGTTGCATTGTACTTGCGCCGCGCTCAGCGGTCCAGAGCCCCGCGCGCAGCCGCGGGCGCCCACATGGTGATCTCAGGGTTGGGCAGCACGCGGTCGGCGATCGAGCGCAGCGCCGACCCCCAGCCGGCGTCGAGCAGGGCATTCCCGCCCAGGACGAGCGCTGCGGAGAGGAGGGCGAGCACGGCGGCGAGCGGCTTCCTACTCATCTGCCCTCCCGTCCTCGAAGCGGCAGAACCAGGCCAGAAGGACGGCGGCGGCTGCCAGGGCGAGCACGAGGCCAGCGAGCGCAGTTGTGAGGAGAGGGCCCGCCGCGCGTGCGGCGTCGATGAAGGCCTCCACCCCGAGCGATCCCAGGCGCGCGGGCCAGGCGAGCGGCACCCAGCTCAGGGGCGTCGCCAGGGCACCGGTGAGCTCGCCGGTCATGAGGCCGTGCGCAAGTCCGCCCACTGAGAAGAACGCGAGGAGCATCCCCGCCGCGCCGGCGCCGATGGCGGCGTTGCGGCCGAGGCGCAGGGCCCCGCCGAGCCCCAGCGCGTAGAGGGGCAGGCTGCCCAGCACGATGCCCGCCCAGCCGGCCGCAAGCGGAGCGGGCCCGAGCGGCAGGCGCCCGGCGGTGGCGAGCACAGCCCCGAACACGCCGAGCGCCACGGCCAGCGCGCCCGCGCCGAGCGCCGCAAGGGTGAGCAACTTCGCCGCGACGGCGCGCCCGCGCGAGGGGACCGCCGTGAGGTTGGCGAGGCGCCCGGCAGCGCGCTCCTCGTCCACGGCGAGCCCGCAGACGATGGCGGACATGAGCGGCATGAGGGCGCCGAGGAACTGGGCGTAGGCGTCCGCGCCCAGCGCCGGGTCCCATCGGGTTACGGAGAAGTACTCGCCACAGGCAAGACCGGCTGCCAGGCCGCAGACGAGGTGCACTGCCGTGAGCGGGGAGCGCGCCAGGCGCAGGGCCTCGGAGAGCAGGGCCCGCGGGAGAGTCATGCGCGGCGTCGGGTCGGAGAGTCGTGTCACGGCCATCACCTCTCCTCGGAGCGCGCGAACCAGGCCGCGCCCGCCGCCGTGAGCGCGGCGAACGCGAGCGCGCAGACCGCAAGGCCCGCCAGTGTGAGCATGCCGTCCGCCGTGAGCGCCCCGCCGAGCGCCATGTCCGCCGCGAGTGGCTCGCCGCTCGGCAGCACAGGGATGAAGCTCGTAGGGATGACCATGCTCGCCGACGGCGGAAAGAGCTGCGGCAGTGGCATCAGCGACCAGGCGAAACCACCCACGAGCTGCGCGGCGAGCGGGCAGAAGATGCCCGCGAGCATGCCAAGCCGCGCCGTGAGGAAGAGCCCTGCGGGGATCATCCACGCCGCGGTCACCGTGTTGACGAGCGCGCAGAGGAGCATCGTGAGCGTGCCCGCGACCGTGAGGCCCTGCGAGGAGAACGCCGATCCCGCGAGGTAGATGCCGAAGACCACGAGGTTCGAGAGCGCGCAGAGCGCGAGGCACCAGAGCGCCTTGGCCCACCAGGCGCGCCTAAGCGGGAAGCCCAGGCCCAGAAGCCCCCGCATCCGCGTGCGCGCGTCCGCCCGCGCGACGCACGCCACCACGAGCGAGAGAGCCACGGGCAGGAAGAGCGCGTACCAGTAGTTCCACGCGCTGAAGATCTGCACGCCCCGGTAGGGCATCGCGCCGAGCAGCGGCATCGGCAGCGCCATGAGCACGGCCAGGCGAACCGGTGCCGCGTGGCGCGACTTCAGGGCCTCGGCGCGCAGGCACGCGAGCAGGCCGCCTTTCTTGCCCGTCATGCCGCCACCTCCCCGCGCGCTCGACGCCCCTCCCGGCAGACGCTCATGAAGAGTTCCTCGAGGTCCTGCCCGGACCGAAGCGCATCCTCGTAGGCGAGGCGCCCCCCGTAGATGATGCCGATGGTGTCCGCCATCTGCTGCACCTCGGAGAGGATGTGGCTCGAGACGATCACCGTCGTACCCGCCGCCGCGAAGCCGCGGATCTGGTCGCGCAGCTCCTCGATGCCGATGGGGTCGAGGCCGTTGGTGGGCTCGTCGAGCACGAGCAGGCGTGGCCGGGCGATCAGCGCCAGTGCGAGCCCCAGGCGCTGCCGCATACCCATCGAGAAGCGCCCGGCGCGCTTCTTCCCGGTGTCCGCGAGGTCCACGGCGGCGAGCACCTCATCTACGCGGCTCTCGGGAAGGCCCAGCAGCGTGGTGCGCACGCGCAGGTTCTCGCGCGCGGTGAGGTTGGGGTAGAGCGGCGCCTCCTCGATGAGGCTGCCGATTGCGTAGAGGTCCTCGCGGCGCCAGGCGTGCCCGGCAAAGAGGATCTCCCCGGCCGTCGGCCGCAGCATCCCGCAGATCATCTTGAGCGTTGTCGACTTGCCGGCGCCGTTGGGGCCGAGCAGCCCGTACACCTCGCCCTCGCGGATATGAAGGCTCACGTCGGCCACGGCATCCTGCGCCTGGTCGCCGCGGCCGAAGCGCTTGGTGAGCCCGCGCGTCTCGAGCATGTAACCCATGGGTTCGTCCTTTCTCTTCCGGGCGCGCGGGCCGAGTCGCCGTGCCCGCGCGCCTTATCTTTCGGGTTCACCATCCATGGTGGGGCGCGTTTCTAACGAAGCTGTAACGGCCGTTGGGCTCTTTTGGCGCCAGCCCTTCTCGACCCGTACGCCACTCATGGTATGTTTATCGCGATAACAAGGACGGAGGTGCCCGTGGCACGCAATAAGTACCCGGAGGAGACGGTCGAGAAGATTCTCGACGTTGCCGAGCGGCTCCTCGTGGAGCGCGGCTACGAGCACACCACGATGATCTGAAGAGCAATACGCTAAACCGAAAAAGGTAATCGAAGCCGCGCTTGTGGACTTATCGAGGGTCGAGATTCCCGCCCCATCCATCGGCACCCAGCAGAAGGTCGTCGACATCCTCGACCGCTTCGACTCCCTAACGAAATCGCTCACCGACGGTAGGATAAACCCCCATGAATATATGAATTGACCTGCTGACTCCAATGAAGATTGGAGGGTAACTGCCAGGGGTGACGGCCCAGCGAGTGTTATTTTGCGAGCTATGCGCATTGAAAGCGACCTTTCGTGGTATAAACTACTTGCCGGAAGCCGCGGCTTTCAGAGTACGGCTTACGTGTACGTTTAACCTCCGTGGGCGACGGGGTGCCGCAAGGCGTAGAATATCGCCCACCTGTAGGGGCCTGCAGCGATGCGGGCCCCGCTTCGTATGAAGGGGGCGTAACCGATGAAGATCGTATCCATCTCCCAGGACTTCTTCGACCTCGTCGAGGGCGACCGCGAGCTCATGCTTAAGCACAATCGCCCCTGCATCGTGGTGGTGAGGCTGCGTTTCCGCGGGAAGCGCAGGGACTTCGCCGTGCCGCTGCGTTCCAACATCGCCCCTAACGTGCCCAAAGACCAGTACTTTGCGTTGCCACCCCGCCCCACGACGCGCCCCGGCTGCCGCCACGGCATCCACTACATCAAGATGTTCCCCATAACCAAGGCCTACCAGCGCCGCTTCAGGACCGAAGGCTCGGCCTACTACGAGACGCTCCAGCGCATCATCGATGGCAACACCAAGCGCATTGTCTCCGAGTGCCAGGCGTACCTCGACCGCTACGAGCGCGAGGGAAGGCCTTGCTTTGCCGTCGACATCGACCGCATCGTGGGGCTGCTGGAGGGCGAGAAGTAGGGCACCTCGGCTCAGTCTTGAGCCATGCGGAGCCGCTCCGCATTTTTGAACGCCGCGTGTGCGTCCCAAATACTTGAGAAACAAGCTGTGAAGTGCGGTGGCGCGCACGTGCCCGTGCATAGCCGTCACCATCAGCGTCTACGCGGCGTCGGCTTCAAGTGGAACTGGCGCCGCTGCTGTATATGGTTTGCCTTGCTGCAAATAGCGATCAATGCCCGCGATGTTTCTGCTTGCGCTTCAACTTTCGCTGCTCGAAGCGCGTCTCCGCCTCATCCGCGCGACGCTGAATTCTTGCTTGAGCCGACTCCCGCTTCATCGCTTCCCGCTGTGCCGCGAGCGCCTGTTGTGCCTTGGTGCTCACCGCGGGCCGTTTAAGGGCTTTCGCTGCCTCGCGGGCGCGCCGCTTGGGGTTCTTCGCGGGCTTGCTTGTTTCAGTGACCTTGTCGCCGAAGAACGAGAGCTTCTCCCATTCGCTTGTAACGAATCGCAGGATCTCCTCATCGGACGGCTCCGCGCCGAAGACGATGCGGGCGACGCCGTACCTTCCGTCCTCGACATGCTCCGCCAGCCCGACCCAGAATTGACCGTCGTGATATACGGTCAGGGTGGACGACACGCTGATCTGCATGGTTGGTTCCTCCTTTATGTAGATGACCATGCAGAGAAGGGACAACCAAGGAGGCAGGTTACTGATGCGGACTAGCGCACGCCCACGACTACCCGACGGGGACTGTGTTTTCATCTCTGGTGGTTGGATTGTAGCACGTGCGAATGCGCCCGGCATCGCTGCTGACATGGCGCTACTGGGATTCGCTCCTTGATGCATCCTTGTGCACATTGCCTTCTCGGTTTCGAAACTTTAGAAATAATCGAGTTTCGAAACCGAGAAGGAGTGGATTATGGCTTGGGTAGACCGCAATACGTACCGACTCCACCGTGTTGGAGAGGCTGGCCGAGTACATGATGGACAACTCCGGCAACCTCAACTCGCCCAACAACATCGCCAACGTCCTCGACGCCAACAGGGTTCCCACCAACCACGTCACCGTCGGGCGCTATATCTCGTACCTCCGCGACGCTTTCGCCTTCTATGAGGCGAAGCGCTACGACATCAAGGGGAAGAAGTACATCACTAACCGAAGAGGACTCCTCACCGAATTCCCTTGAGATCGGTCGGCATTATCGAGCGTGGGCGTTCTCGTAGACTTCTTTGATCTCTTCCGGCAAATTGTCGGGAATCAGCGCCTTCACTCTATCCTCGTTGCCATCTTGAATCGCTTGCTCGTAGTACCAGCATTTGAACTTCAACATGTCCAGGGCACGGTTCATCTTCGCGATCTCCGACTCCATGTGGGCCTTCCGCTCCTCGAACATGGCCTTGCGCTGGGGGTATGTTGATGGACCCTCTGCACACCATTCCATGAACAGACGGATGTCCTTGATCTCCATTCCCGCCTTCTTCAGGCATTCTATGACCCGAAGCGCCTCGAGTTCCGTATCGCCGAATCGGCGAATGCCGGACGTCCGCTCCAGCCCCGGGAACAATCCCTGCTTGTCGTAATACCGCAGCGTTGAGGCGGGCAGACCAAACATCTCCGCCACCTGTCCGATTGTGTACATGGCCCCTCCGAATAAATCTCGAATTCATTCCTTGACCTAAAGTCAGGTTTAGGTATTACCTTCATTCTCGTCAATACAAATCGGTAGCGCAAGGGGTGGTCCGTAATGGGCAAAACGGTTTTCGCCGGCGGCGTGAACGGTGTGGGCGATATCGCCGGGCATCCTGCTCTGGAACAGGCGCAACGAATGGGCATGGAAATCTAGGCGGGCTACTTAGCCGCGCGGAGACAGATTAGTGTCCAGAACCATCGATAGGAGGAAATCGATCATGGCAATTAAGCAGACGGCGGGCAGAGATGCCCTGGGGGACTTTGCCCCCAAATTCGCACAGCTCAACGACGATGTGCTGTTCGGCGAGGTGTGGAGCCGAGAAGACGGGCTTTCCCTTCGAGACCGCAGCGTGGTGACGGTGGTGGCCCTGATGGCGCAGGGACTGACGGACTCTTCGTTCCAATACCATCTGATGTCCGCAAGGAACAATGGCGTGACTAGGACGGAGATAGCGGAAATCCTTACGCACGCGGCGTTTTATGCGGGATGGCCCAAGGCATGGGCGGCCTTCCGCATGGCGAAGGAGGTCTGGGCGGACGAGGGCGACGGCACCGACGCAAAGGCCCGACACCAAAACGAGATGGCCTTTCCCATCGGTGCCCCCAACGACGCATTTGCGAAGTACTTTATCGGGCAAAGCTACCTTGCGCCCCTTTCCACCGAGCAGGTCGGCGTCTACAACGTGACGTTTGAGCCCGGCTGCCGCAACAACTGGCACGTCCATCGCGCCAAAAGCGGCGGCGGGCAGATCCTCGTCTGCGTGGCTGGTCGAGGGTTTTACCAGGAATGGGGAAAGCCGGCACAGGAGCTGCGCCCGGGCGACGTGGTCAACATCGCCCCAGGTGTGAAACATTGGCACGGTGCGGCGCCCGACAGCTGGTTCTCCCATCTCGCAGTGGAGGTTCCGGGCGAGGAGGCCTCCAACGAGTGGTTGGAGCCCGTGGACGACGAGCAATACCTTAAAGCGACTGACAAGGAGGCTTAGGCATGGAACAGTTGAAACTGACGCAGGAATGGGACAAAGTATTTCCCAAAAACGACAAGGTTGAGCACAGCAAGGCGACCTTCCACAACCGATACGGCATCACGCTGGCTGCCGACGTATACGTGCCTAAGAACACGGAAGGCAAGCTGCCCGCCATCGCCGTCAGCGGCCCGTTTGGCGCGGTGAAGGAGCAGTCCTCCGGTCTGTACGCGCAGAAAATGGCGGAGCTGGGCTTTTTCGCAATTGCCTTTGACCCGTCCTATACCGGCGAGAGCGGCGGCACGCCCCGCTATGTAGCATCCCCGGACATCAACACCGAGGACTTCTGCGCAGCGGTGGATTTCCTCTCTGTGCAGGAAAGCGTTGATCCGGAGCGTATCGGCATCATCGGTATCTGCGGTTGGGGCGGCATGGCAGTCAATGCGGCAGCCATCGACACCCGTATCAAAGCTACCGCGGCTATGACCATGTACGATATGACCCGCGTGACCGCAAACGGCTATTTTGACGCCGAGGATTCCGAGCAGGCGTGCTTTGAAAAGCGGAAAGCGTTGAACGCGCAGCGCACCGAGGACTATAAAAACGGCAGCTATGCGCTGGCGGGCGGCGTGGTCGATCAGCTGCCCGATGACGCGCCGCAGTTTGTGGCGGACTATTACGCCTACTACAAGACTCCGCGAGGTTACCATCCCCGCAGCCTGGGCTCCAATGGCGGCTGGAATGTGACGTCCTCGCTGTCGTTTTTGAATATGCCGATCTTGCAGTACGCCGGCGAGATCCGCTCCGCCGTGCTGCTGGTGCATGGCGAGAAGGCGCACTCCCGCTATTTCAGCGAAACCGCGTACGGCAAACTGACTGGGGACAACAAGGAATTGCTCATTATCCCCAGTGCCAACCACACCGACCTTTACGATCAGATGGACATCATTCCGTTTGGAAGGCTGAAGGCATTCTTTGAGGAATACCTGAAATAAGGCGCGCCTTGATTTAATGCCAAGTTTCCAGCAACGATTCTTCCAGTCATGGTCACAGCATACGGATTCTGACCTGCTGAAACGCGCAGGGATAAAGCCGCTAGCTATGATTCCTTCCTCGAAATAGATGAAGAAGGGCTGAAATAGCGAATTCACGTCCTCAGCCAGGATGTCTGCAACTTGCAATCCGACCTGTTTTGTCCTTGGGACAAAAATGAAACTGCGGGCCTTCGGTGGCCGAAAAGTTTTCCGCGTTGTCCCACGTTTTGTCTCAAACTCCTACGCGAAGACATACGGCGAGATTCGGTGGCAAGACACCTAAAGCCGACGACCCAACTGGAGTTGACTGGAATGGCACAACAATAAACGAGCGTGAAAGAGTGGGAATAGCTGATATTCGGCGATTTCAAGCTCCTGACCTGCATCGACAGGTCAGGAGCTTTTCTTTTGGCAGCCTCCGGGCAACCTCCAGGCAACCCTTACGGCTTCATACCGCGATTCATGTCGCTCCTAATCAACATCCGCGATGCTTCGCGGGCGCGCAGCACGAGTGCGGAAATACGGACGCACGAGCGTGGATTTTCGAACGCCTGATGAATGAGAGTGGATAATCTCCCACATTGAGCCTCAAGCAAGGCTCAATGTGGGAGATTATCCACTCTCGTTTTTTCGACATGTGCCGTGTTGGTAGCTCTGGTGTGCGCCGAGCGCGTGCGGCTAACGTCGCAAAATAGGGCTTTGTGCTGGCAGTTGTCGTAATAAGCGCTCACGTTGTCAAGGGGTTGGAAGGGGTCTAGGTATTCAGCCGTGACGGCGGAGACATCGCGCCCATGCGCTTCATTAGTCTTATCGGATTTTCAAACTGTTTGCGGCGGTAGATGAGTGTGAGCAAATGCTGGCGAGCCTTTTCACCATGCCGCCGTTCTCGTCAACGAAGATGCTGGGCTCTTTGGCCAATGGGGCTCCTAATGGAAATAAATATAAAATAGCCGGGGAACTTTCCTGGCACTTGGAGGTAGCCAAAAGAGCCGTAAGTAACTATATGGCAAACGCCGATGGTGAACGTAGAGGGGCGTGGGATGAAGTTGATAATCAAGGGTTCTTCTGCGGTGGTCACAAATCAGCAGGCGGCTAAAAGATAGGAGGTTCACTAGGCGTAAAATCTTTAAACTGTATGAACAAATTTCATTTCGCGGATACGCGCCTTCGGTTCATGGAGTGCCTCGCGATAATTTCTCACCCTATATAAGGCAGGCGGATATACCGAGAAGGGAGAACCATGGGAAAGAGCATTAATGATATGAAGATGCCTGACTTCGGGGATATGGCCAAGGGCATGGTGCGGGGGGCCGCGAACGGAGTGAAGAGGATTCATCAGGCTTTCGGCGGTGAATACGGGGATTCGTTCGAGGGAAACGTCGTTGCTGAGAACGGCGAATATATCCTACCGGATCCGATAATTGACGACCGCGAATGTGAAGAGATCGACTCCCTCGCCAGACGCTACGAGAAGATGACCTCTCCCGGTATTCTGGCAAAAGCCGGGAAGAAAGCCGATGAACTCACGCCCGCTCCGGTCAAGGAGATTGCCGGTAAAGTTGGTGACATCGCCAGGGATACATTCGAGGATCTGACGGAGCAGGAGCTCATGGCGGCTGCCATCAAGAAGGCTGCCGATGGCTTCGGAGAGCTCGAGAAACAGGCGGCAAAGGCAAGCGTGAGCAAAGAACACGTCATACAGTGCGTCAACGCGGGAAAACAGGCACAAAAGGTTTCGGATATTTCGCAAATCTGTCTGCTGCGCGCATATGACGTCGCTGCCGTCTCGGCCAAGGAGCGCCCGCAGCACATGGGAATCGCACTTGCCGAGGGCGGAGGAACGGGCGCTATCGGGTTCTGGGGTCTCCCTGCAAACATCGCGCTCAGCATGCTTGTCTATTTCAGGGCAGTCCAGTCAGTGGCCATGTTCTATGGCTACGACGTCAAAGAAGACCCCGCAGAGCTCATCATTGCCAGCGAGGTGTTTCAAAGGGCGATGTCGCCGAGCCCCAAGGGGAACCCAGCTACTGATTATATCGGGAAGGTTCTCATATATGCCGAGAGCGCGGCCGTGAAACAAGCCGCAAAGAAGGGCTGGACCGCGATGGTCGAGAAAGGTGGCGCCGCGCTCGCTATCGCCCAGATGCGCGCACTCGCCAACAAAGCAGCCCAAAAGGCTTTGGAGAACGGTGGCAAGAAGGCAATCGAGGCTGGCGTATTTAAGAAAACCCTTACTCAAATTGGTCAGAAGCTGACGCTGAAGAACGTCGGCAGACTTGTTCCCGTGGTGGGAGCGGGTTTCGGTGCCTTTTTTGACACAGCGCAAATGAACAGTATCCTAGACTTCGCCGACCTCTTCTACCACAAGCGTTTCATTGTCGAGAAGGAACAACGTGTGCAGAGGCTTACGGGAGAAACGGCTGAGTTTGCAGAGAGTTAGAGTCGTCAACTAGACCTGTCGGGCGCAACTTCATGCGCCGAAACGTAATCAATCGGAAGCTATTTGGCTGCCCTCGGCCATGCGGCTTCCGCCTTACTCTATCTCGCCGTCAGGTACTCCGAGCTTATGTGACGTCCACCCGCATCATCGCGCTCGTGCACGTTTGCGTCGGGGGTGGAGGTCCTTGGCTCTTGGTTGGCGAACAGTTTGTCAAACGTCATATCTGCCACCCCGGTTCAGTATTTAGATTTACATTCTATTGTCCATGTCCGCAGCCATTTTAGTCCCAGCTACGGCCTCTTCGGCACCTGCGGCAGCCTGGCTCCGCAGGAAGAGCAGTACGACGCGTCGCCGGATGCCTTGACGCCGCAATAGGGGCAGAAAGACGCGCGCACCTTGCGGCCTCCTGGCGTCCAGGTCCTAATTCCCTTGGCAATCAGGACTGCTACGCGCTCGGGGATATCCGAGTCTTCGTTTGAGCTCGCTACGGTGTAATCGCTTGTGAGGTGGCCCTTGTAGTCAAAGTCAATTACGAACTTCCATGAGCTGATGCCGCTGAGAGTAGCAACTGCCCCGTAGACTCTGTGCTCGACTACGGTAAGGGACTCAAGTCTTTTTACTGATCGTCGCGTACTGGCGACAATTTCCTCAAGCTCTTCTTGGGTCACATCGTCTCTGAAACTCTCGCTCGCACGGTCCCACTCGGCTTTTGCTTTGACCTTTTCGAGTTCGACCTTCCGTTTCTCCTGTCTGTCGGATGCGAACACTACGATGCCAAGGAGAATGAACATGGGCAAAAGTGACGTCAGCATATCCATTAAATGCTCCCTAAATAACTCCAGCGCTGCATGCGAGAAAAACAATGCGACGTGCAAGATGATAAAGGCGGACAGCCCCGCTGTGAAATACCACCTGAACGTCTCGTGGTGGGCGACGCACATCACGACGATGCTGCCAAGGGCTCCTTCTGCGAGTGTAAACCCTGCAAAATGGATTCGGAGAACTGGCGGCAGTGGTCAATCACTCTTTTCGATGGAGACTGCCTCTGGATTTACTGCTGACGCTAGTGGCGGCCACGGTCCAAGTGTATTCGGAGTCGATGACTAACTTTCGTCGAGCTCCTTCAGCCGGGAGAGGCAGCGGTCCAGAAACCCGCTCCTAGCTTGCGCGGCAAGGAGTCCGTCGCAGAAGCGGTCGCCACGAACGCACCACGTGATGCATGCACGTATCAGGTCAATGCCCCCATGGTCGATGTCGCAGCTGTCTATACCTTCCGAGGTGTCGATGCTATGGCGTTCAAGCGTCTCGAAGTATCTGGTGTCCGCGAACCCGTCCAGTTCATAGAAATCGTCGACGAAATCCTCGAGTCCGAACGTCCCGCCCCCAAACTCGACATTCATGTTTCTGTCCGCCAGCTTGCCAGCGTGCTTGGTTAGTCTTTCGAACATGTTCGCTCCTTAGCTCAAAAGTCCGTTGTCGCCCAGGTAGTCCACGAAGGCATCGATGATCCGCGCCGTGCGAGTCGCGATGTCTATTTCGGTGAAGTCTCCCATGACTTGTGTCAGGCGCTTGAGTTCCGCGATCTTTGTTCCGGCTTTGCGCTTGCCATTGCCGTCGGTGTAACCCTCATAGTACTTGCGTTTATCGCAGAATCTGTAGTCGGCCGCGCGGATGTTTACACGCTTCTCGAGCAGCGCCTTGTTACCCAGCGCCTCCAGGCTGGATTGATCGACGAGCGGGTCTATCTCGTTGCGCTTCTTGGCATAGATGTGCTCAATTTCGAGCGTGGTGTCTAGGTCCATGAGTGGTTGATCTGGGTCTGCGTACGCCCACCAAGTGAGTATGGACTTTGTTACAGGCCTGCCGTTGGTGAACACGTAGGTTCGGAATCGCTCAGCAATATTTGCGCGATTGAAGTGGTGGTTAGGAAACTCCACCGGGCGGTGCTCCACGATGTTGATCATCTCGGGATACACTGGCGAACGCAGCGCGTTCACGCCGGGTCGCTCAATGGCGTAGGCGAAAATGAATGCCGTGATCTTGTTTAGAAAGCCGTAGAGTGCCTCGTCATCGAGGACGCCTTTGCTGTCGCTGTTGGCAAGGAACCAGACGCTTAGCAGATAGGTCCACATGCCGTTGGGGGCGTAGTTCAGCACGAAGAGCCTGCGGAGCACGCGCTCGCTGAACCCTTCCTGCGCGTCGACGCGTTTCCAGAAGCCGAGCAGCGCCTCGAGATCGTCGAGCGTGGCGTCCTCCTTGAGCATGGCGTAACCATCGGCACCGAAGAAGTCGCGCAACGATGCGGTGGTCGTATCGCGGATGCCTTTCTTCGCGCGGCGGTAGTACATGTAGCGCGTAAATAGCTCATCGGTTGGTGTGCCGCGCATGGGCCGGAAGATAGCGTTCGCTCCCTCCTCGAGTCCCTTCCAGCGACGGATGAACTCGTCCTTGCGCCCCGTGTCGGAATAATGCTTGTAGAACTGGCTCTTAAAGATGTCGGCATCCGAGAGAGGCAACCCTCGGTCGTTTAGAGTCGAGAAGATGCGTAACGCGGTGTCCTGCGACTCCGCTTCAATGGGCAACAGTATCACATTGTTGATGACGCGTGTGGCCATGTAGACGGTGTAGGTGGGCCACTCGCTCACCAGTTGCTCAATTTTCCTCTGGAAGAAAGCGAAGTTGCGGGCATAGGCGCTCTTCCAGCCATCGCCTACATTGCCCTCTCGTAAAATCTCGAGGAATTCATTCTTGTCGTTGTCCGATGCAACCTCGGAGTCGATCTTAAGGCGCTCCATGTCGGGCTCGTCGAACTCGTCGGTTTTCCATACACAACGGGCGATTGCCTCGCGCATCTTCACAGACTGTTTATCCTTCATATTGGTGAACTTGTCGTAGAACGCGCGGAGCAGCAGCATGATGGTGGTGAGGCGCTGCTGGCCGTCAATGATCTCAAGTTGGCCAGAGAGGTTCTTAAAGGTGACGATGGGCCCTAGAAAGTATTCGTCGTTCTCGCTGTCGAAACGCTCGTAGTCATCGCCTGGAAAAGCGAACGAGAACAGGTCATCCCACAGCGTTGCGCATTCATCCTCGCCCCAGGCGTAGGGCCTCTGGTAGTCGGGGATGAGGAAGTCTGATCGCTTGTCGGTGAGAAGATCGCGAATCGATCGCTGGTCGATGTTGAGCTTGGACATGAGCTGTACCTTCCGCGCGGGAACAATCAAGATGACACGGATTATATCGCCGAAGTCGTCATTCGCTCTATTGCTGCGAGCTACTGAATCTAGCAACCTCTGGCCAACCCTTACGGTTTCATGTCGTGATCCATATCGGCGCCGATCAATGCCCGTGATGCTTCTGCTTGCACCTTCTTTGGAGAGCACGAACGAGAGATACGATCTACAGACGACTGAATAGCTCCACCCGTTTTGGTTACAACGAAATGTATGCCGCGCGCCTGCGGCATGAAGAAGGGAGATTCTTATGAATATCGTTGTATTGAGCGGTAGCCCGCGCAAGGGCGCCAATACCGATACCATGGTCGAGGCGTTTGCTGAGACCGCGCGTGAGGGTGGCCATACGGTCGAGGTCATCCGCGTTGCCAGTAAGAAAATCGCTGGTTGTCTGGGGTGTCAGTATTGCTTCGCCCACGAGGGCACTTGCGTGCAGAAGGATGACATGGCCAACGTGATCGAGTCGCTGAAAGACGCCGACATGGTTGTCTTCGCTTCGCCTATCTACTGGTTTGATATCACTGCGCAGGAGAAGGCCGCCATCGATCGCCTATACGCCTTCGGTGCTACGGGCTTCCCGTTCACCAAGACGGCCCTTTTACTCGATAGCCACAGCGAGGGCGTCTATGATGCGGCGATCGCTATGTACAAGTCGACCTGTGCGTACTGCAAGTGGGAGGACCAGGGCATTGTCGCCATCAGCGGTATGACCGAGCGCGACAGCATGGCATCGTCGCCCAAGTTGAAAGAGGTGCGAGAGCTCGCTCGCAAGCTCGCCTAAGGACAAGAAGAACGCATGGCAATCAGCGTTGGCGGAAAGCCTACTTCCCTTACCAAGAGGATTACTGATTGCCATGCGTTGATGTCCTTATGGACAATCTCCGCGTGCTAGGAGACTTTCTCGCTCAGGAACTCCCTGAATGCGGGGATGTCAAAGCCAACGAGACCACGCCCACGTTCCCCGATGACGCCGTCCTCGAGAAGGCGGCGTTTGTATTGGCTTGCGTAGTTGCTGGCGACGCCCATGCGTTTGGCTATCTCCGAGACCCTGCTGGGGCCAGAATCGGGCAGCATCGCGAGTAAAAACTCAATGTCTTTATCGGAAAGCTCTCGATAGGTCGTTTCGAGAATGCGATCACGCAGCTCCATGCGTGCGAGTAGGGAACCCTGCTGGACATCGGATGCACTGATTTGGGGCGAGTTCTCCGAAACATCCCAAGTGCGATATCCGACGAGCTGCATCATGTAGGGGAATCCGTCGACGGCCTTCACAGCATTCTCGAGCGCTTCTGGTGTGATTGAACGTCCTCCGGCCTCAACGGTTTTGCGAAACGCGTTTGCAATTTCAACGTCAGTGATTCGTCCTAACTGATGATATTGGGAACGCCTGAGGAACGAGACGGAATCGTTACGCAGCAACGCCGATACTTTGTAGGGCAGTCCTGCCATGAGTAGGGCAACTTTTTTACCTTCGCGTACAAAGTGCTGGTAAACAGAGGCAAATTGAAGCATTTCTTCGAGATCGACGGTGACTTCATCGATGGTAATGAGAAGTCCGATGTCATGTTTTTCGAGTTGCTTAAAGATGCCATTCATGCGTGTGCGCCAGTTGCCCTGGACCTCTTGAGCATATGTCCAATCGATGCCCACTGGACCAATTTGGACGCCGTTTATGCGCGCATGAGGCTGTGAGAGGTAGCTATCTGCGGCTTCTTTGGTTCGCTCGATAATATCTTCGAGCATGCCTGGCATGGCGGAGACATTTGCTGCGATCCAACCGTGTTCAAGCGCCGTTTCTGAAAGGAGCGAGAGAAGCGCCGTCTTGCCCGTTCCCCTTGCGCCCGTAAAAATGGTCGACAGGTTGGGATCTCCCGGGCCGTTGATAAAGCCACGGTTGATGTCACGCAGAATATGCTCGCGACCCGCTAGAAAGGGAGGGACGCTTCCGAACGTCGGGGTAAAGGGGTTCTTGCTGTACTCCATGGTGACTCCTTTGCAAGTTTTGCTAATTTTTGCAAGTTTTGCTAATTTTTGCAAGTTTTGCTAACAGCTGACCAAAGGGCATCGAAGCAGTGACGCTGACATTTTTTACGCAGAAAAATAAGCAGAAATCAATTTATCTGCGTTAAAAAATAGTTGAGAAGAAAAACGACGAGTCCCGGGCGCAATGCCGTTGCGTTCCGGGCCTCGTCGCTTTGAGAAGTATCTAACGATCTCGTTGCCGTGGTACCTAGTCAAACAAACTCGGCATGTCGTTTTCCTTCATGAGGGCGCCGGCAGAGGGCAGACTCTGCGCGGTGAATTTCTCGGCCGAGACGCCGGCGCCAAGAATCTCCTCGGTCGTGCCGACGGTGGTGACCGAGCGGCCCTTCTTGGCCGTAAAGGCTTGGACGCCCTGCGTGTTGGTGGTCGTCTTGGTCTTGAGTAGCGACGTGTTGAAGTTCATCAAGCGATAGTCGCTCGAGACCAGCGCGATGTCGCGATCTTCCTTGAGCACCTGGGCATACAGCAGTTTGCTGCCGCCGTAGATGGCGTTCTTGAGGCGCTTGCGGTTGGTCTTGGTGACGTATCCAGAAAGCGCGACGCGCACCACGCGGCCGTTCTCAAAGACGAACAGCACGTCGGCCTTGTAGTCCTCGGGGTCGATGACCCAGATGACGCTCTCGTCGGGTTCCATCTCGAGGTCGGTGGGCAGATACGAGCCCAGCTGGGCCGACTTGGTGTCCTCAAACGCCGCAACCTTGCACTTGTATACCTGGCTCTTGTTGGTAAAGACCAGCAGCTCGTGGGTGTTGGAGGACGGAAACTCGATAAAGGGTTTGTCGCCGTCTTTGTACTTGAGCGTAGTGGCCTTCTTGAGCACGCGGTCCGTCATCTTCTTAAGGTAGCCATCGCGCGAAAGCATGATGGTAACCGGGTACTCCTCGACCTCGGGCTCCAAGCTTACCTCGATAACCTCGTGGGGCTCGATCCTGCCCGTGCGGCGCGGCATCACGTACTTCTTGTTGACCGCGGCCAGCTCGTCGCTGATGACCTTCTTGATGTTCTCCTCGCTGGAGAGGATCTCCTCAAGCTCGGCAATCTCGCCCTCAAGCTTTGCAATGTCCTTGGTGCGGTTGAGGATGTACTCCTCGTTGATGTTGCGGAGCTTGAGCTCGGCAACAAACTCGGCCTGGGTCTCGTCGATGTCGAAGCCGCGCATAAGGTTGGGCACGACCTCGGCCTCGAGCTTGGTGCCACGGATGATGGCGATCGCCTTGTCGATGTCGAGCAGGATCGCCTCGAGGCCGTGCAGCAGGTGCAGGCGCTCGGACTTTTTTCCCAGGTCAAAGTTAATGCGGCGACGCGTGGACTCAATACGCCACTTGACCCACTCGTGCAGGATCTGACGCACGCCCATAACGCGAGGGTAACCATCGACCAACACGTTGAAGTTGCACGAGAACGAATCCTGCAGCGTGGTCGAGCGATAGAGCTTGGCCATGAGCTTGTCGGGGTCGACGCCGCGCTTAAGGTCGATGGCGATGCGCAAGCCCGAGAGGTCGGTTTCGTCGCGGATGTCAGCGATCTCCTTGACCTTGCCCTCTTTGGAGAGCTTGACGATGCGCTCGATGATGACATCGGTCTTGGTGGTGTAGGGAATCTCGTAGACCTCGATGATGCGCTCTTCGGGAATCCAGCGCCAGCGGGAGCGGATCTGGAAGCTGCCAAGGCCGGTCTCGATAATCTTTTCCATCTCCTCGCGGCGGTAGATGATCTCGCCGCCGGTCGAGAAGTCGGGCATGGGCATGTATTCGAGCAGGTCGCAGTCGGGGTCCTGCAGGTAGTGCATTGTGGCAGTGCAGACCTCGTTGAGGTTGAAGCCGCAGATGTCGGACGCCATGGCGACACCGATGCCCTTGTTGGCTGAGACGAGGATATTGGGGAACGTGGTGGGCAGCAGGCGCGGCTCCTTCATGGCGCCGTCGTAGCTGTCGACGAAGTCGACCGGGTCCTTGTCGATGTCCTTGAAGATCTCGGCGCTGATGGGGGAGAGCTTGGCCTCGGTGTAACGCGAGGCGGCGTAGCTCAGGTCGCCCGAATAGTACTTGCCAAAGTTGCCCTTCGACTCAACGAACGGTGCGAGCAACGCCTCGTTGCCGGTTGCCAGACGCACCATCGTCTCGTAGATTGCGGCATCGCCGTGCGGGTTGAGCTTCATGGTCTGGCCCACGATGTTGGCGCTCTTCTGGCGCTCGCCCTTGAGCAGACCCATCTTGTACATGGTGTAGAGCAGCTTGCGGTGCGAGGGCTTAAAGCCGTCGATCTCGGGGAATGCACGCGAGACGTTGACGCTCATGGCGTAGGGCATGTAGTTGACCTCGAGCGTCTGCGTGATCGGCTGATCGGTGACCTCGGAGTGCAGGCCGATGACGTTCTCGGCGTTAACCTGCTTTTTCTTTGGCTGGTTCTTCGTCTTCTTCTTTGCCACGATATCCTCTTGAACTTCTTATGGGCCGTCGTTATCGATTTGCTGCTACTGCAGGTCCAGCTGGTCCAGGTATTCCTTGCCGTGCTCGGAGATGTGGCGCTTGCGGCCTGCCTCGTCGTTGCCCAGCAACAGGTTGAACATGGTCTCCATCTTGGTGACGTCCTCGGGTTCAACCTTGATCAGGCGACGTGTCTCGGGGTTCATGGTGGTGAGCCACATCATGTCCGGATCGTTCTCACCAAGACCCTTGGAGCGGTTGATGGAACACTTCTGGTCGCCGATCTCTTTGAGGATGCCGTTCTTCTCGAGCTCGGTGTAGGCAAAGTAGGTCTTTTCTTTGCAGTTGATCTCGTAGAGCGGCGATTCGGCGATATACACGTAGCCCTCGTCGATAAGCGTGGGCACCAGGCGGTAGAGCATGGTGAGCACGAGCGTACGGATGTGATAACCGTCGACGTCGGCGTCCGTACAGATGATGACCTTGTTCCAGTTGAGGTTGTCAAGGTCAAAGGCACCAAGGTTTTTGATGCGCTTGTCCTTGATCTCCACGCCGCAGCCCAGCACGCGCATGAGGTCCATGATGATGTCGGACTTAAAGATGCGTGGATAGTCCTCCTTTAGGCAGTTGAGGATTTTGCCGCGGACGGGCATAACGCCCTGGAACTCGGCATCGCGCGAGGTACGAATGGCGCCTGCTGCCGAGTCGCCCTCTACGATGTAGATCTCGCGGCGGCTCTTGTCCTTGGAGCGGCAGTCGATGAACTTCTGCACGCGGTTGGCCATGTCGGTCTTCTGCTGCAGGTTGGTCTTGATGCTCTGACGCGTCTTCTCGGCGTTCTCGCGCGAGCGCTTGTTGATGAGCACCTGCTCCATGATCTTGTTAGCGGCGTCTTTGTTCTCGATCAGGTAAGTCGAGAGGCGCTCCTTAAAGAAGGCCGTCATAGCCTGCTGGATAAAGCGGTTGTTGATGGCCTTCTTGGTCTGGTTTTCATAGGACGTCTGGGTGGAGAAGCAGTTGGTCACCAGCACCAGGCAGTCCTGGACGTCTTGCCACTTAATGCCGCTCTCGTTTTTGTTGTACTTGCCCTGTTGCTTGATGTAGGCATCGATGGCGCTGGTCAGAGCGCTGCGGGCGGCCTTCTCGGGCGAACCGCCGTTCTCGAGCCACGATGAGTTGTGGTAGTACTCCTGCATCATGAAGGTGCGCGAGAAGCACATGCACGCGGTAATCTTCACGTTGTAGTCGGGCAGGTCCTCGCGATCGCGACCGCGACGGTCGGCCTCGATAAAGAAGGGCTCGGTGAGGTAGTCGGTACCGACCGTCTCGAGCACGTAGTCCTCGATGCCCTTGGGATAGCAAAAATCCTCTTCGGAAAACTCGCCATCGTCGCCCTCGATACGCAGGCGGAAGGTCACGTTGGCGTTGACCACGGCCTGGCGGCGCATTGTCTCGCGATACCAATCGTGGGGGATGCTGATGGAGGTAAAGACCTCAAGATCGGGACGCCACTTAATGGTGGTGCCGGTGCGATCCTCGTCGCTGGGCTCAATCTCGAGTGCCTTCTTTTTGGCACCGACGACCTTGCCCTTCTTAAAGTGCAGGGAGTACTTGTTGCCGTCGCGCCAAACCGTGACGTCCATGTATTCGGAGGCGTACTGGGTTGCGCATGAGCCCAGGCCGTTGGTGCCGAGCGAGAAGTCGTAGTCGCCGCCCTGGTTATTGTTGTATTTGCCGCCGGCGTAGAGCTCGCAAAAGACGAGTTCCCAGTTAAAGCGCTTCTCGGAGGGGTTCCAGTCGAGCGGGCAGCCGCGGCCGTTGTCCTCTACCTGAATGGAACCATCGCGAAAGGCGGTAAGGGTGATGAGCTTGCCGTAGCCCTGGCGCGCCTCGTCAACGGCGTTGGACAGGATCTCGAAGGCGGCATGCGCGCAGCCGTCGAGTCCGTCCGAGCCAAAGATGACGGCGGGGCGCAGGCGTACGCGCTCCTCGTCCTTGAGCTGGCGGATACTGTCGTTACCATAGTTTGCGGTGTTTTTTGCCATACTCGCTCTCTCGGTGCTCCTTTGCTGCGTTTAAGTCATATAGATAGTCAAGGTAGCATAGCCCAGCCCGTGGGCGATTCCACCCAACACGAAATCCATCGAACAATCGTTCGATTAGATAATGAATGCTTGGAATGCGGGAGGGGCCTGTCCTATCCAAACATCTGCGGTAGGTCGATGAAGACGGTTCGATCGCTTTCGCCAGCTTCGAAGCCCGAACGGGAGAAGAATCCATAGCGATGGCACTTGAGCCCCGTTGCCTCGACTTGGATGATTTCCTCGTCGACCATTTTTTGCGTGACGGGGGATTTGCGGAACTTTGCTTCGTAGAATGCGTAACCCTCGGGGTCTTGCGTTACCACATCGAATTCGCCGCTCGTTTTGTTTGCGGGATCGTCGTACCAGTACTTGCCTATGGCGTCGAAAGCCGGTTCGATCTTGCCGGTTCTGTTCTGCCGCACGAGGTATTGACGGCAGATCTCCTCGAACATATGAGGAACGTAGTTTTCCTCGAAGTCTTGGGAGACGTGACGATCATAGAAGACTTCCGGGTCGAGCAGCTGACGCGCCGAGGCATTGCGGAAAACATAGCGATAGTAAAAGAGCGAAAGCGGATCCACTACAAAGTAGCCAGACTTGCGCTTGTTCGTAGGGTCGTTGATGGGTGCACGCTTTTGGACGATTTCGAGTGACATGAGCTTGTCGAGCACGTCTGCCATGGCCGGACCGCTCGAGACGTGCGACTGTGCCAGCACGTCCCCCCAACGGGAGTAACCTTGTGCGAGAGCCCCGAAAACTTCGTTGGCGTTGGTCATCTTCGAGATCTCGGCGTTGAGATAGGACGGCACCTCGCTTTCTAAGCGGGCGCCAGGTTCCGTGACGAGCTCGATGATGTTGTCGCGTACGCTTTGGGATTGATCGATGAGGCGATTGTAAAAGGGGATGCCGCCAAAAACGCTATAGAGCCGCACCTTGTCCTCGGGCGAGAACGCGGGATAGAACTTCGCAGCGTCAAAGTAATCCATGGGCTTAAGCTCAAGCGCGAGATCAATTCGCCCGTAGAGGGGGCTTTCATGCTCGATGAGGGATTTCATAATCTCAACGTAGGAGCCGCACAGGACAATGTTTAAACGTGAGTCTTCCCTGTGAGCGTCGATTGAGGTCTGAAGAATGCTGTCTAAGCCTTTCACCGCATCTCTCAAGTAGGGGTATTCGTCGAGAACGAGGGTAATGTTCTTGTCTTTGGCTTGGGCAAACAGAAATTCGATGAGCTCGCGGATGCCTGTGAAGGCGAGCGGAGGAAAGCTCAGCGCTTCAGCAACAAGGACGGACAGACTCTCGAGGTTGTCTGCCTCGGAGGTTTGGCGACACTCGTAATAGACCGTTGCGACGTCCGACAAATCGGTTAGCGCCTGCTTGATGAGCTCACTTTTTCCGACGCGACGCCTGCCGTAAATGAGAACATTGCGCTGCTCAGTTACTTTGAGCGTTTTCTTAATACGGGTGAGTTCACGCTCCCTGCCAATGAATTCCACTTACTCGGTTCCTTCCGACTCGGTTTTGTCCGAGTTAATTGTATCGCATGAATCAGTTTATGCTCGAGTTTACTCGGACAAAACCGAGTCGGTTCTGACCGAGTAAGTTTGAATAGCGGATCGAAATTGCTATGTCCGCATGGCGATGTCGGACATGGTTTTCATAATGACAGATATAGTTGACACTGCCTGGTAGATGCAATATATTTCTGTCATGTTGCAACGGATATCTGTCCATTACTACGAAAGGAACTCCATGCCGGGCAAAAAGAACCTACGCATGAAGGCGGCGCGCGCGGCGGTTGGCCTTTCGCAAGCTGACTTGGCCGAGGCCGTGGGCGTTACGCGCCAGACCATCGGCTTGATCGAGGCGGGCGGCTACAACCCCACGCTCAATTTGTGCGTGGCGATCTGCAAAGCGCTACGCGTTACGTTGAACGATCTGTTTTGGGAAGACGGGATCGACGTCGACCCTAACGCTCTTTAGGAGTTCGCTATGAAATTTGAAGATTTAAAACTCGTGGAAAAGTGGCGTGAATATGCCGGCCCAAAGGATGAGCGCCTGGAGGCTGAGAGCGCGAAGATCTACAAGATTGGTTTCGTGCTGCTTTCGTTTGGCATGTTGATGATATTTTTCTACCAGTTTATAGCTCGACAGGTTGCGTGGGTTCACAGCGACGCCAGTGAAATGCCGCATGGCTTTGCAACGCCGTTCGAGGCAGCCATGTATTTGTGGCTCGTTCTCGTGATGTTGATTTGCGCAGGACTGCAAACGCGGAAGGGCTATGTCGATACCAATCGTTTTGGGCAAACCGAGCATCTTCCTGTTGGATATTTCCTGCTTCTCAGCGGTCTTAGCGGCGCCGCGTTCGCGCTTGTTATTGCCGCAATGCGCTGTATCGCTGAGGCGCAGATCGTACCACTCGAAAGCGTCTTTTGGTTGGCGAACTTGGCCACGGGCGTGTTCTGCGGTGCGACGATTTTCGCGGCCACGTTTGCTGTCCTGTGCGCAACGTTTTTCACGGCGAAAAGACGCCGTGCCAAGCTCGAGGCAGAACTCGACTCCACTGACGATATCTAATGCGAAATGGGCTGGCTCTGGGTATCCAGAACCAGCCCATTTGATGTTCGACGAGCCGAGTTGGCGTCTCTCACAAAAGTCACTAGGAGCTAGCGAGGCTTATCAGAATTGACCTCATCGGCGGTGTCGTTTTCGAGGGCCGTGCGGCGGGCGCTGTAGGCGACGAGGCCGGCGCCTGCCGCGGCGAGTGCTGCAGCGGCTGCCGTAAGGGGAGCGTTGACATCGCCCGTGCCCGCAAGCGCGCCCGCTTTTCCGGAACGCTTGTTATTGCCGTGGTCCTTGTCGCTGCCAGAGCCGCTGCTGCCACCGGAGCTGCTTCCACCGGAACCGCCGCCACTCGAGCCGCCATCGCCGTCCGTCGTCATCGGTGCATCGTGAAGTCCTGTCGTATCCGCGCTGTCGTATACGCCGACCTGAACTTCTGAGCGCTCGCATGCCGCGTCGGGCACATGGAGCTCGTGCAGCACGGCACCCAGCGCCGAGTTTGCGCCCGGTCGAATTTCCTCGAGCGTTACGGGATCGAGCGCAACCAGATTACGCGCCTTCGCATACAGCGTTACGCGTTTGCCCACTTCGTCGCTCCAACTCTCGGGGATAGCGAAGCTCATGCGGAACTGTGCCGTGCAACCCGGTGCCAGCACGGCGTTGCCGTTGTCGGCAACCAGCGGGTGCGTTGCAAAACGTGCGCCCAGCGTCTCGAGCGCGTACTTCACGTGTGCCATGTCGTTGGCCGAAGCGTCCTCGGCAAGTTCTGGATCGTAGATCGAAGCCATACGTGCGTTCACTCCGAATCCGATGGATGCGCTGGAAAACGGCTGGCTGGAGCCCTCTCGGTACAGATCGATCGTGCCGGCGGTCAGCAAGGTGTTGCCGTCGTTTCGCACCGTGACCATGAAGGATTCGCCTGCTGCTCCGGGCACCACTGCGCCCGAGGTGGCGACCGCGCCCGTCGGAGTGGCACACGCCACCAAGGGTACTTCGATGCCGTGCAGCTCTGCCTCGCTTTTCTCCGCGCTTACAATGTGCGTGGCGAGTGCGGAGAGCATGCCTCCCGACGTCAAAAAAGTCGTTATCTGATCGACGGGATGGTCCAGCTCGCACATCACGAACGGCTCCGTAAACAGACTGCCTGCCAAGGTGCTGGCGAAGATGCGGAAGTGCTTGCCCATCACTGCAACTGGGTTGCCTTCTTCGTCGTAGGTCTGTCCCACCTTGCCATCGGTGTTCTCTACATAGAGCGCGCACCTGCCGTTGTTGCTTACGCTAAACGATGCCGGGCCACAGCCTGCGGCACCCACGGGCTGCGTTGCAAATGCCGATGCGCCTCGTGCCCAAGTAATATGCTGCAGCTGCTCGTTGACGGTAGCCAAAAAGCCCGTGTGCTGCGGCCACGGTACCGCGTGGGGTACTGTGGCATCTGGCGACATGACGCCCCAACCCGCGATGGACTGGCCGATCACGGCGTACGATGCGCAGCCACAACCGCTTACAGTCTCGTATGCAACGGGAACCACCATTTTGCCGTTGATATTCTCGGGCGCGCCCAGCTCGATGCTCGACGGTGCCTGCGGAAAGCGGAGGACCTGACGGAACGTGAGACTGTCGCCCAAATCATCCGACCACAGGGTAAAGCATTCCAGCGCAACCTCGGCCTCGCTGCCGAGCGCCTTCTCTGTGGTGGCTCCGTGGCGGTGGAGGTAGGCGCCCGACAGACGTCCGTCGACCAGCGTCTTGCCTACCGTGATACGCGGGCACTGCAGGCAATGGTAGCCATCCTCCTGAAGGCGGCCGCGCGAGATGCTGCGCCACGACGTGTGCGATATCACGCGAACTCCGTCGTTGCTTATGCGCAGGCGCACAACGGACAGTATGCCTGATGTGCTCGCCGTATCGAAAAGGGTGTTGTCACCGGCGGGGCGCTCGCCCGAGACCAGCAGCACGTAGGCGTCCTGGTTTCCCCTCCCGTCTGTATATTCCACCACGTCGAAGTCGTAATCGAATATGCCGGTGCGCTCCACGTCGCCCTCGCCAAACCCAAGGGGGAAGTCCACGGGCGTGGGAGCGGACCACGTGCCGTTCGTCTTTGTATGCACCACCAGGCGCGAACGACCATTCTCGCCGTAGCACACCGAGGCGATACGGAATAGGCACTCCACGCCGGCAATCATCGTTAGCTTCATGTGGGCTTCGCTGAGCACGCCGGAAAACAGCACGTTGTCGCTCGAGGGTTTTATGCCGCCACGCTCGTCCTCCGACACGCCGGCAGAATTGGCGTTCGGGTCGGCAACGGTGTTCGTTGCCTGACCGATGTAGGTGTACTCATACATCGGCGCGGCATTTTCGTCGTTCTCCATCAGCACGTGGACGAAATGTTCGACCTGTCCCGTGTCGTCGCTCTCCGCGTCTGCCTCGAGCTCAATGCGCGTGACCGCCCGCTCCCAATCGCGCACGACAGGCGCGGCGTTTACGGCAGTGGCCTTAACCTCGGCGCGTGCGAGCAGTTCGGCGTTGGTGACGATGGTGGCCGATGCGATAAACTGCGGCGCGCCGCCCGCCTCAATGTTGCCGGCCGAGCCGAAGCGGGCATCCAGCGTATAAGGCGTATCTCCACCCAATGCGAGCTCAGAGCGCTGGAGCACATACTGGTTGCCATTGTTCACCGACATATTCCACGAATCGAGGAGTGTGGGCCACGACCCCGACCAAGCCTTGGTGGTCCACTTGAACATTACGAACTGGAGTATCACGTCGACATCGACGTCTGCACCTACGCGCAGTCGCGGAAGCTGGTGGCCGTCTGCCTTCTCGTACCCAATGAACAGTGTGAGGGATGCGGCGCCGCGCACGGCAGACGAGGCGACGCCTGCAACGCCGGCTCCAAAGGTGACGGCAAGCCCGATCTGGATGGTGAACGAGCCCGACGTGTTTGAATAGTCGAGCGAAATGTTCTTGAAAAACGCCGCGCCGCTACCGTGCGTGTGGGCGCCCACGGCGAGCGCCAGTTTTGCCAGCACCCAGGGGTTGACGTTTAGGAAAAATGGCACCGGTCCTAGGGTAAACTGCTCGGTCCAATTGAGGTCGGTTCTTACCTGGAAGAGGGCCTTAATATTGCCGTATGCGGGGTCGTTGTTGTTACCCCAGGTTTTGCCCGCCCAATCGTAGGCGAGCGAGCCGTACAGCTGTGTGGCGATATCCATCGTGAACAGCGGCGTGCAATGGTGGCGAAGGAGCTTGGTGTTTCTTGGATCGGTGCCCGAACCGGCACTCATGCTCTTGTACTGATTCCACTTCCCCTCCATCTCGTCGAGGTAGCGGTTTGCCTGCTTGGCGCCCGACTCACGCGGTGACTTCTTCCAGTATTCAGGATCAGGGTTGCCCGAATCGTTCATATAGCTGGCTGGTTTGTATCCTCCGCCAAACAGTACGTACCCGGCAAACGAGAAATCGAAGAGGATTGGAAATGTGGGCATCCAACACGTGAACTTATTACCACCGATGCCGGGAAACGATGCGGGGAAATCAAACGGAGTGATCTCTTGGTCCATGGTGGTGGGAATGATGGTGGTCGAGCCTGATTCCGCCTTTGCGGCCGGCGCGGTGACAACGGCCATGTGGGAGGAGAGCGTGTAGGTTTTGCCCTGATAGTCGAGGACAAAGCGCAGCTTGCACCCTTCTTCCAGAAGGCCCGATGCCGCATCGAGGAACTTGTCTTCGAGTGTGAACGTTGCCAGATTATCCGCGCCCGATGCGTTGGCCTTGACTTGGCCAATCTGTGTGACGGTTTCGGGTGAGCTGCCCGCGGCAGGCGTCACTTTGTTGATGCGCAGCGTTGCCTGTCCACCCTGTGGCAGATGTGCCTGCACGGTAAAGGCGTGCGTATCGGGCTGCTCGTTTGCCGTGTCGTCCTTCGGCAATGCCATGAACGTGGCTTCAGCGTACTGGATGTCCCATTCGTCGAATGTGAGCTGGCGAAAGTACGGCTCGCCGTCGGAAAGCGGACGCGTGGGTGCGGTTATGGCGGTGCCGCCCTGGATACGCGCAAGGGGAATCTCGACATCACGGTAGCCCGCCATGCTAATGGAGATGCCGCCGTTAAAGTCGTACGCGTCGAGAAGCGTTGCCTCGTCCACGTAGCCTTCCGAAAGAGGGGCGATCTCAAAGATGGCCGTGCCTTCTTCATCGGTAGTGGCGGTGAGCTGCTTGCCTGCGGCATAGCGCGATGTGAGCGTGACCTGGGCACCCGTGATGGGCGTATTCTTGTTGGCGACGTCGACCACGACCACACCAAACATGGTGCGCGAGAGAACGAGCACCCTGAAAGGGTCTTTTTCGTCGGCATAGGCTTCGGTGGGCGCGAACGGCAATATGAAGGCGTTTGCGCTTCCCGGCACGCGCGGCAACATAATGCTCGCCAGCGAGGACGCTCCGGCAACAAGTAACGAACGGCGATCAAGCATCTTTGGCTCCCATCCCGCAGGTATCGGTGGAAATAATCCAATTTTGCGAGAAGGCATCCTGTCACGGTAGTGCCGTCCGAGGGCCAAAATGTCCAATTTGAGCGAGTGAAGCGCCGGGGCTCCGGGGCGCACGTGCCGCGCTAGGCAGTCTGGCTGCTAACGCAGCATATGCGCGACCAGCTCAGTGCGCGTGCCGATGCCAAGCTTTGCATACACGTTGGACAGTCGATTTTTAACGGTACCTGGCGACACACCCATATGACGAGCGATTTCGGCGTTGGTCCATCCGCGGCAGGCGAGCATGGCCATGGTGAACTCTGTGGTCGTCAGGTCGTCAGCCACGTCCTCGCCCGAATCGGGGTTGTGGATGCGCCGCCAGCCGTAGCTGAATCGATACGTAATCTCGATGATGCGTGCGAAATCGTCAGGGTATTGCGATTTTAGGCATGCCTCGATGAGTCCCTGCAAAAGGCCGTGGTGTTCGCCGATGAGCTCGATAAGGCCGTCGGGACGCGCAATGTCCCAAGCGGCTCCGAAGTGTGCCTTTGCAGCGTCGACGTCTTTGAGACTCATACAGGCCATGGAAGCTGACAGGTACAGGAACAGCTCCGAGATGGGATAACTTCCCTGTTTCATGATCAGGGCGTTTTCCGCCATGCCCAGACTGCGGCCATATTCGCCGCGCAGGTACAGGGCATGCGCCATCACGTAGCTGGCGAACAGGCGCAGGCCTTCGGGCAGATGCGCCGCAAGCGGATAAAACTCTTCGGCGGAATACGGGGAAGGCAAGTGCAGCAGGACGCTCGCGGCCGAGGCGAACAGGATATGTGTGGCGTGGACGGCGGGCGACTCCTCGTCAGCCGGCGTATCGAGAATGCCAGCAAGGCACCGGCGGGCGTCGGCGATACGGTTGAGCGACAGGCTGGCGTATCCGCAGATAAAGCATGCGGAATAGCGCAGCGCGGGATCGGTGGCGTCAAGATAGGGGCGCGCCGTCTTGGCAGCGAGGGCGGCCTGTCCGCGAAAGTACAGCGCTTCTGCCGTGGCAATGGCGCGCGAATCGGGGTCGGAAATGCCTGCAACCGCAGCGTCAATCTGCCCCGGCACAAAGGCGGTGCACATCAACGGCATGGGAACGCATGGGTAGCCATCGCAGTCCATCTTCCATCTCCCAACAGCTGGCAACAATAGCAGCAATTGTACTCCTGTTGCTCGGGACCCCTTTCGTTTTACTGTTCGGTTAACGCTACGGATCGTTTTGGAAGGCTTGCGAGCATGGTGGTCCCGTTCTCGGAACTTGTTTCAACCTCTACCGTGCCACCGTGAAGCGCTGCAATCTCCCAAACGAGCGCTAGTCCGAGTCCTGCGCCGCCGTATGCCCTGCTGCGGGATTTATCCAGGCGAAAGAACGGCTGGAAGATGCTCTCACGGTACTGCTTGGGTATTCCCGGGCCCTGGTCCTCGACTCGCAGGAACACGTGGCTGTCGTTGTCGCAGATGGAGACGTTGACAGTCGAGCCGGGGTGGCTGTAACGGATGGCATTTTCGACCAGGTTAAACACCAGCCGATAGAGGAGCGTGTCGCTCCCGATTACTAAAGCGTCTCCAGCACAATTGAGGGCTATGCCCTTATTTTCGGCAAGCGGCGCAAGGTCGGTGAGGACCTCTTCGGACAAGGGGCCAAGTTCCACATCGTCCTCGCAAGGAACGCTGCGCAGCTCACTCATCTCGAGCAATACCTTGGTCATTCGAGACATGCGCTCGGTTTGTTCTTGTAGCAGGTCGAGCAGCTCGGCTGTTTCGGGCTGCAAACCGGAGTGCTCGGAGATGAATAGTTCAATCTGTGCTTGCATAAGGGCGAGCGGGGTGCGCAGCTCGTGTGCGGCATTGCCGGTAAACTGACGCTGCGCAGAGAACCCTTCGCCAAGACGGGCGATCATGTCGTTGAAAGAGGCGCTGCATCGTTGTAGCTCGGTGGGCACATCTTCACTGAGTCTGATTTCGCTTAGGTTGTCAGGCTGCACGCGCTCAACCTGGGCTGCAAAAGCCCGCAGCGGTTTGAGTGCACGGCCGCTCACAAAGTATGCCAGCACGCCGCCAAGGAGTGTGACTCCAGCCGTGATGTACCAGGTCGTCGTGCCAAAAGACTCCTGTGCGTCGTTTACGACGATCGTGACCTTGTCATAGAGGCCCGCTTTCGTTGGGTCGAACGCCTGGGGCGAATCTTCGCCGGTTGCGTTAAAGGCCGAGATGTCACTGCCGATGGCATCCATGTAGCGCATGCCCGTATAGCCGACCAGGCAGTTCGTCAGCACGCACGCCGCACACGTCAGCAGTGCCGTCATAATCGTTATGCGCCATTGCAGCGAAAGCCTTTTCATTCGCCATCCTCCATAACGTAGCCCTCTCCAATCCGATTGCGAATCGGGTCGTATCCCAAAGCGCTGCGTAGCTTTTTGCGGAGTGACGAGATATGAACGCGGGTTGCGTTGCTAAAGCTGTTCACGCTGCTATCCCAAACGTGCTCGATAAGCTCCTCCTGACTTACCGGACGCCCCTGATTAAGCATCAGGTATTCCAAGATTCCCGTTTCCTTGCGCGTAAGAGATAAAGCCTCGCTGTCCACAGAAGCGATGCGCGCCTTGGTGTCAAAGCTGAGCTTTCCGCAGGTTAAAACTATGTCGCTTTGTGTAAAGCGTCTTAGGGTAAGGCTGCGAATCCTTGCCGCAAGCTCGTCCAGATGAAACGGCTTGGTGAGGTAATCGTTGGCGCCGGCATCGAGTCCGGCGACTTTATCGGATACTTCGCCACGTGCGGACAGAATCAGCACTTTGGTCTCGCAGTCAGTTTTCCTAAGTTCCCTGAGTACGGTCATGCCGTCGACATGGGGAAGGTTGAGGTCGAGTACCACGAGGTCGAAGGCCTCGACGTCCAGTAGGTCGAGCGCCTCCTGTCCGTCGTGACAGCAATCGACGCTGTACGCCAAGTTTCGCAAGCTGCGCGCGATTGCGTCACACAGCGCCTGCTCGTCCTCGACGATCAAAATACGCATAACAGTCTCCTTGCACATTCCAAATCGCGCTTAACACGGATTTTATAGTCGATATGGTCCAATGGTCGCGTAACGAAAGGAGTGGTCGAGTTGTTCAAAGCGGTAAAACCCATGGTACAGGTCGCTTTGTTGATCGTCGGAATTGCCATGGTGTGCTTTGGTGTTATGCGTGGCGAGGCGGATGCCGTGCTGGCCAAAGCGATTAGGCTGTGCTTGGAGTGTATCGGAATTGGATAAAAGAAAAAACACTGCGTCGCATGTTTTGGCCCGATTTCGCGGATTCATTCAGGCGGCGGCGACGCTGGTCACCAATGTTCACCTGCCAAACTTTGCCAAAGGAAGCATCTATCAAGGCGCGGGAAAAACAGTCTGCGTACCTGGACTTAATTGCTATTCGTGCCCCGCGGCATCGGGTGCGTGCCCCATCGGGTCGTTCCAGTCGGTGGTAGGTTCATCCAAGTTCAACTTTTCTTACTATGTTACCGGTACGCTCATTTTGCTCGGCGTGCTGTTGGGACGCTTTGTATGCGGCTTTCTGTGCCCGTTTGGCTGGCTGCAGGAGCTGCTTCATAAGATTCCCGGCAAAAAGTTCTCCACGAAAAAGCTTAAGCCGCTCACGTACATCAAGTACGTCGTGCTGCTGTTTGCCGTGGTAGTGCCGCCTGCGTTGGTGGTCAACGATCTGGGGATGGGGGACCCGTTCTTTTGCAAGTACATCTGTCCACAGGGTGTGCTCGAGGGCGCCATTCCGCTGGCCATTGCCAATGCCGGCATTCGATCTGCGCTGGGGCAGCTCTTTACCTGGAAACTTGCCGTTCTCATTGCCGTGGTGCTGCTGAGCGTTTTGTTCTACCGCCCCTTTTGCAAATGGATTTGTCCACTCGGCGCATTCTATGCGCTCATGAATAAGGTGTCCCTATTGGGGATCCGGGTCGATGCATGCAAATGCGTCTCGTGCGGCAAGTGCTCAAAGGTTTGTCAGATGGACGTTGATGTGGTCCACGCGCCCAATCATGCCGAATGCATCCGGTGCGGAAAGTGCATCGGGGCCTGTCCCGTCGATGCCATCAGCTATCGCTATGGCCTGGATGTGTCGGCGGAAAAGCTCCCCTTGACCGCCGATAAAAAGTAAACAAGCTTCGACAAAACGGAGGAATGACTATGAAGCTTTCTAAGATTGCGGCCCTGTTTATGGTGCCGGTATTGGCCTTGTGCCTTGTGGCATGTTCGGCGCCCGGTGGCAATGCGAGCGAATCTGCGAGCTCCGATCCTAAGATTGCAGAACTCACTGCGCAGAAGCCGGCCAATGCCGACGAGGCTGCCGAGCTGTATGCGAAGCTCATGCAGAAGGAGAACGAGATCTTTTCGAGTGATAACGCGCTGTGGGAAAAGGTATTCAATGCGGCAAATAAAGACTCGGCAATGATTGAGGACGGCAGCAATTACGGCGATTTTCTGCTCAAGACCATCGACGGCGCCAAGGATGAGTTCACGGCGGATGAGCTTAAGACGCTCAAGGCCGGCGCACAGCAAATCAAGGAGATCGAGGACAAGCTCGAGAGCCTGGAGAAAGAGTTCCCCGGCTGTGGAAGCACGCCGAGCGCGGGCGAGAGCGTCGACGCTTCGACCGCTGGCATGACGGCTGGTGCCAATGCTTCGAGCGAGGCGACGAAGTTCCCCAGCTTTACGGGCAAGGACCTGGACGGCAACGACGTGAGCAGCGACGAGCTGTTCTCTAAGAACAAGGTTACCGTCATGAACTTCTGGTTCACTACTTGCAAGCCGTGCGTGGGCGAGCTGGGCGATCTTGAGAAACTGAATCAGGAGCTTGCCAAGAAGGGCGGCCAGGTCGTGGGCGTCAATTCCTTTACGCTCGATGGCAACAAGGGCGAGATTGCAGATGCCAAGGACGTGCTGAGCAAGAAGGGCGTGACATATAAGAACATCTGGTTCAAGTCGGATAGCGAGGCCGGTAAGTTTACGTCAAATTTGTTCTCGTTCCCGACAACGTATGTCATCGATCAGAATGGCAATATCGTAGGGGATCCAATCGTGGGAGCCATCAGCTCCGCTGAGCAGCGCGCAGCACTCGACAAGCTTATCGACCAGGCGATTGCGAATAGCGAGCAGTAAAAAACGCGTAAAGCATAGCGAGAATCGTGCGCCGCTGTGCGAAGTAGTCCGCTACCTTTCAAGATAAGCTCCACCATATAGAGGTCCCGCTCGGGACCTCTTCTTTTGGGCGCCATCCCGTTCGTTTTTTTGGCGCGGTTCGTTACATTCCTCACTGGCTCCGGCAAAAAATGGGGATAGAGTAGGACAAACGCGTCGAATACGAACGGCGGGGGAGAGCGGGCAAGTGCGCCCGCGTGGGAGAGGTTGCCGTCCATGCTGGAGCTCAAAGGAATTTGCAAAAGGTACGTTACGCAGTCGTTTACGCAGGTGGCGCTCGACAGCGTGAGCCTGTCTTTTCGCGATAACGAGTTCGTGGCCATTCTGGGTCCCTCGGGTTCGGGTAAAACCACGATGCTCAACGTTATCGGCGGACTCGATCATTTCGATTCTGGCGACCTGCTGATCGACGGTATTTCGACCAAAGACTTTCACGATCGCGATTGGGATGCCTACCGCAACAACCGCATCGGCTTTGTGTTCCAGAGCTATAACCTTATCCCACATCAGACCATCTTGGAAAACGTTGAGCTAGCGCTGACGCTTACGGGTGTGGGCCATGCCGAGCGCCGCCAGCGTGCACGCGAGGCGTTGGAGAAAGTTGGCCTGGGCGAGCACGTTAACAAGCGCCCGAGCCAGCTTTCGGGCGGGCAGATGCAACGCGTGGCCATCGCCCGCGCCCTGATTAATGATCCCGAGATTGTGCTTGCCGACGAGCCGACCGGCGCTTTGGATTCAACGACATCCGTACAGGTCATGGACCTGCTCAAGGACGTGGCGCGCGACCGCCTGGTCATCATGGTCACGCACAATCCCGAGCTGGCGTACCAATATGCCACGCGCATCGTCAATCTGGCGGACGGCAAGATCACCGACGATTCCGATCCCTTCGATGTCGCTGACGCCACGCGCCGCGAGGCCAAGCCTACGCGCAAAACCTCGATGAGCTTTGTGACGGCGCTGGGGCTTTCTGCCCGAAACCTCATGACCAAGAAGGGCCGCACGGCCATGACGGCCTTTGCGGGCTCGATTGGCATTATCGGTATCGCGGCGATTCTGGCGCTGTCCAACGGCGTAAACGGCTACATCAAAAAGGTCGAGGAGGATACGCTCTCGAGCTACCCACTCACCATTTCCAAGCAGGATTACGACCTGTCGTCCATGATGGGCGGACAGGGGGCTGCGGATGATGACTCGCCTGAAAACGTGGATTCGTCCGACGACAGTGCCGAAACCGATAAGATTCCCGTGGTTACGGCCGTAAAGGATATGTTTGCGAGCGTTAAGTCCAACGACATGACGAGCTTTAAGGCATGGCTCGATGCCGGTGGCGACGGCATCGACAAAGAGGTCAACGCCATTCAGTACGGCTACGGTGTATCGCCGGTTGTCTATCGTGCGGGTAGGGGCGACGAGAAGCCTGTCCGGTTGGTGCCCAACGCCATGACCGAGGCCATGAGCGGAGGCGCGAGCTCGGCGGCAACGGTGAGCATGGAATCCATGGGAACCTCGGTCTTTAACGAGATGATCGACGACCAGAGCCTGCTCGACAGTCAGTACGATGTCGTCGCCGGTCATTGGCCCACGTCCGCCAACGAAGCCGTAATGGTGCTCTCGAGTCGTGGCACGGTGGGCGACTACACGCTCTACAGCATCGGCGCGCTGGATATCAATGAGCTCAACGATCTGGTAAACAGCGCTATGACGGCTGACGGTGGGGTCGAAACGCCCGAGACCGGCACCGAATTTACCTACGACGATGCGCTGTCCACGACGTTTAAGGTGCTGTCGTCGGCCGATGCCTATCGCAAAAACGAAGAGACCGGCATGTGGACTGACATGTCTGACGATGCCGACTTTATGACGGCCAAGGTTGCCGACGGTATCGACGTGCACATTGTGGGTGTGGTGCGACCTAACGAGACCGCCAACGCGAGCGCGTTGTCTCCGGGTATTGCCTATACGCATGCACTGACTCGCCAGCTTATGGAGCGCGCCGCCGATTCGCAGATTGTGCAGGAGCAACTCGCCCACCCCGAGACGGATGTCTTTACGGGCAAAACCTTCGACGAACTGCAAGGCGAGGCCAAGCAAGGCGTTGATCTGGGCAGCATGTTCAGTGTGGACGAGGCGGCGCTCAAGAGCGCGTTCTCGTTCGATACCTCCGCGCTCTCGGGTGTTGCCGGCGGTATGGACCTGTCGGGTCTTGACTTGTCCGGGCTGGACATTGACCTTTCGGGCGTTGGCAAGGACATCGACTTCAGCGACATCATGGCAAAAGCGCCGGCTCCAGATTTCTCGGGCATCTTTGACGGTCTGGAACTCACGCCCGAGCAAATGCAGCAGGTGGGAACACTAGCAAACCAGCTGTTTGAGGGCTTTTTGCAGTCTGATCAGTTTAAGGCGCTGTCGCCCGATGATCTTAAGGACGCGTCAAAGCTCTCTGCCGCATTCTCGACGTATCTTGAGAATGATGACACAGCCCAGCAATATCTGGCTCAGCTCAAGGCACTCGGTGGCGATGCCCTGGCCGAGCGCCTGCAACAGGCGATGACCGACTATGTGCAAAAGCAGCTGGCTCCGTATCTGCAACAGGCTATGGATCAGGTGATGAAGACAATTAGCGAGCAGATTGCGACGACGGTGTCAGCTCAGCTCAAGGCAGGCACAGCAGAGCTCATGGGCCAGATGGCGACGCAGATGTCGTCGAGTTTTGCTAACCTGGCGAGCGCCATGCGCGTGGATGCGAGTGCCTTTGCTCATGCCATCCACTTCAACATGGACGCCGAGGACCTGAGTTCGCTCATGATGAGCTATGCCAAGGCTTCGAAGCTCACCTACGACAACAATCTGACCACGTTGGGCTATGCGGACGAGGCAGACCCCATCTCGGTCAAGATTTTCCCGCGCGACTTTGAGGCCAAGGAGCGCGTGCTCGATCACATCGACGCGTACAACAAGCAGGTCAAAGCCTCTGGCCACGATGAACAGGCAATCTCATACACCGACTACATGGGCATCATCATGGGCTCGGTGACCGACATCGTGAACACCATCAGCTTGGTGCTCATCGCATTCGTGAGTATCAGCCTGGTGGTGAGCTCCATCATGATCGGCATCATCACCTACATCAGCGTGCTGGAACGCAAAAAGGAGATTGGCATCCTGCGTGCGATCGGCGCGTCGAAGCGTAACGTGGCCAACGTATTCAATGCCGAGACCTTTATCGAGGGCCTCATTGCCGGCGTCTTTGCTGTTGTCGTCGTGGTGGCCGTGAGCTTTCCGGTTAATGCCTGGGCGCTTACTGCCAAACAGGTACCCAATCTGATGAGCCTGCCCGTGCAGGATGCGCTGGTGCTCATTGCAATTTCGGTGCAGCTGACGGTTGTTGCCGGCCTGCTGCCGGCCCGTAGCGCATCCAAGAAGGACCCCGTCGAAGCCCTGCGCTCCGAATAATGTGACAAAGGGACGGCCCCTTTGTCACATTGAGACCCTTGCGAAAACGGGGTCTAATTACCGTTCGGCAGGTTAAGAACTCCCTCTCCCCGCTTAATGCTTGACGAAGAGTCCTCTGGTTTATATACCTATCGGTAGGCATATAGGATGTATTGCCGATAGAAATGGAGCAACCATGACTCTCACCACACCAGCCAAAAAAGATTGTCTCCGTGAAAGCGGCGCATTTGCTTGGGTCGTCGTTATTGCGCTCGGCTTAATGTCCGCCGGAACGACTGGCACATATAGCATTATTGCCGGCTCATTCGTTGCTCCAGTATGTGAAGACCTGGGCTTTGAGTACACCTCTTTCTCTTTCTATTTCACTGCGATTCTTCTTGGCCTTGCACTTGGACTTCCACTTTTGAGTCGTTTCATTCCAAAAGTAATAGGCAAACCGTGGCATATTTGTGTTGAACTCGTCCTTATTGCCGCCGGCGCCGCAATGGCGTTCTACACCGAAGTCTGGATGTTCATCGTCTCCGCTGCGGTGATCGGCATCTGCTTTTCGTTCACAACGGGCGTCTGCATGTCTGATGTTATTGACCAATGGTTCAGTAAATCGTCCGGTCTTGCCATCGGCCTTGCTTGGGGCGTTAATTCTCTCTGTACGCTGTTGTTGAGCCCTGTCATTACGCTGGTCATCGAGCAACAAGGCTGGCGTACGGGATACATCGTACTTGCGGCCGTTTCTGCAGCTATGATTTTACCTGCGAGTGCATTTATCATTCGCCTTAAACCCTCTGATCGCAACATGCTTCCGTACGGAGAGACCACCTCTGAAACCCATGAGAGCCACAGCGTCGATGAGCGGGAAGATGCCCTTTCGGGCATGGCACTCCGCGATGCCACGAAAACGCCGTCTTTTATTCTCTGTGTCCTCCTGCTTTGCGTGGCGCAGCTCACCTGCTGCATGAACCAGTTGTTTCCAACCTATGCAAGCGAGGTCGGTTTCAATCCCATCGTAGGAAGCTTAATGGTCTCGGCAGCTTCGTTTTCCGACATCTTCCTAAATCCCTTCGTAGGCAAAACATGTGACAAGCTCGGCGCTATTAAAGCAACGGTCGCGTGGACAGGTGTCAGCATTTTTTCATTCCTACTTCTCATCATTGGCGGAAGCAACGAGACCGTTTCTATCATTGCAGCTGGCGTAAACGATGCCATGTTCGCCATTGTTGGAACCGCAATGCCGATGCTTCTCCTCTCGCTCTTTGGATCACGCGATTTTGGAAGGATCTATTCAATCGTTTGCTCAGCGGGCTATGTCGTCGGTGCTTTTGGAATGCCGGTCATGATGAAGGTTTACGGCATGGCAGGGTCATTCCAGGGAGTATTTATCTTCTGCATTGCCTGCAACCTTATGATTGCTGCGTTTGCTATCGTTTCCGGCTTTCTCAGTAAGGCTGCTGAAAAGTAATAAGCGCCGATTGCACCGGCATAGATTGCCACGCAACAGGGGTCGACTCCAAGCCAGATTGGAGTCGACCCCTGTTTTCGTTTTAAAGGTTGCCCGCAGGCACCATGGGCGCCAACATGCGCTTCAGCTTGGCTGGTCTATTTGAACATAAGCTCGACTATTCCCGCCCAAACCGCTTTTTCATCAATATCCTCACCTTGAGCGACCGTATTGCTTGCTCCCTCCAGAACGGTATAAAGAATTTGTGCGTAGAGCATCACGTCGGCACTATCGGAAAACGCGCCAATCTCTACACCATGAAGAAGGATGTCTTTAAGCGCATCCATGGTTCGTTTGGTCGCCGTCGCTTGACGTTCCTGAACTGCAGGAATTCGATTTGCTTGGACGCTAACCTCGGCCAGCACGCGCCGGCGCTTTTCATCGCTTCGATAGCCACCTATAACTGAATTGCCGAGCTCGATAAGCGCGGCCTTGAACCCGTCCCTATCGACTATTAGCGAGTAGTCGCGCTGATAGTCGATGGTCGGAAACATGCTGTCCAAGAGCGTAGTGAAAATCTCCTCTTTAGAGGGAAAGTAGTAGTACACCGATGGCTTGGATATACCGACAAAGTCGCAAATCTTTCCGATAGACGCTTTGTCATAACCGACTTCTGCCACAAGATCGTACATTGCGTCCAATATTTTTTTTCTTGTGCTCACGCTGCATTTCTCCATCGTAAATCACTTCCGCACTACCAACATTATTAAGGATGGCAACGGAACATCAATTCGTGTCCAAACATGACCACTATATACGGTGAACGGTATGTATCAGTAGGCGAGCGGAAATTATTCAAAACTATATACCGAACGGTAGGTATAGTAGTACAATAGCAGGTGAAACCCCGCTATTGTCGCGGCCGGACAGCATCGCGGGAAACTCGACGGAAGGACCAACCATGTACGAGAACTATCGTATGCCGGGCGAGTTCGAGAAGCGCTCCAACGTCTATGTGACATGGCTTCCCGATTACATCCGTGCAGAGGGTTACGATAACCGCCAGCCCTGCGTTGACGTGATCAAGGCTCTGCTCGAGTATGGCGACGTTACGGTCAACCTCAATTGCGGCACCCCCGGCTCCTATGAGGAGGCTTGCTCGCGCCTGAAGGAGGAGGGGGTTGATCTCGATCGCATCGAGATCACGCAGTTCGAAGACTCCAACTTCTATGTCCGCGACAACGGTCCCAGCATCATGGTCGACGACAAGGGCCATTCTTATATGGTCAACCCCGCTTGGACTTATTACGGCGTGTGGGACAAGAACTCCCCGGAGTGCCAGTCCGCACGTAAGGCAGCCGTTCACATGGCGGTTGCGCTCGGTTGCTTCGATATCGTCAATTCCGAAATGGTTTCGGAGGGCGGCGACCGCGAGTTTGACGGTCACGGCACTCTGATCGCCATCGAGGACACGGAATGCCGCAAGCGTAATCCCGAGTTCACGAAAGAGGAAGTAGAGGCCGAGTATAAGCGCATCTACAACCTCAACAAGGTTATCTGGCTTCCGCAGCCTATGCTCGAGGACGACGACTATCGACTGGGCATCCTCGACGAGAAGGAAGACGGAACTCCCGTCTTTGGCATGAGCTTTGCGGCTCACATTGATGAGATGTGTCGCTTTATCACTCCGAACAAGATTCTTCTTGCCGAGGTGTCCGATGAAGAGGCAGCCTCGAGCAAGGCTGGCGCAGAGTCTCGTCGCCGCATTGAGGCGGCCTACGAGATCCTGAGCAACGAAACGGACTGGGAGGGCAAGCCCTTCGAGATTGTTCGTATGCCCACCGCCGAGCCGATTGAAGTCGTTATCGCCCCTGGCGATGAGGATTACGAGCTCTATAAGGGCTTCATCGACGAAATGGGCGGCAAGTTTATGGATGGCACTCCCTGGCCCGAGGGCCCCGTCCACTTCTACGCAGCAGCGAGCTACTGCAACTTCCTCATCTGCAATGGCGTCGTTCTTGGTCAGCGTTATTACCACGAGGGCATGAACGAAGTCGTGAAGGAGAAGGACGAGCAGGCCAAAGCCGTTCTTGAGAGCTGCTTCCCCGATCGCAAAGTCATCATGATTGACTCTCTCGCGCTTAACCTGTCCGGCGGCGGCGTGCACTGCTGGACCAAGGACGTGGCAGCCAGCTGCTAGCGAGCCTTTGAGCCTGCACTGTCTGATTTAGGCGCCACACTTATTGCTCCCCGAGGGATATCCGTGTTTCCCTCGGGGACACATTCGACATTCATCTATCACTAAATGGAAAGGAAATAGGCATGAACAACAGCCTCCGCGGTCGCGACTACATCAACATCCATGATCTCTCCTCCGAGGATTTCCGCTATCTCATCGATCTTGCCTGGAACCTTAAGGCTCAGAAGAAGTCTGGTGTCGACCAGCGCTACTTCCCCGGCAAAAACGTCCTCGCCAACTTTGAGTGGGGCTCGACTCGTACTCGTTGCGCATTCGAGACCTCCTGCAACGATTTGGGCATGGGCTTCACTTATCTGACCAACTCCCACATGGGTGACTGCGAGACCGTCAAGGACGCCATGCGCGTCTTTAACGGCATGTATGATCTCATCGTCTACCGCGCACAGGAGGACGAGCAGTTCCTCTATGACGTCGCCGACCTGGTTGACATCCCGGTCATCAATGCCCTTACTCTCGGCGATCACCCGACTCAGATGCTCGCTGACGCTCTTACGATGGAAGAGCAATGGGGCGGTTTGCGTACGAGCCGCGGCAAGAAGATGGCTTTCGTTGGCAACTGCGCCGGCGCCCCGGTGTGGTATGGCCGTCTGTGCGCTATGCTCGACATGGACTTCCTCGCCATCGGCCCCGACGACCTCCGTCATCAGATGTGCAAGGAAATGATCGAAGAGGTGGAGGCCTGCTACGCCAAGTACGCTCCCAATAGGACCTTTACCATCACCTCTGACCTCGATGCCCTGGATGGCGTTGACGTTATCGTTACCGAGGAGTGGCGCTACATCAACCCCGAGTGCGGCGAAGAGGTTCTGGATCCCGACGACTACAACTCCTGGCTGGGCGATGCCGAGTCTTTGTACCCCTATCGCGTCACCAGCGAGCTGTGCAAGCGCACCAACAATCCCGACATCTTCTGCATGCATGAGCTTCCCTCTGTCCATAACGCAGATCACCGTGTCGGCAAAATGCTCCTCGACCAGTGCAAGAACGACCTCCATCGCGAAATCATCACCGAGGGCTTTGAGATTGCCGACGAGTGCTTTGAGGCCAACGCTTCGGTCATCTTCCGTGAGGCAGAGAACCGTCAGCACACCATCAAGGCCGTTATGTGTGCCCTTCTGGGTCTCTAGGAGCTGTATCAATGGAAAATGCAAAGTTAAAGAGCAGCAAGGTTTACGCATGGGTTCTCGTAATCGCGCTCGGCCTTATGTCTGCCGGCACGACCGGATCCTATAGCGTCATCGCGGGCTCCTTCGTCGCACCCGTGTGCGAGGAGTTCGGGTTTGACTATTCCATCTTCTCGTATTACTTCACCGCAACGCTCATTGGTCTTGCGGCAGCTCTTCCGTTTGTCGGAAAACTCATTCCCAAGGTCGTTGGCAAGGTTTGGCTCCCCGTTGTCGAGCTTATTTTGCTTGCTGCCGGCGCAGGCATGGCCTTCTACACCGAAGTCTGGATGTTCATCGCCGCTGGCGCCCTGATTGGCGTTTGCTTCGCCTTCACCACCGGCGTCGCCATGTCCGACGTTATTGACCAGTGGTTCAAAAAATCTGGTGGCCTGGCAATCGGTCTCGCTTGGGCAGTGAACTCGATTTACATGCTCATCATGAGTCCCGTCATCACCTCTGTCATCGAGGCCGCTGGCTGGAGGACTGGCTATCTGGTGCTCGCTGGCGTCTCCGCCGTGCTCATTCTCCCCGCTTCCGTCCTGATTATTCGCTATAAGCCTCAGGACAAGGGCATGCTGCCCTATGGCTACGTCGAGGGCGAGACGGTCACCGAGACCGAGGAGACGACCGAGGATAGCACGCGTGGCGTTAGCTATGCGCGCGCCATTAAGTCGCCTGCCTTCTTCTTCTGCATCGGCTTCCTCTGTCTCGTTCAGCTCACTTGCTGCATGAACCAGCTCTTCCCGACGTATGCTTCCGAGGTTGGTTTTAGCCCCATGGTGGGCGGCTTCATGGTATCCGCTGCATCGCTCTTCGATCTGTTCCTCAATCCGATCGTCGGCACCACTTGCGATAAGTTTGGCAGCACGAAGGCTATTCTGGGCTGGCTCGCTGTCTCCATCCTCTCCTTTGTCATGCTCATGATGAGCAGCGGCAACTCGACGCTCAGCATCCTCGCAGCAGGCGTGAACGACGTAATGTACGTCATCGCTGGCACTGCCCTGACCGTTTTGGTTATGGATGTCTTTGGCTCCCGCGATTTCGGTCGCATCTTCGCGCTGATCTGCTCCGTGGGCTATATCGTCGGCGCCTTTGGCATGCCCGTTATGATGAAGGTCTATGAGCTTGTCGGCTCCTTCCGGGGCGTCTTCATCTTCTGCATCGCGTGCAACGTTATTATCGGCCTGTTCTTGCTGCTGGCAAAAAAGACTGGTAAGAACCTCTCCTGGGACGAATAGTTCGATTCGTCTTAGACATACGCTGTAGGGCTTAACCTGCAGCCGCTTTGGGGCATCGACTAACATCGGTGCCCTTTTTCATCGAATGTGACAAAGAAGCAGCCATTTTGTCACATTGAGTGGCATGTAAATCGAGGTCTAATACTTTTCCGAGAAGTGAACGGCCATACTTGGACCTCCGAAGCATCGACATTATTAGACGTCAAACCCGCAGGATTTGGCTGGCAAAACCGCAGGAAATTGCATCTCGAAAGTGCCGATGCTTCGGGGGCCCGTTTTCACTCGTTCACTTCTCGGGAAAAGTATTAGACCTCGTTGTATGGGGTGCGGCTGGAGGGTGGTCATCGTTCAGTAGCTACCTCTTCCTTGTGAATCGCCTGAAGCGCAAGGCATAATGCATGTGACAAAGGGACGGCCCCTTTGTTGTGTTGATATGAGAGAAGAGTAGATGATCCTTTCGCTGGCCCCTATGGAGGGGATTACCGGGCATGTGTTCCGTCGCGTGCATGCGGAGTGCTTCGGTGCGCTCGATTGCTATTACACGCCGTTTTTGCCGCCGCCGCGGGTGGGAAACCGCTTTGGCGGCAAGGCGTTTAAGGAGATCGATCCTGCCAATAACCAGGGGCTCAACGTGGTGCCTCAGCTGATGTCCAAGAACGCGGACGAGTTTGTGTGGGCGGAACAGGTGCTCGCCGACATGGGCTACCGCGAGGTCAATCTCAACCTGGGTTGCCCTTCGGGAACGGTTGTCGCCAAGGGCAAGGGCTCGGGTTTCTTGCGCAATCTCGACGAGCTCGAGGCGTTCTTAAGCGATGTGTGCGAGCGGTCGCCGTTGCCGGTGTCGGTAAAGACCAGGCTGGGGCTGGAACGCGATGACGAGTATGAACGTGTGCTCGATCTGTATTGCCGCATGCCGTTGGCAGAGCTGATTGTGCACCCGCGCGTACAGAAGGACCGTTATACGGGCTCGCCGCGCAAGGAGTTTTACGGCGAGACGCTGGAGCGTGCGCCGTTTCCGGTGGCCTATAACGGCGACATTTTCGATCTTGAGGATATGGACGCGCTGGTGGAGGCCTATCCCGGTACACGCCATGTGATGCTGGGGCGCGGCCTGCTCGCGAATCCCGCTCTGGCCCGTATGGTCAACGGCGGCCCTGCTGCCACGGCAGCCGAGCTGCAGCGCTTCCATGACACGTTGTTCTCGGCCTATGCAGAAGAGATTGGCGGCAATGCGGTCTTTCGCATGAAGGAGTGGTGGTTCTACGCCAAGTGCGCCTTCGCCGACCCCGCTACCGTTCACAAGCTCGTGCGTAAGACCAAAAAGGTCGACGAATACCGCGCCGCCGTCGAGCGGGTCTTTCGCGAGCAGCCACTCGCACCCATAGCTCGCTTCCGCGGCTAGTTAGACATCGGGGACGTTCTTTAGCGACTAGTCATTTAAGAACGTCCCCAATGACTATGTTGCAAAAGCTGTACGTCAGCATCCAAAGATGTCGAAAAATGTCGACTTTGGATGCTGGTGTACATGTTTGGGTGCGGTGGGGGAGCGGGCCTAGGCAATCAGTGCATCAAGTGTAATGAGCTCTCTGAGCCGCTCCGTGCGTGTTTGCCCATGGCGTTTGGCTTTTTCGTCAAACGCCTCAAGAATCGATTCGCCCACACGTGCTGATATAACGACGCTCGGCTCATCGGAGATTGGTGGCCTTCCCAACTTGATGGTGCGACCTTTCGGCCACTCATCTTTTTCGTAGGCTTCCGCGGCTTTCTTCAACTCTCCGGGAGCAAACCCCATCATCTTTTCGAGCTGCTTAGCATCCATGGCGCCTCCTATCGATCGACATAATGTCGAGCGCCGGTTCTCGGATTCTCTTTTTGTATACAATTTTGTAGACAAAAATACAAGCAGTTCATCGGGCTAATTAGCTTGTTTTGACCTGCCTGTTCGATAGGAAATGAGCATTGACGGCTTCGATACTCCTTTGCTTTTCAGCCTGGAATTTGGATGCTCATTGAACTTCCGGAGGGGAGCGCTTTATTAAGCTATCGAGATTCTGAGCAGGAGCTCTCACTGGTCTTCGGTAATGGGGCCAGCTTAATTCGCGACACAGTGTGTCGCGAATGGGAGTAGTCGTTAGGTGTCCTTCAATGGCTACTCATATAAGAACGTTCAAGTGTCGGATTTTGTCATTTAGTGTCGCTCTCAGCGACTATTCTGGAGGGTCGTGGTCAAAAAAGGGCAAATATGAGTACTGTTGCCATTATGGTTGCATTTATTTGCTATAAATTGTAGCTCCTGATGAGATTAGTTCCCATTAAGAGCTACTTTTATTGAACATATGAGGAGAAATAACGTCGTCTGCGGACGAGTGGAACGTTGAATAGTTCCTGAAGTGATCAAAATCGCTGCTACTAAACAGGTAGCAGTACTCATATTTGCCCTTTTTTGACCACAGCCCTCTCGGAAACCTTTCCAGAGGCGTCAAACAGCCATAATCCAAAGGTCTCCTCAAACAATTAGCCGGCCAAGAGCGTCCATGACTACCAAAAAGCTGTACGCCAGCATCCAAAGATGTCGAAAAATGTCGACTTTGGATGCTGGTGTACATGTTTGGGTCGTATGGGTTGGGGCCCTGGACGGACAGAGTGTGCGTACTAGAGCAGGTTTTCCTGCACCCACGCGATGATGTCGCTCGATTCGTAGAGTGGTTTGCCGTCGATGAACAGGCAGGGAACCTGGCGTTTTCCGCCGACGGCGATGAGTGTCTGTTCGGCATCGGAATCGGTCGAGATATTGCGCTCGGGAATGGTCACGCCGTTATCGGCCAAAAAGTGCTTGACCTTTAAGCAATACGGGCAGCCGGTCATAACGTACAGCGCGAGCTCGTGATTAGTAGCCATAGGTCTCCAATCGGTTGAGGTTTTGATTGAAATACCCAAAGCCGCCGCGGTCTATGCGCGCGTCAACGAAGACTCGATGGCCTGGACCAGAAACGCCGTGGCTCCGGTGGCGCAGGGCTTGTCGTAGTAGTCAACAAAGCGCTGGTCGGCAAGATAACCGTGGGCGAGGCCCAGGTACGCCTCGTCTTGGGGCTCGCATCCCCAGTTGAGAGCAATCCAGCGACGATGCATCGCGACAAGCTTACGAGCCTCGTTGCTCTCTGGGTCGCCAATGCCCATGGCAATCGAGAGCTGGCCCAGAATAGCGCGTTCAAGTTCCTTCATGTCGTTCCATGTCTCGGGGTCCATGTCCAGCAACGCTTCGTTTGCTGCATCGATAGCCTCATCGCCGTAGCGCGCCCGCGCCTCGGCACCGTAGCGCGCCTCGTTTTCCTGCACGGTGCGCCAGCGCTCCAGTTGCGGCAGGACGGCGCCCATGAGCGAGACGGCTTCGTCGAGCGACATGCCGGTGTTTTGTGCCAGGCGCGGGGCACAATCCTCAATCATTGCCTCCATGGTGGTGTCATAGGTGTACTTGCCGTGGTCGTAGCACCACTTGCAGTAATGATCGGTCGCGGTGCCCGTGGCATCGGTGCCGCAGTCGTCGGGCGTGAGTATCATGCCGCAGCTCTGGCAATAGTGCTCAGGCATTTCGAGCAGGTGGGACAGCGGTTCTCCGGTTACGGCGGCGATGAGCTTCATCATGTCGATGCCCGGTGTGACCTCGCCGCGCTCCCACCGGCTGATGGCCTGGCGTGTGACGAAGAGCTTAGCGGCAAGCTGCTCTTGGGTAAGGTGATGGGCGCGACGGACAGCAATGAGCTTTTCTGCAAAGGCCATAGCGGCTCCTTTCTGCTGGTTGATGGCTTAAGCATACGCGGCGGCAGGCGCCCTTCCAAGCAACCGTTGGTTGCACGACGGGGGACCGCGGCGAAGAATTGCGCGCAACGCCCCACGCCTCCATGCCGTACAATGACCGGCATGGAACCTATTGCACACATACATACCGACCTGCCGCAGAAGTTCGGCATTCCGCGCAACAGCTTTTTGGCGCCTCATCTGCAGGGACGCATCGTTTTTGAGCCGGAATTTGCCTCCAATGCAGCGGTTGAGGGTCTGGACTCCTTCTCTCACCTATGGCTGCTGTGGCGTTTTGAAAACGGCACACCCGGCGGCACGGCTAAGGACATAGCCGCCGATGCCAAGACGCGGGACAGGTCCGGAACCAACGCAAAATGGTCGAAAACCGTGCGCCCGCCGCGTCTGGGCGGAGCCGAGCGCGTGGGTGTGTTTGCCACGCGCAGTCCGTTTCGCCCTAATCCCATTGGGCTCACCTGCGTCAAGCTCGACCGCGTGGAGCTTACCGACGATGGCCCCATCATCCATGTGTTGGGGGCCGACCTGCGCGATGGCACGCCCATCTACGACATTAAGCCCTACATTCCGTTTGCGGACTGCCACCCGGATGCAACGGGCGGCTGGATTGAGGATGCTCCGTGGCAAGAGCTCGATGTTGAGTTTCCGCAGGCACTGCAGGATATGGTCTCGCCCGCAAAGCTCCCCGGCTTGGTCGAGGTCCTTCGCCAAGACCCGCGCCGCGCAGGCAGCAAGTACGAGCCAAACCGCGTCTATCGCCTGGCCTTTGCCGGGCTCGACATATCTTTTACGGTCGATAAAACCCAGCTAACCGTGGTCGCCGTCACCGACGCGCGAGACTAACCAGCCATTCGTCCGCACCCGTCAAATTAAGCGCCAAACCCCGCTCCAAAATCGCCTACGCTGGTGGACAATAACGCCTACCAAAACAATCAACTTTGCACGGGAGTCCAGCATGAAATACGACTTTAGCTCGCTTATCGACCGCCACGGCATGGACTCCATCGCCGTTGACTCTTGGGGTGAGATCCCCGGTATGGCTCCGAACGCACCCGACGAGGGCTTCGACCGCATTCCCATGTGGGTGGCCGACATGAACTTTGCCACGGTGCCCACGGTCCAGGAACACATCATTCAGCGCGCCTAGCACCCCATGTTTGGCTACTTCAATCCGCGTCCCGAGTACTTCGACCGCATCATCGAATGGCAGAGCCGCCGTAATGGCGTCAAGGGCTTGGCGCCGGAGCATATCGGCTACGAAAACGGCGTGCTGGGCGGTGTCGTGTCGACGCTGCGCGCGTATGTCCAGCCGGGCGATGCGGTGCTGGTCCACAGCCCCACCTACATCGGCTTTACCAAGTCCATCGAGGCCGCGGGCTATCGCATTGTCCACAGCCCGCTTAAACTCGACAACCGGGGCGTGTGGCGCATGGACTTTGAGGACATGGAGTGCAAACTCGCCCAAAACAACATCCATGCCGCGGTGTTCTGCTCGCCGCACAACCCCTGCGGCCGTGTATGGGAGCGCGACGAAATCGAGCGCGCCATGGACATCTATCGCCAGCACGATTGCGTGGTGATCTCGGATGAGATTTGGTCCGATATCATCCTGCCGGGGCACAAGCACATCCCGACGCAGTCGGTGAGCGAGGATGCCCGCATGCGCACGGTTGCCCTCTACGCGCCCAGCAAGACGTTTAATCTGGCGGGCCTGGTCGGCAGCTACCACATTATCTATAACGAGACGCTGCGCGACCGCGTGTGCGCCGTGTCCAACAAGACTCACTACAACGAGGTGAACGTCCTCTCCATGCACGCGCTTATCGGTGCCTACCAGCCGCAGGGCTACGAGTGGGTTGATGAACTCAACCAGGTGCTTGCCGGCAATATCGAGTACTTCTGCGATTACGTGGATGAGCATTTTGAGGGCGTGTCCTATTCGCGTCCGCAGGGCACGTATATGGTGTTTCTGGACTGCACCGAGTGGTGCCGCGAGCATGACCGCGATATTCAGTGGCTGCTCGACGAGGGCGCCCGCGTGGGCGTGGGGTATCAGGATGGCCGTCCGTTCCACGGGCCCTGCCACATTCGCGTGAATCTGGCGCTGCCGCTTTCGCGCGTAAGGGAAGCGTGCGATCGCTTGGACCGCTACGTTTTTAATGCACGGTAGGCGTGTACTGCATGCGGGGCCTTCTGCCAAGCCGGCTGGAAGGCCCCACATGGTAAAACGTCTGTAACCATTGGACGCTCGAGTGGTTTCGTTTGCTATTATCTTTAACCATTTTAGTCTGTAAACAGGATCTTCTGGAGCTCGATGAAAAGACCTCGCCGCTCGGTGTCCATATCGTTGTTTGTCGCGCTTGCGGTAGCGTGTGCCTTTGTCGTAGCGATAGCCGGCTGTTCCGGGTCGAATGACAGAGCCTCGACGTCTGCATTAGAAGGTCTGGACGCCGCGCGGGCCAAAGACGACAGCCTTAAGACGCTCAACGTTGGCAGCGACCTCTATCCACCGTTTGTATATACCGATGAGTACGGCGATATCGTTGGCCTGGATGTCGAGATACTAACCGAGGCTTTGGCCCGCATTGGTTACAAGCCAAAGTACCAGCTGATCGATTGGGAAAAGAAGAAAGAGCTGCTGGCGAGCGGCGAGCTCGATTGCGTCATGGGCAGCTTTAGCATGACGGGTCGCGAAAACGAGTATCGTTGGGCCGGCCTGTACCTTGCGAGCCGCCAGGTGGTCGCGGTCGATCCCCAGAGCGATATCTACACGCTTGCGGATCTTGAGGATAAGGCCGTGGCGGTCCAGTCCACCACCAAGCCCGAGGACATTTTGCTCAATCGTACAAATGAAAACGTTCCGCAGATCAAAGAGCTCTACTGCTTTTCGGACCGTTCATGCCTGAACCCGGCACTCGTCGAGGGTCTGGTCGACGCCATCGCCGCGCATGAGTCCTCTCTGCTCACCTACGAAAAAGACTATGGTGTGACGTATCGTATTCTGGATGAGCCGCTGCTAGAGGTCGGTTTGGGCACCGCTTTCGATATCAACGATACGCGCGGCATCGACGTCAAGCTCACTCATGCCTACCAGGAAATGCTTGCCGATGGCACCATGGAACGTCTGGTGTCAAAGTACTTTGATGACCCTTCGCCATTTTTGAATATGGAGGGCCTGTCATGATCGATGCACCCGACCACGCCGCTCAGGAGCGGGGCAATCGTTCGGCAGGGGTATGGCTCCTTGTCGCTCTGCTGGGGATAGCGCTCTCGGTTGTTGCCGGCATGATGAGCTACGGTTACGCGACGGCCCAAGCCGAGCAGCGCTTTGCCGACGTTGTCGATTACGTGGCGACGCAGAGCCTTTCCTACGATGCATTCAATAGCGCCTATACGACCAAAAACCTGATTCGCGTTATGGAGATCGCAGGAGAGACGGCGCGCGATATGGAGCGCGACGGTTCGGTGGATAACGCCATGTTGGAGCAATATGCTGACCAGTTCAACGTGAGCGCACTGATCGTGACGGACGCATCAGGCAATTTGGTGTCCGAGTCCTCGACGGATGGCGTGGGCTACGAGTCGCTCGCTACGTATCTCAAGGAAGCGCCCGTGCTGGAGGTGGCAGCCCATCCGCTTAAGTCCTATACCGCCCGCATTACGCTTTCGGATGATTCGGTCGCAGACATTGGCTGCGTAACCCGGCAGGATGACGAGGGCATCGTTGTCGCAGTAAGGCATCAGAGCGCGAAGGCAGTTGCAAGCAATACGCTCAAACTGCAGAGCTTGCTTGATGGCTATGAAACCATCGATAGCGGCAATATCGTGATCGAAAGCGACGGCAAGGTCGTTGCGACCAATGCCGTTGAACCCACCGTATTGGGCGTGTTCGATCTGCCTGCGACGGATGTCTTCATTGTCGACGGTATTAAGGATCGATGCCTGGCTGGTAAGGTCAGATTGGTTAACGCCGACGGCGAGTGATATTTGGGCACATTTGGAAAAGCGCACAAATTCTATGTGTACACCTATGCCTCGGCACGGCGCTACTTTGAGGTCGTCGCAGCTGTTGCTGCCGGCGTGCTGGTGCTCTACAGCGGTGTTGTAGCCGTTGTTGTGATGGTGCGTCGCCGCGCTGACCGTCGACGTTTGACGGACTTGCTGCAGCAGGAGCGCGACTATGGCGACAAGCTGGCAAAGGCGGCGCGTGAGGCCTCGTCTGCCAACTCGGCAAAGACGGAGTTTTTGCGCCGCATGAGCCACGATCTGCGCACGCCCATCAACGGCATTCGCGGTATGGTTGAGGTCGGCGATGCCAATGCGGGCGATCTGCAAAAGCAGACCGAGTGCCGCTCAAAAATCTGGACAGCATCGGGACTGCTGCTCGACCTTGCCAACGAGGCACTCGATATGAGTCGCCTGGAGAGCGGGCAGGTCGACCTGGAGCTTGTTCCCACAAACTTGGTGACCCTCAACCACGAGGTGCGCGATATTCTTGAGCGCCAGGCTGAGGAGCGTCTGGTCACAATTATCTGCGACCAGCAGACCCTTGATCATCCCTATGCACGGGTGAGCGTGACGCACCTCAAGCGCTTGTTGCTCAATATTGCCGGCAATGCCGTCAAGTACAACCGCCAGGGCGGCTATGTTCGCCTGGTGTGCCGCGAGGTGGAGCCGGCGGATGGCGTCCTCGTCTATGAATACACGATCGCCGACAACGGTATTGGCATGAGCGAGGAGTTCCAACAGCACCTCTATGAGCCGTTTTGCCGTGAGGAGCAACAGGTGGAAGGCGCTTCATCGGGAACTGGCCTGGGCGCGCCTATCGCAAAACAGTTGGTCGAGCTTATGGGCGGAACCATGAGCTTTACGAGCGTCTTGGGGCAGGGGACGACGTTTACCATCCGCCTGCCGTTTGAGAAATGCAAGCGCTCCGAGATTCCTCAGGCAGTTCGCGCGGATGCGGGCGATGGCGACGCGCTCCAGGGCCTGCGCGTTTTGCTCGTAGAGGATAACGATCTGAATGCCGAGATCGCGCAGTTTACGCTCAGCCGTGCCGGTGCCGTCGTGACGCATGCCAAGGATGGTGAGTCTGCCGTTGAGGCGTTTGCTGCAAGCGCACCGCACGAGTACGACGTGGTGTTGATGGACATCATGATGCCTGGCATCGATGGTCTTGAGGCTACGCGTCGGATTCGAGCACTCGATCGCGAGGATGCCGCGACCACGCCGATTATCGCCGTGAGCGCCAACGCCTTTGCCGACGACCGCAGGCTTTCGCGTGAGGCGGGCATGGACGCGCACCTGAGTAAACCCGTGAGCTCGCAGGAGCTCGTCGAGGCGCTGGCGCACATCGCCGCCGACGCTTCATAAGCATATGGCCCGGTTCCAAGGTGGGTTGGAACCGGGCCATATTGTTATTGATGAGGCCTGCTTTTGAGGCTTACTTTTCCTGAATCTGCTTGCCGCAAAGATGCTCAATCGTAATCTCGTAGAGCTGGACGCCCTTAATGTCCTTGGCGATTTCCTCTTCGACTTCCTCGGCAGAAGGGTAGTACTTAAGCGCGAGCTGGCGGACTTTATCCTCGATAAACGCGGGGGTGTCATTCGCCAGGCGACAACGGCCAAAGACCACGGTACTCATAACGTAGGGAGCCCAGTCACCGTCCTTGTACCACTCGTTGCCGTAAACGGTAAAGCAGACCTTGTCATCGCGCTTGAGTGCGTCGACCTTGTGGCCAGCCTTGGCGCCATGGAAATAAATCTTGTCGTGCTCGGCGTCAAAGAAGTAGTTGACGGGAATGGCATACGGGTAGCCATCGTCGCCGTTGACGGCAAAGACGCCGCGCTTGCAGGTAGCGAGCAGCTCGCGCGCTTCCTCGTCAGTGATGGCGCGCTTCTTTCGACGTAAGGGCCTAAACATCGTTGGCTTCCTTTCTGGTCGTGCGTGGTGGTTGAGCACAAACTATAGCGAAACGGATCCGTTTTTCTTGATGCGGGCGAGTATGTTTTTGAGTTTGTTAAAGTCGAGCGGTTTGGACAGATGGGCGTTCATGCCGGCGTCGTGTGCCGCCTTGGCGTCTTTGGCAAAGGCATTGGCGGTGAGCGCGATGATGGGGATATCGGTTGCATCGACCTTCTCGCTCAGACGAATCGCGCGGGTTGCCTCGTAGCCGTCCATGTCCGGCATCATAATGTCCATCAGGATCGCATCGAAGCTGCCGGCGGGACGGCCAACGTATAGGTCGACCGCTTCGTTGCCATCGGCGGCGCGAGTTACGACAATGCCTTCGCTTTCGAGCAGCGCCTGGGCAATCTCGGCATTGAGCTCGTTTTCTTCTGCCAAAAGAACGTTCATGCCGGCAAGCGAGCAGCTGTCTGCTTGCTCGTCCGCGCGTTCTCTTGCCTGAGGGTCTTTGTCGATATCGAGCGGAATCTGGACGTTGAACGTACTCCCCACGCCAACCTCACTCGAAATCTCAATCGTGCCGCCCATCAGTTCAATAAGCGACTTGACGATTGGCATGCCCATGCCGGTTCCTTGGAACTTGCTGCGCGCATCGTCACCTTCTTGGGCAAACGGCTCATAGATATGCTTTAAAAACTCGGGAGCCATGCCAATGCCGGTATCCGAAACGCTAAAGGAAAAGAGCGCGCGCCCGTTATCGAGTGGCTTGGTCTTTGAACTAAAGGTGACGGAGCCGCCGTGCTTGTTGTACTTAATGCTGTTGTCTAACAGGTTGATCATGATCTGTCGGATATGGGTGGGACTGCCGATCATGTATGGCCCCGTGGCGTACGGCAGGCTATTGTTCTGCATTGTGATGCCGTTACTGGACGCGCGGAGCTTGCACAGCACCAGTGTATCGTCACAGAGCTCTTTGAGGTTAAAAGGCGCATGCTCCAGTGTTAGCTTGCGGTCTTCGATTTTGCCCATCTCGAGGATGTCGTTGATCAGCGAGAGCAGGTGATTGGCGGCAACGCGCGCCTTGGCACGGCTCTCGCGGGCGACTTGCATATCGCCTTCCTTCAATTCCTCGATCTCGATAAGGCCCAGGATACCGTTGAGCGGCGTACGGATGTCGTGGCTCATGCGCGTGAGGAATGCCGTCTTAGCGGCGTTGGCGGCATCGGCTTTTTTGCGCTCGGTTCGAGCGCGCACGAGCGCCCAGATGAGCAGGACGATGCCGACCGACAACATACCGATGAGGGTAGCTGCAATGGCGGTGCGGTTGCGATAAAGGAATTGAAGCGTGTTGGATTCCTGGGCCGTGTACGACGTGGAGGAGAAATTGCTTGCGGAGAGCGATTCTCCGGCATTGATGATGCCCTTGTTGATGATTCCCAACAGCTCGGGTTTTCCGCGCGAAATCCAGCACGAGAGCTCACAGGTGTCAGGGAGCTCGGTCGTCTCGCAGTCCTCGAGATCGTAACGGTCACCGATGGTTTTTACGCGTGAACTGGGAGCGACGATGCAGTGCGCCGTTCCCTTCCTGAGGGCGTCGAACGCTTCATCGTCGGATTGGTATTCGGTTACGGTCGCTGTGGGGAACAGACTTTCAAGTGCATTTTTGTTGACAAACGATGATTTGGTACAGGCGATGTTCTGAAGGTTTTTGTTCAGGTTGCTGCCGGTGTGGATAGCGGTGAGGGATATGGTTCCCAACGATACCGACTGCACAACGCCTGTTTGCTCGGCAAACCAGTAATCTCGGTATACCGGCAGCGCAACGTCTATGCTTCCCTTTGACAGGGCCTTTGACATCATCTTGTAGCTATCAAAGGCGACGGTTTTGACCGTAATGCCAAATTTATCGTGTAGCGTCGTCGCAAGCGATGCGAGCGAGCCTTCCATTTCGCCGTCTTCGTTCTCGTTGCAGTAGGGGAGTTTGCCCGTAATGTAGCCGAGCGTGATGGTGTTGTCATTTGCTTTGAGCCAGGAACGTTCGGGTCCGTTGAGCGATGATGAGCCGCTGTTTTGGGTCGAGTAGTGAGATTTTACTTCGTCGTTATAGCGTGGGTTGACGCGGGCGATTGCCGTCATGGCAGCATTGATGTCGTCCATCAGGTCGGGGCGGCTTTTGGGAGCGGCAAAGTAGTAGTCGTTCGAACCAATGTAGAACATGGGGGAGGCATTGGGCGACGAGATTGTGTCGTTCATGATGACGGCATCGACTTCGTCGTTTGCGAGCGCGTCAAAGAGATCGGATCCTCCGTCATACTCCTTGTATGTGCAGGCGATTCCTTCGCTGGCGAGCCATTGCTGGCCAACGAAGGTTTGCATGACGTCGGGGTTGCAACCGATAGTGAGACCCTGGAGTGCTTGAGGGTCACCCTTTGCAAGGTCGTCACGGTCGGGCCTGGCGTAGATGTAGTAGCGCTCGGTGCCCTCGGGGTTCGAGGAAAAGAGCAGCTTTTGGGCACGTTCCTCGGAGTAGGAGATGTTGGGCATGAGGTCGATCTCGCCCGCCTCGAGCATGTCCATAAGCTCGGTGAAGGTGCCGGAGACGTATTCGTACCGCCAGCCGGGCGTGTAGTACGACAGGGTCTGGAGGTACTCGTAACCCCATCCCGAGAGACGCTCGCCGGGGGTGCCGTTCCGGAAGCCCTCGTTGTTGACGAGCCAGCCGACGCGGACCGTCTTGACTGGCTGACTAGAGTCATCGGCAAAAGCCTGGACAGGCGCGATGGAACTCAGTGCGGCAAGCGCGGCAAGCACAATGGCCAGGGCGCGACATATAACTGAACGAAGGACAGTGGCAGCTCTCACATGCAATCCTAACGAATCGAGACATTACCGCATAAGGATACCAGCTCAGCCTGCCCAGCCGGCAGCTGCACCGCTAAACGGTCCCGCCCGGCAGTTGGGGACAGTCCCTTTCTGCCGGCACAAAAGGAACGTCCCTAACTGCCGGTTGTGGGACAATACCGAGCGAACGAGATTGGACGTCTGGGAAAAGGGGTCGCGATGAACAAGTTGAGGACGCTTGCCGACGTACTGCGACAGGCCGGCTTTGCGCGCATCACGGGTCTGTTTCTTATCTTTTACCTGCTGTGCTCGACGGCCGTCTGGCTGTCCGAGCCCACGACCCTCACCTTTGGCGATGGCCTGTGGTTTAGCTTTGAGACGGTCTCGACGATCGGCTTTGGCGATATCCCCGCCGAAACGCCGGTTGCCCGCGGCATTACCGTTATCCTAAGCGTCATCAGTATCTTCTACATCGCCATGCTCACGGGCGTGGCGGTGAGCTACTGCAATACGCTCATCAAACTGCGCCAAAAGGACACCATGGCGCGCTTTATGGACGATCTTGAGCATTTGGAAGAACTCGACCGCGATGAGCTCGCCGATTTGTCGCGCCGCGTGCGCGAGTACCGTCGCCGGCAACGATAGAACGGGTGCCGCGCGTCACGACGAGGGGGATTGCATATGAACATCACGGTGTACCTGGGCGCGAGCGTCGGCAACGACCCGGCGTTTCTGCCTGCAGTGCGAGAGCTCGGCACGTGGATTGGCACCAACGGCCACGCGCTGGTATACGGCGGGTCCAAGTCGGGCCTGATGGGCGCGCTCGCCGATAGCGTGCTCGATGCTGGCGGACATGTGACGGGCGTGGAGCCGAGCTTTTTTATCGAGGCCGAGTTTCAGCACGACGGAATCGACGACCTTATCGTGACGAGTGATATGGCCGAGCGCAAAGCCAAGATGATTGAGCTCGGCGATGCGTTCATCGCATTTCCGGGCGGTACGGGCACGCTCGAGGAGATTGCCGAGGTTATGTCCGCGGTGTCGTTGGGGCACCTGAGTGCTCCGTGCATCCTGTATAACCTGGACGGTTACTACAACGACCTCAAGGCGCTGCTCGGGCACATGATTGATAAGGGGCTTTCGAGCCCGAGGCGCCAGCACGGCATCTACTTTGCCAACGATTTGCGCGAGATTGCCTCGATTATCAACGGATAAGTCTTGAGCCTGCCCCATTATGGCTCCCAATGGTGCCGTTTGCGGCGCAGACGGTTGGCTCGTTCGGGCAACGCTCGCTCTACAATAAAACGTATCTATGTCGACTTTGACCGCGGGAGGACCCGATGGATAACCTTGCCAAACCCACAAACCGCGCGCTGTTTTTAGTTAGCGTTGCCGTGACCGGTGCGTTCGCAGGTGCCGCAGTCTGGCTGTTCTTCTTTGCGATGGAGCGCGGCATTGATTATTTGTGGACCGAGGTCCCGCATATGCTGGGTGCCTCTTCGCCTGAACTCGCCAGCGGTCCGTTTGGCTTTTTGCCGTACCCGTTTTTTGTCTGCCTGCTGGGCGGCTTGGTGATTGGCCTGTACGAAAAGATGACGGGCGCCAAGACCGACGACCTCAACCAGGTCATGGCCAAGGTCAAGCAAGACGGTCGCTACCCGTACGACAATCTGGGCAAGCTGTCGATTGCGGCGCTTCTGCCGTTGCTGTTTGGCGGAAGTATTGGACCGGAAGCCGGTCTGACCGGCGTCATCGCGGGCCTGTGCAGCTGGGTCGGCGACCGCATGCGCCGCTTTGGTACCGAGTTTAGGGAGCTTACGCTGCTGGGCACCCAGGTTGCTCTGACGGCGCTCTTTACCGCGCCCGTGTTTGGCTTTGTGGCGCCGCTTGCCGGAAGTACTGACGGCCAGGGCGAAGACGCTGACGATGAGTCCGCGTCCGGCGAGATCACCATCAAGCTGCCCAAGGCGCAAAAGACGGTGGTCTACGGCATTGCGATTGCCGGCGGTCTGGGCACCTACCTGCTGCTCGGCCAGCTTGTGGGCGGCGGCATGGGCATGCCCAGGTTCGAGGCTGCCGTGGTGGGCAACCTGGAGCTTACCTGGCTCATTCCTCTGTCGCTGATCGGAACAATCTGCGGCTGGCTGTACTTTGTCTCTGAGCACGCGAGCGAAGCGCTTGCCCATGCAATAGGGGCGCGCCCTGTCGTCAAAGCCATGCTGGCCGGTCTGGCGCTCGCCATCTGCGGCACGGTCCTGCCCTACACCATGTTTGCCGGCGAGACCCAGGCCGACGTGCTCATGGAAACCTATCTGACCATTCCCGCCGGCGTGCTTATTTTGACCGGTCTGGTCAAGGCCATGCTGACCCCCGCCCTCATCAACTTGGGCTGGCGCGGCGGTCATTTCTTCCCGGTTATCTTCTCGGGCGTAAGCCTGGGCTATGGCCTTGCTATCCTCACCGGCGCAGATCCGGTCTTTTGCGTTGCCGTCTGCACGGCATCGACGATGGGCGCCGTCATGCGCCAGCCGGTCATGGTCGTGGGCCTGCTGCTCATGTGCTTCCCACTCAAGGGTATCGTCTGCATGATCATTGCGGCTGTCATCGCCGCCGGTATCCCGCTACCCAAGCCGCTGCGCAAGTAGCACGGTAGCGCGCGCCGGGGACATGCCATTTGTCACGGATTTGCGGGGAGGGGCGGAGATCGCGCCCTTCGTGGATTGAGGCTCGCGTGGCTACAGGTCGCGTACTCGATAAACCTTGGTGCTGATGGTGCAGCTGATTGCAGATAGCGCGAGGGCCAGTACGGCAATTCCTGCACACAGACAGCCAAGAACGGCGGGATCGGGATTCGCTCCGGCAATCGACATGAGCCAGTTGCTGATGGGGTTGGAGGAACTCAGCATTGCCATGGTGCCGCAGCCAAACAGGGCAAACAGGCCAAGGGAAAGGCGCAGCGCCTCCATGTGCCCAAAGCGAAAGAACAGCGGCTGTGTCAAAAATACCATCATGAGGGAGATGAGCATCGATGCCGCCGAGGCGGTTGCGATTTCAAAGATCGTCTGGCATGTCGAAGGGATGCCCATGGGGTCGAAGAGCGGAAGGGCGAGGATGTTCAGAAGCGTAGCCGCGCATGCCATGACGACCGAGAAGACAACGATGCACAGGTAGCGTGCGCAAATAATGTCTTTGCGCGAGAACGGCAGCGTTGCCCGATAGCGCTCCCAGCCGTTTTGGTTATCGTAGCCAGCCAGTGAGTTCATGATTATGATGGGCGACATGGCGCTGACCGCGCAGGCGCCGGCGCTCATACCGGAATCGCCGTCCGATGCGTTGGCAAGGGTTAGCACGACGAAGATGAACAGGCCGACGCCCGCAATGCTCGGGATGAGCGTGCGAGCGATGGCGAGCTCGGACATAAAGGCGCGTTTCATTTCGAAGCCCCTTTCAGCGTGAGGCGAAGATAGTCGTCAATGGTTGCCCGATCGCAGGGAATCTCGGGAAAGGCCTCGAGCGTTTCGCGACGGTTGGGCACGAGCACGTCCACGCTGTAGGCGTGGCGGGCGGCATGGGCACCTTCGACGCAAGCCATAAGCTCGGCGGCCTGCGCTTGGGTGCAGTGGGCGATGCCGGCTCGGTCGGTAATGTCCTCGCGCGGCAGGTCAAACACAATCGAGCCGTTATCGATGCAGATGACGCGGTCGGCGGCGCGATCGAGGTCGGACGTAATGTGGCTCGAGAGCAGCACGCTGTGCTGACCGTCGGCGACAAAAGCAAGCAGCTCATCGAGCAGTTCCTCGCGCGCCATGGGATCGAGGCCCGCGGTGGCTTCGTCCAAAAGGAGTAGCTTGGCATTATGGCTGAGTGCACAGGCAAGCTGCAGTTTCATGCCCATGCCGCGGGAGAGGTCCTTGACCTTTGTCTTGGGATCGAGGCCAAATCGGTTGATGAGGCTGGCGAAGGTGTCGTGGCTCCAGGTGGGGTACGCCGGGCCTACGAGTGCCTCGATCTGGCCCACCTTGAGCGTTGAAGGGAAGGGGCATGTGTCCAGGACGAGGCCGATGCGAGAGCGCAGGTGGTGTTGCGACTCATCGGGCGCGTCGGTGCCACAGCGCTGCCCAAACAGGTGCACCTCGCCGGCATCGAGCTTTATAAGCCCGAGAGCAGCTCGAATCGTCGTTGTTTTGCCAGCACCGTTGGCACCAACAAAGCCGACGATCTGGCCAGGCTCCACGGCAAGCGTGACGTCGCGCAACGAAAAGCGGTCGCTTACAGTGCGTGAGATGCCTTTGAGTTCAAGCAAGTTTTGCATGGTATAGCCTTTCTTGCAGATGGCTACTGCATGGTTTCGGGGGCTACCAGGTCGAGCATCTCGTGCAGTTTGTCGCGCGTGACGCCCAAGGCTTCGGCTTGGCTTGCCGCTTTCGCAAGCAGCTCTTCGATATGACAGAGCTGGTTTTCGCGCAAAAGCTCCTGGTTGCCCTCGGCGACAAAACAGCCCTTGCCCTGCACGGTGCAGATAAACCCGAGCTGCTCCAGGTCGGCGTAGGCGCGCTTGGTGGTGATGACGCTCACGCCAAGATCGCTCGCGAGTGCACGGATGCTGGGGAGTTTGGCGCCCGCAGCGAGCGTGCCCGATAAGATCTGAGCTTTGACTTGCGAGGTTATCTGCTCGTAGATGGGCTTGTCGCTCGAATTGGATAGGATGATGTCCACAGCGGCTCCTTAGCTGTTGGGCTACACGTGTATATAACCGGTAAGCACAGTATATATACACTATGCACAGTTGCGCAAGAGACAAATACGGATTGGGCCGGCTACCTAGGCCCCAACTGATGAATTTGTCCTGATAGGCGCCCTAGAGCGGGATTTCGCGGCTACAATAGTGCGGTTACAACGACGTAATGCACTCAATGCAAGAAAGGATCCGCATGGCAAGCCTGTCGGATGAAATCTCGTCGCGCCGCACATTCGCGATCATCAGCCACCCGGACGCCGGTAAGACCACACTTACCGAGAAGCTGCTGCTCTATACCGGCAGCATCCAGACTGCCGGCTCGGTCAAGGGCAAGAGCTCGGCCAAGCATGCCGTCTCGGACTGGATGGACATCGAGAAGGAGCGCGGCATCTCCGTTACCTCCTCGGTGCTGCAGTTCACCTACAACGGCGCCTGCGTCAACATCCTCGATACCCCCGGCCACCAGGACTTCTCGGAGGATACCTACCGTACGCTTATGGCCGCCGACGCCGCGGTCATGGTCATCGACGGCGCTAAGGGCGTCGAGGCCCAGACCAAAAAGCTCTTTAAGGTTTGTACGCTGCGTCACATTCCCATCTTCACCTTTGTGAACAAGCTTGACCACGAGGCTCGCGATCCGTTTGAGCTCATGGAAGAGATCGAGAACGTTCTGGGCATCAATACGTATCCCATGAACTGGCCGATCGGCAGCGGCCGCAATTTCCGCGGCGTGTTCGATCGTCAGACGCGTCGCGTTATCGCCTTTGAGGGCGACGGTCACGCCAACGCCACCAAGAAGGTCGCCGAGGTCGAGGCTGAGCTGGGCGACCCCTCCATGGACGAGCTTATTGGCGAAGAGAACCATAAGAATCTGATGGACGACATCGAGCTGCTCGATGGCGCCGGCGATGAGCTCGACTTGGATGCCGTGGCCTGCGGCAAGCTGAGTCCGGCGTTCTTTGGCTCGGCGCTTACCAACTTTGGCGTTGAGCCCTTCCTGAAGGAGTTTCTGCGTCTGGCCCCGACGCCGCGCGCCTATACCGATACGCTCACCAGCGAACCGGTCGATCCCTGCCGCGACGACTTTAGCGGCTTTGTGTTTAAGATCCAGGCCAACATGGATAAGAACCACCGTGACCGCATCGCCTTTGTGCGCATTTGCTCGGGTAAGTTCGAGCGCGGCATGGATGCCTTCCACGTGCAGGGCAACCGCAAGCTTAAGCTTGCCACGGGCACGTCGATGATGGCCGATGACCGCGCGATTGTTGACGAGGCGTACGCGGGCGATATCGTGGGCCTGTTCGATCCGGGTATCTTTAGCATCGGCGACACCGTGTGCTCTGGCAAGCGCCACGTGCAGTATCTGCAGATCCCGACGTTTGCCCCCGAGATGTTCGCTCGCATTACGCAGGTCGATACGCTCAAGCGCAAGCAGTTCGTCAAGGGTATGGAGGAGCTTGCCCAGGAGGGCGCCATCCAGATCTTCCGCGAGCTGGGCGCCGGCATGGAGAGCGTCATCGTGGGCGTGGTCGGCGTGCTGCAGTTTGAGGTGCTCGAGCGCCGCCTCAAGGCTGAGTACCGTGTTGAGGTTCGTCGCCAGCCGCTGCCCTATACGGACATCCGCTGGATCCAGAACGACCCCGACACTATTGATATCCCGGGTCTTTCGCTCACGCGCGACACGCTGCGCGTCGAGGACATGCGCGGCGGTAAGCTGCTGCTGTTCACGAGCCCGTGGAACGTGGATTGGGCAACCGACCACAACCCCGACCTGATCCTGTCGGAGTTTGGCAACGTGGCCTTTTAACGCATCGGCGCGGTGGCCCTGCGGAGCTGCCGCGCCGTTCGCTTGCCTGATGCCGCGCGAGCGGCTATCATACCCACCGTCGTCTCAAGACCGAGACGTCCGAGCAGTTCGGGTCCGATATCCTGCTCGTTAAACCTAAAACCAAAGGAGTACATAATGATCAAGAAGGTCATGGAGGACTATAAGGTCCTGTTGCGGAGCATTCCCGCGGCAACGGTTTCGCTGTTTTTCGTGAGCGTCATCATGATGAACCTGCTGGCCAACAAAGAGCTCATCAGCCTGCCGTATCTGGCACTCGATTGCGGCTTTGTGGTGAGCTGGGTTTCGTTTTTGTGCCAGGACATGATCTGCAAGCGCTTTGGTGCCAAGGCATCCATTAAAATCTCTATCCTCGCGCTGCTGGTCAACCTTGCCGTGAGCCTGTGCTTTTGGGCATGCTCGCTCACGCCCGGCATGTGGGGCGCTTACTACGACACGGGCATGATCGAGGTCAACACCGCTCTTAACGCCACCATCGGCGGCACCTGGTACGTGGTGCTGGGCTCTTCGCTGGCAATGCTCGTTTCTGCCGTGGTTAACTCCACGCTCAACCAGTCGCTCGGCCGCATGCTCAAAAAGAATAACTTTGCGAGCTTTGCCTTCCGCTCCTATGTGTCCACGGGTGTTGGCCAGTTTATCGACAATCTGGTCTTTGCCATTGTGGTGAGCCACACGTTCTTCGGCTGGACCTGGGTGCAAGTCCTCATGTGCTCGCTGACGGGCGCTGTTGCCGAGCTGCTGTGCGAGGTCTTCCTAAGCCCCGTGGGCTACAAGGTCGTGCGCGGCTGGGAGCGCGAGAATGTGGGCTCCGAGTACCTCGAGCGCCACGCAACCGCCTAAGGAGCGAGTATGCGGGTTTTGATCACGGGCGCTTCGGGCGGTATCGGAGCCGCGTGCGTGCAGCGCTTTTTGGACGAGGGCCACGAGGTCGTGGGCTTTGATCTTATGCCGGCGGCGATCGAAGACGAGCGCTACCGCCATCTGATCGTTGATGTCCGCGAGCCGGGCTCGTTTCCAGACGATCTTGAACCCCAGGTAATCGTGAACGTTGCCGGTACGCAGGATTCCGCCGACGACATCGCCGCCAACCTGTGTGGCACCATCAACGTGACCGAGTGCTATGCCTTTGTGGGGGAGGGGCTTGCCGCCAAGCCGGCGCCGGCTATCAAATCCGTGGTCAATGTGGGGTCGGCGAGTGGGCATACGGGATCGGAGTTTCCCGCCTATGCCGCCAGCAAGGGCGGCGTTATCGCCTACACCAAGAACCTTGCAAACCGTCTAGCGCCGCAGGCCATCGCCAACAGTGTGGACCCGGGTGGCGTTATCACGCCGCTCAACCGTTGCGTGATGGAAGACGAACACCTGTGGAGCCAGATTATGGAGCTCACGCCGCTTAAGCGCTGGGCCACCGCCCAAGAGATCGCCGAGTGGATCTACTTTGTGGGCGTGACCAACCGGTTTATGACCGGACAGAGCCTGTTGATCGATGGCGGCGAGGCCGGCCGCACGCAATTTATTTGGCCCGAATAGGAAACGCGCCCGATGGAAAGCCGTCGGGCGCGTTTTTGATGTATCGATTTTTAGCCGAGGCAAGTCCAGTTGACGGGGGTCGAGCCGTGCTGTTCGAGTAGCCGATTGGCTGCCGAGAAGGGACGCGATCCCATAAAGGCGGGGAGTTCTGCCGTGGCACGGTTGGCCGAAAGCGGCGAGGGGTGCGTAGAGGCCAGGCAGAACTTGCCGGTTGTCTTGCCCGCACCAGTTGCGACGATCTTGCCTTCGACCATCTGCTGGGCAAAGCGACCCCATGTCAAAAAGACTACCGGCTGGGGCAGCTGGCAGCAGCGTTCGATAACGTAGTCGGTGAGCGTGTTCCAGCCAAGTTTGGCGTGCGAGTTAGCGGCATGCTCGCGCACGGTGAGCGTAGTGTTGAGGAGCAGGACGCCCTGTTGTGCCCATGGTGTTAGATCTCCCGTGGCGGGAATGGGACAACCCAGATCGGCTTTGAGTTCCTTATAGATGTTGCGCAGGCTCGGCGGCAACTTGGCTTGCGTCGCGGGGACCGAGAACGACAGTCCCATTGCCTGGTTGGGTCCGTGATAGGGGTCCTGACCCAAGATGACAACTTTGACCTGGTCGGCCGGCGTGTAGGCGAGGGCATTGAGGATGTCGTCTTGTGCCGGGTAGATGGTCTGCTCGGCACGCAAAAGGGCGATACGCTCGAGCAGCTGGTTCGTAGTGTCACGTACCGGCTGCGGCGCATCGCCCAACCAAGTTGCTATGTTGCGGTCGCGGGTCGCGGCGTCCATGGGGCTCCTTTACGTCAGATGCTCTGCTGGCATCTATTGTAAAGGCGCACCGGTTGCCTTTATGCCGCGGCTGTATGAAGAGTGGGGTCTACGAGACGTGCTCGGGCGCTCCTGCCATGCGAGCCTGTCCATGTGCGCGGAGGCGCGGAAGCTCGACGGTTGCCGCCATGACGCCGGTGAGGATGAGAGCTGCACCCAGGAAGGCGATGGGGCTCAGGACCTCACCGACTAGGAAGAACGAAAAGACGGCGGAGCAGACCGGCTCGAGCGAGAAGGCGAAGCCGGTGGTCTCGGCAGGCACGTGGGGCTGCACGAGCGTCTGGGTGATAAAGCCGTAGGCAGAGCAGATGAGTGCGAGCGCGACGACGACTACGACCTCGCCCGGCGTGCCGGGAAGCGTGAAGCCGCCAAAGGTGAATGCGGCGATGCCCGAGAACAAGCCGCCAAAGCCCAGCTGCCAAACGCCCAGAGCCAGCGGGTCGACATCTTCGACAAAGCGCTTCGCCACAATGATGTGTCCGGCGTAGACAAAGGCGGAGAGCAGCATGATGATCGCGCCCGGGTTCAGGCTGGTAAAGTCGGCGCCCGAGAGCAGCAGCATGCCGCAGGTGACGATAGCCGTGCCGATGAGCACCTTGCGCTCGGGGGCGCGACGCAGCAGGGCTGCGTTGGCAAACGGCACGATCACGACCGTCAGGCTCTGCAAAAAGCCGGCAGTGGAGGCAGAGGTGAGGCTGGAGCCCAGGCACATGCAGGTGAGCTCGGTTGCCATAATGGCGCCGATGATGGCGGCACGGACCATAAGGTCGCGGTTGATGCGGAACGCGCGCTTGTGGAAGAGCAGCAGGCAGACCACAAAGGCGATGATGCAACGTAGCGCGACGATGCTCGTGGCGTTCATGCTGTCCATGCCGATCTTCATGAGGGGATACGAAAAGCCCCATGCGACGGGAACGGAAAATGAGAGCGCGATTGCTTTTTTGCGATCCATGGGACTCCTTTTGTTACAGAACGGTTTCGCAAAAAGGATTCTGCTCCCAGATGTGGATGTAGTAAAGCGAATGTATCTTCAGTATGATTAAGAAATACTAATGTATGCAGAAAAAGCCCTGGCAAAACGTTTTACGGCTGCAGTGATGTGGAGGCACGATGGCATCGCGATATCAGATTGTTTGTATGGTGGTCGATCGCGGCAGTCTTAAGGGCGCGGCGGACGAGCTGGGCTATACGCAAAGTGCGGTGAGTCAGGCCGTCAAGGCGCTCGAGCGCGAGCTGGGTACCACGCTTATCGAGCGCGGAAAGCAGGGCGTTTCGCTTACGCGCGACGGTAAACAATATCTGCCGTACCTGCGCCAGATTGTGACCGCCGAGCTCGAGCTCGAGGGCAAGCGGCAGGAGCTGCTGGGGCTTTCGTCGACTGATATTCGCATTGCGACGTTTACCAACGTGAGTCGAACCGTGTTGCCGCGCGTGATTCGCGACTTTGGAGCCCTGCACCCTGGCGTGCACTTTACCCTCAAGCAGGGCGATTACACGCGCAACGCCCAGTGGGTGCACGATGGCGTGGTTGACTTTTGTTTTACGGCGCGCGGATTTACCGCTGGGCTCGAGAAGCGCGTGGTCTATCACGACGAGTTGGTGGCATTGTTGCCGGCCGCGCATCCGCTGACGGCAAAGGAAAAGGTGACACTCGCCGACCTGGCGTCCGAGCCGTTTGTGCTGCTGGATGAGGGCGAACAGAGTCTGGTGCTCGATGCATTCGCGGCGCATGGCCTGTCGCCGCACGTGACGAGCGAGGTCACCGACGACTACACCATCATGGCGATGGTGGAGGAGGGCCTAGGCGTGAGTATGCTCTACCGTCGTACTGTGGAGGGCATGCGTGCCGATATTCGCGTACGTCCCATCGTGCACGCCCCCTCGCGCGACGTAGTGGCGGCCTGGCGCAGCTGGGATACCATGCCTATCGCCACGAGGCGCTTTATCGACTATATGAGCTCACATATTGTCAATTAATGACTGGCGTGGCGTTGAGTGCGGTGTTTAGCGGGCTGTCGCTTTGGCTTGGGTGGCGCGATAGGTGCGTGCCGGGTGGCAAAGTAGTACCGCTACGACCATAAAGAACGCCGTGGTGCCCAGGCTGATGGGGTAGACCATCATGATGTTCGCAAAGGTGCGGACGTGCGGGAACACGCAGAACACCCAATAGAAGCGGATGCCGCAGACGCAGATCATGGTGATGAGGGCGGGTGTGAGCGAGATACCAAAGCCGCGCAGGTAGCCTGACATGTTTTCGTAGAACATGCTAAAGGCGTACGCCGGGAAGATCGAGCACACGCGGATATAGCCGATCGAGACGATGTTGGGATCGCTGTTGAACAGCGACAAGATCTCACGCCCCAGGCCGACAATAACGATGATCGTGGTGAGTGCAACGATACCGCCTTCGACCAGGCAGACCTTAAGCGTTTTGGTGCAGCGATCGATCTGGCGGGCACCGTGGTTTTGTCCCACAAAGGTGGTGCACGCCTGGCTAAAGCTGTTGAGCAGGTTGTAGCACACGTACTCCAGACTCATGGCGGCGCTCGATGCGGCCATGACTTCGGTGCCAAGGCTGTTGATGGCAGACTGGATGATGATGTTGGCGACGGCAAAGACAGCGCTTTGGATGCCGGCGGGCAGGCCAATCTTGACGATGCGCTTGAGGGCGACGGGGTCGATAGCCAGGTCGCGTGGGGTGACGCGGACGACGGAGTCGGTCTTGAGTAGGCGGATAAAGAGCGTAGCGGCGCTGACGGTGTAAGCGATGGCGGTGGCGATGGCGACGCCCGCGACGCCCCAGTGGAGTACAGGGACAAAGATGAGGTCCAGGCCAATGTTGAGGACGGTGGACACGGCAAGCGCCTGCAGCGGCATGCGGGTGATGCCGACGGAGCGGAAGATCGCGGCCTCAAAGTTGTAGAGCAAAATCGAGGGCATGCTCAGCAAAAAGACGCGTAGATAGAGTGAGGCGAGCGGCATGGTCTCGGCGGGAACGTTGAGCGCGGCGAGCATGGGCTCGGCAAAGATCTCGCCCAGCGCGATGACGACAAAGCCCACGAGTGCCATTAAAATCGAGGTATGGACGGCGCGTTTGACCATGTTCTGATCGTTGCGGCCGATAGCGTTGGCGATGACCACATTGGAGCCAAGCGACATGCCAATAAACAGGTTGAGCATAAGACTGGTAAGCGGAACATTGGAGCCGACCGCCGCCATGGCGAGGGTTCCCTGGTCGCCCGAGAAGTTACCGATGATGACCGTGGCGATGAGGTTCGACAGCTGCTCCAAGATGCTCGTGGCGGCCACGGGGAAGGCGAACAGGGGGATATTGCGCCACAGCGAGCCGGTGGTCATGTCAATGTGCTTAGATACGGTGTCAGCCATATGCTCTCAATCTCTAATATGCTCTTTCGTGCTTATTTGCGCAGATGATGATACTCCTAATCGACTAGTCATTGGGGACGTTCTTAAACGATTAGTCCTTCAAGAACGTCCCCAATGACTAGGTGGGGAAGGCGTGCGACAATGGTGGGCGTTGTGTTGTTCGCGCTAAGGAGTTGCCATGTTGTTGTGTCCCGTTTGCCATGAGCCGTTGGTGGACGATGAGCGCGGTGCTGCGTGCGCGGGCGGACACCGGTTTGACCGTGCGCGCGAGGGCTATCTATATCTGCTGCGCTCGTCCAAGAGCGGCGACTCCATGGGCGATCCCAAGTCGCAGGCACGCAGCCGTCGCGACTTTCTGAACCGCGGCTACTACGCGCCGCTGCGCGATACGATGGTCGAGCTCGTGCGCGAACGAGCTCAGCGGTGCGCGGCTACGTCGGACAAGCCGCTGGCCTTGCTCGATATTTGCTGCGGCGAGGGCTACTACACCAGCGCCATGGGCGCGGTGCCGGGCGTGGACGCTTACGGGTTCGACTTGGGCAAGGAGATGGTGCGCCTGGCCGCCAAGCGCGGCGATGCGACCTACTTCGTGGCCAACATGAAGGACATCCCCGTGGCCGATGGCGCCTTCGATATGGTGACCGAGCTCTTTGCTCCCTTTAACGAGCGCGAGTTTGCCCGCGTGCTGGCGCCGGAGGGTTCGCTCTACACCGTGGTGCCGGGCGCTCGTCACCTCTTTGGGCTCAAGGAGGTACTCTACGACACGCCGTACCTTAACGATGAGAAGCTGCCACAAACAACGGAGCTCAAGCTGGTTGGAACGCAGCGGGTGTCCGCGAATATTACGCTTCAGACCCAGGCCGATATCGAGGCGGTGTTCCAGATGACGCCGTACTACTATCGCACGCGCCCTGCCGACAAAGAGCGCCTGGCAAACCTGGACACGCTCCAAACCGATATCGACTTCATCATCGCCGAGTACCGCCACAGCTAACAACCAGCCAAAAAAGGGACAGGTTTATTTTGGTGGGTTTTATCTAGGCAAACGTAAAGGGCCGACCGCGTTGCTACGCGATCGGCCCTTTTTATTGGCGTATATACCAGAGTCGCTGAGCGATTGACACGGATGCGGTTTAGCTCAAACGGTCCATGCCCTCTTTCTTGACGCGGTTGGCGAGTACAAAGTAGATAATGCTGACGATCAGGCCGGTAAAATCGGGGATGCTTGAGCCGGTCCCACCCAAGAGGGGCAGGGAGAGAAGCAGACTGATGACCGAACATGCTAGGCAGACGATGGACCAAATCCAGACAACGCCAGCCTTGGCGGGATTATTTGCCGCGCGGATGCCAAAGACGGCGGTCACAATTTCGACGACGCCCAATACGATGACGACGATGCAAGAAACGATCATGGCACCCGTGATATCGCCTGCCGCGCTGCCCGCAAAGAGCGCTGTAGCACCCATGCCTGCGCTTAGAATGCCGACGACAAAGAAGAAGAACGATAGGATTTTGAGTAATTTGCAGGCGTTGCTCATGGCTGGTCCTTTCGATACGAGTACGCCAACCTGGCGCACCCCATGTGCTGCACATATGGTGAAGCACATTGTAGTTCAACGCGGCGATGCATGTGCCTGAAAGCGCTTTGAGCCCGCGCAGCCCAACCCCAACCTTTCAAAAAAGAAAGCTGGGCGTAAGTCAAATCGATGGCAGCGTATGCGCGGCGCTGCGATGATGGGGCCATGGTAAGAGCTGGACCGAAGGAGAAGCCATGATGTACGGAGCAGGGCAAGTGTGTGAGCCGCGGTCGTTGGGAAGGCGCATGAGTGATTCCGTGATCGCTGCCGTGTGCACGGGATTGATGGCGGTGCTTTGCATTGGGATGCTGTGGGCCATGTCGCATGTGGGACAATAGCGGACGGTGGGGTGCCGACACAAACGGCGCTCACGTATTCGTTTTGCTTGCTAAGGAGTACCCATGGGCGTAGTCGATCCCTTTTCTGTTGCTCGGGCCGCGGGGCTTGAGCTGACCGGGAAGTCCGAGGGACTCACGCTCACCGACGGCACGATGGAGCTGCGCGCCGATTTCACCCGCATGCATCCGCGGCTCAAGCAGGGCCGTTTGCAGCAAGAGCTGCTGGTAAAGGCTGCGCGCGCAAAAGGCGTCGAGTGCCCATGGGCGATTGATGCCACGGCAGGCTTTGGCGAGGATTCGCTGCTGTTGGCGGCCGCGGGCTTTGCCGTCGATCTGTATGAGCAGGATTGCGTGATCGCGGCACTCCTCAAGGATGCTTTGGATCGCGCGGCAGATGATCCGGCGCTTGCGACAGCCGTGGCGCGCATGCGCTTACATGCGGGCGAGGACAGTATTACCGGCCTTCGCCATACAGCTGAGCTGATCGGGCAGGGCGAGCTCGCGGCTCCCGACGTGGTGTATCTGGACCCCATGTTTCCCGAGCGTACTAAAAGTGCGGCGGTCAAAAAGAAGTTCCAGCTCCTACATCATCTGGAACAGCCGTGCGCCGATGAGGAGACGCTGGTCGAAGCTGCGCTTGCGGTGCATCCGCGCAAGGTGGTTATCAAGCGACCGGTGAAGGGGCCGCTGCTTGCCGGCGTTAAGCCGAGCTATCAACTTGCGGGCAAGGCAGTTCGTTACGATGTTTTAGTGCCGTCGCGCCCGTAACTTGCGTGCGATTACCGGCGCTTCGCTAGCGCCGTGCCGATGCGGCGTCTATTTCCATGGGTGCGACGTCAGGTGCCATCCACCGCAGTATTCGCATTTGTAGCAGGCCAAACCACGCCGCCCGCGGTTTTCGCAGTCGGCCATAACTGCCTCGGCCTCGGCGCGCGTGTCGTAACGGTTTTTGCGCTCGCACGACTTGTAGCGCCAAGCCTCATCGCGCTCGGCGTCCAAGGCGTCGCGACGCTCGTCCTCGCGCGCAAACAGGTCGCTCATATCGCCGCCGGTGGCAGCGCCCAAAAACTCGCTTTTGGCCTTTGACCAGGCGGCTCGCTTTTTGCTTCCCATCTGCTTCGCGCCCCTCTTCAAACGCTGGTATCATTGCTCAATCAAAGTGATACCAATAAACGTGAGGCCGCCGCGTGATGATCAGAAAAACCCTCGATACCGACATTCCCGCCGTCATGGCTATCTACGACGCTGCCCGCGCCTTTATGCGCGCGCATGGCAACGCCACGCAATGGCCCGAGGGCACGCCTTCTGCCGAGCAGCTGGCTGCCGATATCGCCGCCGGTGGCAGCTATGTGTGCGAAGTCGACGGTCGCGTGGTAGCGACGTTTGCCTTTTTACCGGGCCCGGACGGGTGCTATGACGTAATTGAGGATGGTCAATGGCGCAGCGACACTCCGTACGCCGTGCTGCACCGTGTGGCGTCCGATGGCGCCGTACACGGTATCGCGGCTGCGATGTTTGCCTTTGCCAAAGAGCGTGCCGATCACCTGCGTATCGACACGCATCAGGACAACCTGCCCATGCAGGGTGCCATCATAAAGGCCGGCTTTGAGCGCGCTGGTATCGTCTATGTGTCCGACGGCACGGCGCGTGCCGCGTTCGATTGGCTGCGCGAGGCGTAAGAGCAGGGGCGCGTGTCAACAATTTGCACGAACGAAAATGGCCCCGGGCGGGGCCATTTTCGTTCGCCGCGCTGTTTTGAAAGCCGGCTTTCGCAAGGCGCGAACCTACGAAAATCGCCGCGCGGCAACGCAGGGCGATGAGCTCGGTCGGGGGATAGGGCCCGCTTCGCCCGCCGGCCCGTTAATTGTATCATCCAGTGTGGAACGAGGATGCCCGTTGCCGCGTGCGATGGGCTTGTAATAAGAGGAGAGCCATGTCGAAGCAAGCGGTCGTTGGAATCTTGGCGCATGTCGATGCCGGCAAGACCACGCTGGCCGAGGCCATGCTGTTTAACGCGGGCCGCATTCGCAAGCGCGGCCGCGTTGACGATGGCGACTCGCATCTGGACACGAACGCGATCGAGCGCGAGCGTGGCATCACGATTTTCTCGTCGCAGGCCGTGCTCGACCATGGCGATACCCACGTCATGCTCGTGGATGCGCCGGGGCATGTCGATTTTTCTGCCGAGGCGGAGCGCACATTGCGCGCGCTCGACTACGCGATTTTGGTTGTGGGTGCCAACGATGGCGTGCAGGGTCATACCGAAACCCTGTGGCGTCTGCTTGCACGTTATGACATCCCGACGTTTATCTATATCAACAAAATCGATTTGGAGAATCCCGGCCGCGATGTTTTGCTGGCACAGCTTGGGCAGCGTCTTTACGAAGGCTGCCTGGACGCCAACGAACTGCTGGCGGGCGGTGCCGTTCAGGAGGACGCTGCTGCGTTGGACGAAGCGGCGCTCGAGGAGTTTCTTGAGGCGGGTGAGCTTTCCGTCGCAACGCTGTCGCGCATGGTTGCCGAGCGCAAGCTCTTTCCCTGCTTTGCCGGCTCGGCGCTCAAGGACCAAGGCGTGGACGAGCTGCTAGATGGCATATGCACTCTGATGTACGAGCGAACATGGCCCCAGGAGTTCGCCGCGCGTGTCTACCGCGTGAGTCGTGGAGACCGTGGCGAGCGTCTTGCCTGGGTCAAGGTGACGGGCGGTGTGCTGCGTGCAAAGCAAGTTGTCGAGGGATGCTCTGGCGCCTCCACTTGGGAGCAAAAGATCGACCAGGCGCGCATCTATAACGGCGAAAAGTATGAGCTTGCCCAAGAAGTTGCTGCTGGCGGTATTTGTGCCGTGACGGGTCTTGCACACGTTCGCCCAGGGGACGCCCTAGGCGCGGAGCCCGCGGGCGATGCGCCCGTCATTGCGCCAGTTCTCACCTATACGGTGCTTCCGGGCGAACACGATGTCCACGCGGTGTTCAAAGCACTGACTGAGCTGGCGGACGAAGACCCCATGCTCGGCGTAAGCTGGAATACGCATCTTGAGCAGATTCATTTGCAGTTGATGGGCGCCGTGCAACTCGAGGTCGTGCAGCGGGTGTTGGCCGATCGCTTTGGCCTTTCGATTGCGTTTGAGCCCGGCGGCATTCTCTATAAGGAGACCATTTCGCAGCCGGTCGAGGGCGTGGGGCACTTTGAGCCATTGCGCCACTATGCCGAGGTGCATCTGCGCCTGGAGCCGTTGCCAGCGGGTTCGGGCGTGCAGTTTGGGACCGTGACCTCGACTGACGAGCTCGATCTTAACTGGCAGCGTCTGGCGCTCACCAACGCTATGGAGCGCGATCACCTGGGCGTGCTGACCGGCTCGCCCATCACCGATGTGCGCATTACGCTCACGGGTGGCCGTGCGCATACCAAACACACCGAGGGCGGCGACTTTCGCCAGGCCACGTACCGCGCGATTCGCCAGGGGCTCATGCGGGCGCGTGAGGCCGGCGCGGCGGTGCTGTTGGAGCCGTGGTATCGCTTTGAGCTCGAGGTGCCGGGGGAGTGCGTGGGCCGGGCGCTCTCGGATGCCACGCGCATGGGTGCCGAGTACGAGCCGCCGACGATGGCGGGAGACCGGGCGAAGATTGTGGGTCGCGTGCCGGCATCCGAGGTGCAGGATTATGCGCTGGAGGTGGCCGCCTACACGAGCGGTCGCGGGCATCTGTACCTGGAGTTCGCCGGCTATGCGCCTTGTCATGATGCCGAGCGCGTCATCGAGACGGCCGCCTATGGGCCCGAGGCCGATCTGCCCAACACGCCCGACTCGGTCTTTTGCTCTCACGGCGCCGGTTACACGGTCAAATGGTACGACGTGCCCGCCGCGGCGCACGTTAAGATCGATCCCGCCACCTTCCGCCCCTGGCGAGCAGCAGACGCCGAGTTTTTCGGCCACATGTGACAAAGGGACAGCTCCTTTGTCATATGCTATTGGTATAACTCGGTATAAGTTGGTATAACTATTGCCAGAGTTTGCCAATCCGAGGAGGCCGACATGAATCCAAATCCCTTTAAGCCCACGGCTGGCAAGCGGCCTCCGATACTCATCGGCCGCGAGTCGGTCATCGAAGATTTCGAGGAAGGGCTCGATAACGGCGCCGGAGCACCGGGTAGGCTCATGCTCATTACGGGAAACCGCGGCTGTGGCAAGACGGTTCTCCTACGGGAGCTGCAACGTCTAGCCAATGAGCGCGGATGGGCGGTTGTCTCCGATTCCGCTTCGCTTGGCTTATGCGACCGATTGGCCGACGCGCTTCGCTCGAATAAGCCCGTTGTGACGTCAATGGAGTTCGGGCCGTCGTTTGGCCGGATGTCGGTCGAGGCGGCGCGAGCAAAGGGCGAGACGTTACGAGGGCTGGTCAACGAGCGCCTCAAGAAGCTCGGTCCAGGCAAGGGCATACTGTTTGCGATTGACGAGGCGCAGTCTGCGTCTATCGAGGAGCTGGCGGCTCTTGCCGTTCTCTATCAGCAAGTGCTCGGAGATCAGGATGCTACGGGATTGCCCGATAGCGACCAGCGCGGTCTTGCGCTGGTGTTCGCCGGTTTACCCAGTATGGTTGATGACTTGCTCGAAGAGCCGAGCGTGACGTTTTTGCGCCGTGCCCAGCAGCGTACGCTGGGGTCGATATCTTTGCCCAGGGTGCGGGATTCATATATCCAGACAGTCGAGAGTACCGGTCTCTGCGTCGATGCGGAGACGGCGGACCTTGCGGCACGCAAGAGCATGGGGCATCCCTATATGGTTCAGCTGGTGGGATATTACATGTGGAGGTCTGCCGTCCGGCGTGACTCGCGGGTCATTGAAGAGCGCGATGTTGAGGCTGGGCATGCGGATGCCGTCTCCGAGTTCTACGAAGCGGTTGACGCGCCTCTGTATTACGGGCTGCGCAGTCCACAGCGCCTCTTTATCGAGGCCATGGCGGTTGACGAGGGCAAACCGACGCGCATGGCGGATATCATTGAGCGCTGCGATCGCACCCAGAGCTGGGCGAGTAAATATCGCGCAAGCCTGATTCGCGAGCGCGTCATCGAGGCTGCCGGATACGGCCTCGTCCGGTTTACCGTGCCCATGCTGGGCGAGTACATCCGCGATCGAGTTTTATGGCATGAGTAGGGTGATAAAGGTGACGGAACAGAAGATGAGCCCGCAGGCTATCGAGGTGCGTGGCGCACGTGTCCATAACCTCAAGGACATCGATATCGATATTCCGCTGGGAAAGCTCGTGGGCATTGCCGGCGTATCGGGTTCGGGCAAGAGTTCGCTGGCGCTGGGGGTTCTTTATGCCGAGGGCTCGCGTCGCTACTTGGAAGCACTCAGCACCTATACTCGCCGTCGCCTGACACAGGCCGAACACGCCCAGGTGGACGAGGTGCTGCACGTGCCGGCGGCGCTCGCATTGCATCAGCGCCCCAGCGTGCCGGGCGTGCGCTCGACCTTTGGTACCATGACCGAGCTCAACAACAGCCTGCGTCTGCTCTTTAGCCGTTGCGCCCATCATGTGTGCCCGCATTGCGGGGCGCGTGTAGAGCCGAGCCTTAACGTGGCCGCTGGCCTGGCGCTCACGTGCCCTGCGTGCGGTCGCGAGTTCTACGCGCCGAGTGCCGAGGATTTGGCTTTCAATAGCGGCGGTGCGTGCCCTACCTGTGGCGGCACCGGTGTCATGCGCGAGGTGGACGAGGCGAGCCTGGTGCCCGACGAGTCAAAGACTATCAACGAGGGTGCGGTGCTTCCCTGGGGTACGCTCATGTGGGATTTGATGAAGCAGGTCGCCGGCGAGATGGGCGTACGCACCGACGTGCCGTTTAGCCAGCTCACGCCTCAAGAGCGCGATATCGTGTTCCACGGCCCGGCGGTTAAGAAGCACATTCTCTACGTTCCCAAAAACGGCGAGGGCGCCACGCCGCTCGACTTCACCTATTACAACGCCGTCTATACCGTCGAAAATGCGCTCGCCAAGGTTAAGGACGATAAGGGGCTCAAACGCGTTGCGCGCTTTTTGCGCGAGGGGCCATGCCGCGACTGTGGTGGCACGCGTCTTTCCGAGGCTGCGCGCCAGCCCCAAGTGCGCGGTATCAATCTGGCGCAGGCCGCGGCCATGACGCTGGGCGAGGCGATTGAGTGGGTGCGCGGGGTGCCCGCATCCTTGCCGTCCGAGATGCGGCCCATGGCGACGGATATCTGCGATTCGTTTTTGAGCGCGGCCCGTCGTCTAGTCGACCTGGGACTCGATTACCTTTCACTCGACCGCGCCGGTGCCACGCTCTCCACGGGTGAGCGCCAGCGCGTACAGCTTGCTCGCGTGGTGCGCAACCGATCGACGGGCGTGCTTTATGTGCTGGACGAGCCTTCGATCGGCTTGCATCCCGCCAATGTCGACGGCTTGGTGGGCGTGATGCGCGATCTGGTGGATGACGGCAACACCGTGGTTGTTGTCGACCACGATACACGTGTGCTGGCGGAAGCCGACTATCTGGTCGAGATGGGCCCCGTTGCCGGAGCAGGCGGCGGCAATGTGATCGCCGCTGGTACGGTAGACGAGGTCGAGCAATCGCAGAGCAGTCGCATCGCGCCGTTTTTGCGCGCCGAGCCCAAGCGCTTGCGTCCGCAGGTGACTGACGACGAAATGTTCGACCAGGGCCATATCCGCATGGCGACCGATGCCATCCATACCGTCAAGCCGCTCGAAGTCGATATCCCGCGCGGCCGCCTTGTCGCGGTGACGGGCGTTTCGGGTTCGGGTAAGACGACGTTGGTGCTCGAGACGCTCATCCCGGCGCTTAAGGCGCAGGCAGCTGGCGAGTGCTTGCCGGGACACGTGCGTTGGGTCGATGCCGAAGGCATTGCCCGCGCCAACCTGATTGACGCTACGCCCATTGGCGCCAATGTTCGCTCGACGGTGGCAACCTATGCCGACATCCATGACGAGCTGCGCCGCGCCTTTGCCCGTACGCCCGAAGCCAAGGCAGCCGGCTACAAGGCGGGCGCCTTTAGCTACAACACCGGCGCCTTGCGTTGCCCTACGTGCGATGGCACGGGTTCGATATCGCTCGACGTGCAGTTTTTGCCCGGCGTCGAGATCGTCTGCCCGGCATGCCGCGGCTCTCGCTACGCGGAAGCCGCCTCGCATATCCATCGCGAGGGCAAGGACGGGAGCCTGCTTACGTTGCCGCAGCTCATGGACATGAGTGTGGATGAGGCCATCGACGCCACGGTGGGACTCAAGAAGGTTCAGGCGCGCTTGCAGACCTTACACGACCTGGGCTTGGGTTATCTCACGCTCGGTGAGCCCACGCCGGCGCTTTCGGGCGGCGAGGCGCAGCGTCTAAAGCTTGCGAGCGAGATGGGCCGCGTGCAGGATGATGCTGTATTCGTGTTCGACGAACCCACGATCGGCCTGCATCCGCTCGATGTTCAGGTGTTGCTGAGCGTGTTCGACGGCCTCGTTGCCAAGGGCGCCACAGTCATCGTGATCGAACACGATCTCGACCTTATCCGTAACGCCGATTACGTGATCGACATGGGCCCGGGCGGTGGCGACGCGGGCGGGCAAATCGTCAGCGCCGGCACGCCGGACGACATCGTGGCCTGCTCCAAGAGCATTACCGGCCGCTACCTATAGACAATGAGGCAAAGGGACAGCCTCTTTGCCTCATTGATGCCTATTTCACGCATTGAGCCGCGAGATAGTCGCGGAAGAATGGCAATTCAAATGCGACGAGCCCTCGTCCTCGTTCCCCGATGATGCCGGCATCTATCATGCGGCGTCGGTAGCGGGAGACCTGCTGCGGCGAACGCTTAAGGCGCTCGACAAGGTCGGCGGTGGTGGACTCTTCCTCGTCATCGAGCATGGCGATGAGGAATCGCTTGTCCTCTGCAGTGAGTTCCCGATAGGTTGCCGCGAGGATTCGGTCGTCCATCTCGTCGCGCGCGATTTTGATTCCCAGGTCAAAGTCGCGTGACGAGATTTCCTTCGAATCGCTTGTGAGATCCCAGGCACGGTAGCCTACGAGTTGCAATAGGAAGGGAAAACCAGAGATCGAGCGAACGGCTCTATCGATTCCCTCAGCATCTGCCAGGCGATCGTTTTCCTGGATTGTGCGAATCAAGGCCTCTCGCACGTCATAGTCGGCAATGCGACCCAGATGATATTGTTGGGCGCGGCGAAGGAACGAGACCGTCTTGTGGTTCAGTAGCGTCGATACGTTGTTGGGAAGTCCCGCCATGAGCAGCGCGACGCGTCTCCCATCGGTCACAAAGTGCTGATACGTCGCTGCGAGCTGGATCATCTCGTCGAGTGTCGGGTCCACCTCGTCAACCGTGACGAGCAGACCGGTGCCCGCTTCGTTGAGCTGGTCGATGATGTCGCTCATGCGATACCGCCAGGTTGAGGCATCGTGAACGCGACTGACCTCGATGCTGCCGAGCGGTGCAATTCCGAGACCGGTGACTTCGAAGTGGTTGGACGGGTCGATAAGATGGCCGGCAGCACGCTTCGCCCCGAACTCGATTTCCTCAAGCATTCCCGGGAGCGCGGTCGTCTTTACGGCAATCCAGCCGTGGGATTCCGCCCTTGTCGCGAGCGACGACATGAGAGCGGTTTTACCGGTTCCACGAGCGCCTGAGAAGATCGAGGTCAATTCTGGGCGCCTGCGCTGGCTCAAGAAGGCACGGTCCAAATCCCGAATAATCTGTTGTCTGCCAGCGAGGTGGGCAGGAACCTCACCAAAACTGGGGGTAAACGGGTTCTCGAGATATTTCACAAGGCTCTCCTTTCACACCGCCGTTTAACTTCATTTTATTCTAGTTAATTCTGGTTAAAAGCAATGGTTCGTTATTTAGAGCATCAATGTGACAAATGAACAGTCCCTTTGTCACATTGATGCCAAAACCAGCTTGTCAAGAGCTAGAGGGTTTGAAAATCTGCCATTTCTACCCCGTCCCCTAATGGCAGGTTTGTCACATTCCCGGAAAGCCTGCCTGGCGCAGGGCTTCGTAGAGGACGATGGCGGCGCTGTTGGAGAGGTTGAGTGCGCTGATGCGGTAGTCGTCCGGATTGATGAAGTTGCCGCAGATGTCCTGTTGAAGAATGGCCTCGTGGCTGTTCTCGGTATGCCCCAGCGATTCCTCGTGAGCTTCCCAAGCTTCGGCGTTATCGAGTGAGTCGCAATCGCGCAGCATCGGGATGCGCTCGCAGCGCTCGGGCGCCGCGGCAAGCAGTGGCTCGGGAATGCCCGAGCTCTCGCTGCCAAAGACCAAGTAGTCGCCATCGCGGTAGGTACTCTGCGCATAGGTTCTGCGCGCCTTTTTGGTCAGCAGATGCAGGCACTCGTCGGCAGGGGAGAGGCCGTTGCGCGCAAGGAAATCCTCCCAGCCGGCATAGGTCGTCACGTCCAAGTTTTGCCAGTAGCCCAGTCCGGCACGACGCACCGTCTTGTCGTCGAGTGAAAACCCCAGCGGCTCCACCAGATGCAGACGGGCGCCGGTAACCACGCAGGTGCGGCCGATATTGCCTGTATTGGCCGGAATTTCGGGTGCATACAGCACGATATTGAACATGAATCTCCTTGGCTCAGAACGAAAAACCACCACGAAGGGGACAGGCACCTTCGTGGTGGTTTGGCGGTTACGTAGCGGAAAAATGTCCGCTTGGGTAAACCTAGGCGCGGTGCCAGTCGGTCAGGCAGGCATCGAGGGAGGCGATGAGCGCATCCTTGTCCATGTGACGGCCGATGATACACAGGCTCGTCATGCGGTCGCCCGTCTCGTCGTCCCAAATTTGCATGATCTCGGGGTTCTCGTCGATGATTATCTGCTTCTCGCCCTCGGGCGCGGAATCGACAAACAGGCCGTTCTCCATCAGGCGCATCTGGTGGCCGGCCTGCTCAAACATGTAACACATGTCCGGATCGCCGGTCTGCCACAGCGGGCCCTTGACGCGAATGACCTCGTCGGGCCACTCCTGCTCAACAAAATCGGTGAACTTCTGCAGGTCAAACGGCTTGCGGCGCGAGTACACAAAGGTCTCGATGTCGTACTCGAGCACCTCGGGGTCGTCGTGCTCCTCGGGATGCTCCATGGCCTCGATCCAGGCGGCGGAGTTGTAGGCGCGCATATAGTCGAAGCGGTCGGTGTCGAGCAGCTCCTCCATGGGGACCTCGCCGTTTTGGGCCTCGACGATCACGGCATCTTTCTGCAGGCTGCGCACGATGGCCTTGAGCTCGGCGATCTGCTCAGGGCTCACGGTATCGGTCTTGTTGAGAATCAGCGTGGAGCAGAACTCGATCTGCTGGATGAGCAGGCTCTCGATGTCGTCCTCGTCGATATCCTCTGCCAGCAGGTCGCGACCGCCGTTGAACTCGTCGTACATGCGGGCGCAGTCGACCACGGCCACGATGTTGTCGAGCGCGAGCTTGGGCTCGCCGCCCACCTTGGCCTCGTCGCAGAAGCTCGAGATGGTGTAGGCGATGGGGATAGGCTCGCAAATACCCGATGCCTCGATGATGATGTAGTCGAAGTTGCCCGAATCGGCGATGCCCTGCAGCTGGTTGGCAAGGTCGTCCGAAAGCGTGCAGCAGATGCAGCCGTTGGTGAGCGGGATGAGGTCGTCGGTCTCGGAAAGGCCACCGTCGGCGATAAGGCTGGCGTCGACGTTGATCTCGCCGATGTCGTTGACGATCACGGCGGCGCGGATGCCGCCGTCGTTAGCGAGGATGTGGTTGAGCAGCGTGGTCTTGCCGGCACCGAGGTATCCGGTAAGCATGATGATCTTCACGGGTTTGTTGGGCATGTGCCCTCCTTTGTTAGACATGGCTTACAGTTGAATCTTATGCCAAACGCCTGCTCTTATACCCACGCGCCGGCAAATAACACAAGCTACTCCCAGGCTCCCCATACATCGGGGCAATAACCGACGGTGGCCTTTTTGCCGTTGCGCACGATGGGCTCGGCTAGAACCTGCTGGTTCTCGAGCAGCTTGTCGAAGCGCTGACTGGGGGTAAGGTGCTGGATGAGCGCGAGCGTCTCCTCGTCCTTGGTTTTGGGATTGAGCAGCTTGTCGATGCCGCCGACCGCCTGCATCACGCTCGTGAGCTCGCCCTTGCTCATCTCCTTTTCCTTAAGGTCAATAAACTGCACCTTAATGCGGCGCTCCTTAAAAAAGCGCTGCGCCTTCTTGGTATCGAAGGACTTTTTGGTGCCAAAAATCTGCACGTTCATGTATTTGTTCCGCCGTTCTACCTGATGAAGTTGGTCGTTGCTCGATCTGCCTCGGGTGCGTTGATGCCGGCGGCCTGTCCTGCCTCGATACAGCGAAGGAGCCAGGCCATGTTTTTGCCGATGTTTCGCATGGTGGCAAGGCCCTCGGCGTCCCCATTGGCGTCGCCGGGCACGCGACCAAACACGTTGTTCCAGTACGTGGAGGCAACCACGGGCATCTGGTTGATGGTGAAGTACTTGTTGAGCACATCGAAGGTGGTCGACGTACCGCCGCGACGGGCGACGGCGACGGCAGCGCCCGGCTTGTGTGCAAAGGCTTTGCTTCCGGCATAGAAGGCGCGATCGAGGGCCGAAAGGATGCGGCCGCTGGGGTGCGCATAGTAGACGGGCGAGCCAAAGACAAAGCCATCTGCCTGCTCGGCGGCAGCGATCAGCTCGTTCACCACGTCGTCGTCAAAGGTGCAGCGACCGCCAAGCTTGCCGCACTGGCCGCAACCGATGCAATCGCGAATGGGCTTGGCGCCCAGCTGAAACACCTCGGTATCAATGCCTTCTGCATTGAGCTGCTCGGCGACCTCGGCGAGTGCACGGGCGGTGTTGCCGTTTGCCTTGGGGCTGCCATTGACCAAAAGAACCTTCATCACAAACTCCCTCTGCTTTTGGTGGCTTCTGCAGAGGATTATCGCACGATGGGGGAGGCGGCGCGGGCGCGGTGCTAATCCAGTTTGGTACCTGGCACCTGCACGGCTTTCCCGAGCAACGCTTTGAGCTCGTTCAAAATGGAAACGGGTTGTCGATCGACAGCGTCCAGATGAAGCGTCGCTACACGAATGGGTGGCTGATATTCAAGCGAGCCGATGAGCACGGGGGAACCCAGGAACCGCTCGATTTCGTCTGCGATCGAGTCGGTCTCTTCGGGATCAAAGTCGTCGAAAAGCGCCACGAATGTCGGCCCCGTCGAGCGGAACAGGCGACCCTTGCCGCGCGAGCAATCCATGAGGCAGGCGGCGCTTTCTGCCAAAACGCGGTCGCCTGCATCGAATCCAAAGCGGGCATTGACCTCGGCGATATCGTCAACCTTAATGGCAATAAAGCCTGCCTCGCGCGCCACGCGGCGCATCTCTCCAATGGCGTTGACCAGGGCGTGAATATCGCCCAGGCCGGTCACGGAGTCGGTCGTATCCGCTAGGCTTCGGTTGATGATAATGCCCACATACATGTTGGGTTCGGTATCGGTGCCGTCCAAGCGGTAGCCCGTGCAGTCGCAAAGCACGTATTTTCCGGTGGCGTCCATTACGCGATACTGCATGTAGTGGAAGTGCCACGTGCCGTTTATCACCATGTCGAGCTCGGCGCGTACGTTGTCGCGGTCCTCGGGATGAACGCGGGCAAGCCACATATCGACCGAATTAAAAGGGTGCTGGGAGGGCAAGTCAAAATCGCGCACGGCGTTAACCGACCATTGCGATTCGCCCGTATCGAGGTTAAGGATGAACGGATAGCGCGTCTCGGAGCTCATGGAGATCGCTTGGAACACCCGGTCGTTGCAGGGAAGCTGATCGACGATTGGGCGTTGCGGCGCGTCATTGTCTTTCGGCTGCTGCACACGATGCATAAGCTTATAGCGATACATCTTGCGATCGGCATCCATCGTCATCTGGCGGCGCGTGTCGCCGGCAAGTGGATCGACGCGCGAGCAGCCAAAGCTAAAGCTGCCGATCATGGGCGCCTTGCCGCCTGAGCTCGCCTCGATCAGCCCGGCACGTACCTGCTCCAAGCGCTGCTCGAGTTCAGTCTCGTTTGCGGAGGGCGAGATAAGCACAAACTCGTCTCCACCGATGCGGAACAGCATCTCATCGTGCTCCATGGTTTCGGAGAGCGTGCGGCAGATGCTCAGGATATAGCGATTGCCTTCGGCGTGGCCAAACCTATCATTGCAATGCTTGAGATGGTCGATGTCAATATAGGCGCAGGTGAAGGGGTCGCCTTTGTGCCAGAGTTGCTCGACGTGACGGTCGAGTCCGCTGCGGTTGCCCAAGTTGGTGAGCGGGTCGATATAGGCGTTGCTCTCAAGCAGCCGGCGCTCTTGTTGCAGGATGGCATGCGTCTTTTGCAGCTGCTCACCAACGGCGCGTAGCCCAGTGGGCAGCGCGGCAACATCGAGTTCGGCGGTCGAGACGCCATTCGCAAGTCGCTGAAGATAGGCAATAATCGATTGCTCGCCCAGGCGATAGGACTCGTTCATGATGGATAACCTCCTTGGGCGGAACAACGGTTTGTATCATATCCCCAATTCGGTTTGAATTGGGGATATAAGTTGGCTAATGGAGGCAAATCCCCCCGCTCGGCGGTGGCGTTTTGCGCGCGAGCGTATCAGTTGTTATTGCCACCATCGAGCAATGCCTCAAAATCCTTCGCCGGCATGGGGCGGTAGTAGAGGAAGCCCTGAGCGTAGCGGGCGCCCATTTGTCGTAGCATGTTTGCCTGCTCATTTGTCTCGACGCCTTCAACCACGACGGGTAGATGGAGCGACTGCGCCATCTCGAGCATCGATGACACGATCTGCGCGCTGCGGCCTTGATCGCGGTCGGTGGGCACAAAGGTGCGGTCGAGCTTGATGACGTCGACGTTGACGTTCTTGAGCATCGCGAGCGTGGACTGGCCGGTGCCAAAATCGTCCATGTAGGTCGAGAAGCCACGGGTGTGCAGATCCGCGGTCAGCTTATCCACGGCCTCGGACTCTCCGGTATAGGCGGTCTCGGTGATCTCGATGTGCATGAGTTCGGGTGGCAGGTTGTACTGGGCGGCGAGCGACCCCATATGCTCGGCGACATCGCAGGCAAGAATGTCTACGCGCGACACATTGAGGGAAATCGGAACCACGCGAAGTCCTCGGTTGAGGCGCTCGCGGAGCCACATGGCGACGCCCTGCCAAACATATTTGTCGAGCGTCACTACAAAGCCGCTTTCCTCGAGTGCGGGGATAAACGTTGCGGGCGAAATGAGAGAGCCGTCCTTGTCAATCCAGCGGGTGAGTGCTTCGGCGCCAATAATCTCGCCGGTTTCCATATCGACCTGGGGCTGAAGATAGTACGTGATGCGACCATTTGACAGCGCGTACTGGAATTCGGTCAGCGTGCGGTTGGACACGATTTCGCGCTTGTACTCCTCGGGGCAAAAAATGGCAATGCGCTCCTTAAAGTCGTTTTTTGCGCGCCGATTGGTAGCCATGGCCTTTGCCTGCGCATCGATGGTGATCTCCTCATTGGAATCGATGGGGTAAACGCCCATGGACGGCCAAAAACCTACGCCGCCATCATGCCTGGCTACTGCCTCGCGAACGCGGTTGTAGATTTGGTGGACGGTGATGTGCTTAAAGGGGATGAGTACGCAAAAGTCATCTTGGCCCCAGTACCCTGCGACGCCCATGTCGGCATTCTCGATGTCCTTGAGGACCGTGCCCACATCGGCAAGCAGGCGGTCGCCTTCGGCCTGTCCATACCATTCGTTAAACAGGCGCATGTGGCCCATGTCGACCGTGGCGATGCACCAGGCGCCGTCGCGCCTTGCCTCGAGAAAAGCGTTGGCGCGCCGCATAAACTCGCTGGGTCGGTAGAGACCGGTGAGCATATCGATGCGTTCGGCGATTGCGCTTTTGCGTTCGACCTCGGGTATAGGGAGGCTGTCGTTGGGGACAAGCCCGCCGGCTGTGCGAAGGCGACGATCGAGTTCGCCTAAAACGGCGGTCGCCTGATGGGTTAAGTGCTCGTAAAATGCCGGGACGACAAGACAGACGGGAGTAATGGTGTCGCCCGCGATTTGCACAGGAGCGAAAACGGCCTCTTTAAGGTGGCGGGTCAGTTGCTCGAATGCCTCGTGGTCCAAATCGTTGCTGAGCACGACAAACTGGACGCTTCGTGAACGGTAGACCCGGCTCCTGCCGCGGGTGATCGACAGCATGCGGCCTGCGTATTCGGCAAGCATGCTGTCGACCGCCTCGGCTCCATAGAGCTCGTTGAGTTTCGTCGTGCCGCGAACGCGCACGGCGATGAGTCCTGTTTTGCAGTGGTCACGGCGACAGGCATCGATAGCGTTGACCAGCATGCGCTGCGTTCCGAGGCCTGTGGCGGCGTCGACGGTTTCGGCAAGTGAGTGGTTGACGAGCTCGCCGACATAGAGCGAGGGGACATTTCCGTCGCCGTCGATACGAAACCCGCGAGCACGGCAAAGGACGTAGTCGCCGACGGCGTTGCGCACACGATACTGCATGACTCGATGGTGTTTGGAGCCGTTATAGACTTGGTCGATGTCATCGGTAAAAGCCTCAAGGTCATCGGGATGGACGCGCGTTTTCCAGTAATCGCGGCAGTTGTCTATGTGCTCCGAGGGAAGGCCAAGATCGCGCAAGGCACCTTGTGACCAAAGGGTGCGATGTTTGTCCTAGTTCTCGATAAAGAAATAACGACCTTCGTTGAGCATCGAAAAGGCGTCGAAAACGCGGTCGCTTATTTCGAAGTCGTCGGCGTGGACTTGCGTGATATTGCGTCGATCGAGGTACACGGCATGACGTAGCTTGTAGTCGTACATGCGATGGTCGGCATCGAGTGTCATGCGATTGGGGGCTTCGCCCAGGGCGGGGTCGGCGTGTGCCACTCCGTAGCTAAACGAGTGGGGCATCTCGGAATCGTTGTTTTTGAGCAGGATCGTTCGGCAGTGTTCCAGACGTTCGGCGAGGTCGTCTTCGGTCGCAATCGTAGATAGGATGGCAAACTCGTCGCCGCCTATGCGAAACGCCGCCTCGTCCACTTTCATATACAGTTTGAGATAGAGGCTTACCTGCAAGATATAGCGGTTGCCCTCGTCATGCCCAAAGACGTCGTTGCAGTGCTTGAGATTGTCGATATCGATGAACGCCATGGTAACGGGGGTGTCCTGCTCCCAGAGCTCCTCGAGGGAACGGGCAAAGCCGCCACGGTTGCCAAGCCCGGTAAGCTGGTCGGTAAAGGCGGTCCTAATCAGATCATCCTGACGCTCGAGAAGGTCACGGACGGTCTTTTCGAGCGTTTCGGTGTAATTGCTGACAGTATCCATGTCGTAAGCGGCTTTCTGAGGTCGGGCGGATTGCGTCGGGCGAGCTCGTTGTGCACACGCGTTGTTGTTTGGCGCTTTGCGTGTATCCAGGCCCCCGCCTTGCTGCGTTGTTGGGTTAATTTACCGGCTAATGTTCGCTGTTGATAACTGCTGAGTAGTATAAACAACAGTGCAGAATTATATATGGGTGCACATGCTGTGGGCGGCTATTATTCGACAGGCGGTAGCGCGACGATGCGATGTTCGATGAAAATGCGACTGAGACGATATATGTTGACGGGTATACTTGTTCCGGTTTTAAACGCAGGAACGGAGATGGTCGCATGGCACAGCCGGATACGACACGCACGGTGGGGCTGGCACTCGAGGGAGGCGGCTACCGCGGTATGTATACGGCGGGCGTGCTCGACGTTTGGATGGAGCACGGCTTGACCTGCGACCATATGGTGGGTGTCTCTGCGGGCGCGGCGTTTGGCTACAACTTTAAATCGCGACAGATTGGCCGCGCCATTCGCTATAACAAGGCCTATTGCGCCGACAAGCGCTATGCGGGTGTAGCAAGCTGGCTGCGGACCGGCGATATGTTCAATGCCGATTTTGCCTATCACGAGGTGCCTATCGAGCGCGATCCCATTGACTTGGAGGCGTATCGTGCCTGTCCCATGCGGTTTACGTGCGTGTGCACCGATATCGAGACGGGCAAGGCCGTCTACCACGATCTGCCCTATGGCGACGAGCGGGATATCGAGTGGATCCGGGCATCGTCGGCGATTCCTGTGGCGACGCGTCCCGTTGCTATTGACGGGCATAAGTATCTGGATGGTGGCGTGGCTGATTCTATTCCCAGTGCATGGCTGTTTGCGCAGGGGTATGACCGCAATATCGTGGTACTCACGCAGCCGGCGGGCTTTGTGAAGCAGCCCAACAGCGTGATGCCCATGCTGCGGCGCGTGTTCCGTCACTACCCGGAGTTTGTCGCAGCGCTTGAGCATCGGCATGAGGTCTACAATGCCACGCTTGATGACCTGGCACGTCGCGAGGCCGCCGGCGAAATCTTTGTGGTGCGGCCGAGCGAATCGGTGAAAGTGCCGTCGCTGTGCCGCGAGCCCGATGAGCTCGAGCGCATCTACCAGATCGGTCGCCACGATGCGGAGGCGACCTTGCCGGCGTTGGAAGCGTATCTGGCGGGGTAAGGGTCGCATGCGGAAAGCGCATCCCAGAATGGACGTCCAAACTGGGATGCGTTTTCCGCTATTGAAGATATGAGGCTGCGGAGCAACTGCTCGGCCTAGGCTTATGCCTGCTGCCAGGTGTCGACAAGCTCCTTGGCGGCAGCGTGGGGGTCGTCGGCACTGCAGACGGCGCTCACCACAAAGAAGCCATCGACGCCGGTGGCCTTGAGCTGCGGCAGGTCGGCCGTCTTGACGCCGCCGCCCACTACGATGGGCACGGGGCTTGCCGTGTGGAGTGCGGCCAGATCCTCAAAGCTCTTGGTGATGATAGAGCCGTCGGCTGTGCGTCCGCAGTCGCGCTTGGTCTCGGTCTCGTGGAGCGGGCCGATGCCCAGGTAGTCGACCAGGCTCATGTCGGCGGTCTTGACGTACTCGAGCATCTCTTCGCAACGGGCCGAAAGGCCCACGATGGCATCGGGGCCCAACAGCTTGCGGCAGACCTCGACGGGAATATCGCTCTGGCCCACGTGCACGCCGTCGACGGCAATACCCTGCTCGCGTGCGGCGAGTACGCAGTCAAGGCGGTCGTCGATCAGCAAGGCGACCTGACCGGTCTTGCCGGCCTGTGCGATTGCCTGCGCGGCGTCGCCGGTCAGCGCAATGATCTCGCGGGCGCTTGCCACCTTGGAGCGCACCTGGATGCAGGTAAAGCCTGCGTCGAGCGCCTGGGCCACCACATCGCCCACGGGGCGTCCCAGCGTGTTTTCGGGGCCGAGTACTAGATAGGCCGAGATATCAAGGTTGTCGCGGATGCTCATCGTGCTTCCTCCTGCTTCTTGATCTGTGCTTCCATGCGCTCGAGCTTGCCGGTCATGGTGTCGGTAAATCCGGGACGAATATCGGCTTTGAGCACGACTTCGGTGCGGATGCCCTTGCTCGCCAACACAAAGGTCGCGTCGCGCACGACCTGCATGACCTCGTCCCAGTCGCCTTCGATCTCGGTAAACATCGAGGTGGTGCGGTTGGGAAGGCCGCTCTCGCGTATGACGCGCACGACCTCGGCGACCTCGGCGGAGAGCTCATCGCCGGTGCCGCACGGGGCGATGGCCACGGCGACGAGCGTGTTCATGCCGGCATTGGTTGTGGGCTCGGACATGGCCTATGCCTCCTCGAGCTCGAGTTGGTTATCGGCAATGTCCTGGGCGGTTGCGCGGTAGAGCTCGTCGATAAAGGCGACCTTAAAGCTTGCCGGGGCATCGGCGACAGCGGCGGCGCGCGTGCCGGCAACGTTGTAGACGGCGGTGCCGCAGACGGCTGCCGTAAACGGGTCGGCGGCACAGGCGTACACGGCCAGCACGCCGCCCTGCGAGCAGCCGCAGCCGGTGATCTTGGACATGAGCGGGCTGCCGCCGTGGGACTTGGCCACGGTCGTGCCGTCGGTAATCAGGTCGACTTCGCCCGAGACCACTACGGCGCCGCCGGTGTAGCGGGCGAGCGCCACGGCGGCATCGCGGGCGGCGTCGACCGTGTCGGTGGTATCGACACCGCGCACGCGGCTCAGATCGGCCGCCTCGCCCTCAAGACCCCACAGGCCGGCGAGTGCGATGATCTCGGAGGCGTTGCCGCGTACGATGGCGGGCTTGTACTGCTTGAGCTCGTTTACCAGCTGGGTGCGCAGACTACCGATACCTAGGCCCACTGGATCGAGCACCCAGGGCTTGCCGGCGTCGTGTGCCGCCTTGGCCGCGCGGGGAATCGTCTGCTCGTAGATGGGGAAGAGCGTGCCCATGTTGAGATAGATGGCGCCGCCGCCGGCAACGAGTGCCTCGCCCTCGTCGGGCAGATAGACCATGGCGGCCGAACCACCCACGGCGAGCTGCGCGTTGGCGACAAAGTCGATCGTCACCGTGTTGGTGATGGAGCCGGCCATCGGATTGGTGGCGCGAATCTCCTCCACGGCCTTGACCATATGTTGCTTAAGCTGTTCCGAATCAATCACTGCACATGCCTCCTTGGCATAGAAAAGGGGCGCTGTGCATAGACAGCGCCCCTGTAAAGGCGGCATGCTCCCTACGCCAGCATTAACTGACAGGTTCAAAGGATTGGGCCCTATGCCCTCTCAGCCTTGTGGTTTGCACCGCCGGCACTCCCGCATCGAATCTGTTGTTCCCTATACTAACGCACCTGCCAAAAAGGGACAGGTTTATTTTGGCAGGTCGTTACAATAGGTAGGACCGATACGAATGGGGGTCTTATGATTAAACTTGTGCTGACCGATATGGACGATACGCTGATTCCAGCCGGGCATGACGGAGTCAGCGACTACGCCATCGAGGGTATTCATGCCATGCAGGCGGCGGGTCTGCACTTTGGTCCGGTTTCGGGTCGTCAGCCGTCCGCGATGGGCTGGATGTTCAAAAATCGTTCCGAGTGTTTTTCGACTGGCGCGTTCTGTAACGGCCAGGTGATGTTTGTCGACGGCGAGGTTGTTGCCTCCCGTGCGAGCGACAACGGTGCCCTCATGCGTCTTGCCGACTATCTTGAGCAAGAGACCGACGATACCTATCTGAAGGTCTATAGCCTGGGCGATGACTTTTGGGGCAACGATGCCTATTGTGTGACGAGCGACCCCGAGCGCGTTCGTCGCGCCATGGAGTCGGGCGGCAACGCGTGGCTCAAAGGCGAAGAGGCCCCATGCCGTCCTGTTGTCGATGACGCGCCGGTGTTCAAGGCGAATATCTGGAGTGCCCGTTCGCGTGAGGAGCTCGCGGAGCTACGCGAGCGCGTTGCCGCTGAGGTGCCGGAACTCTCGCTCGTGTTTCCCAACAACCGAGTGCGCCTGTTCGACATCCTTCCGGCTGGTTGGGACAAGGGCTGCGCTGCGCTGGAGCTAGCGCGCGCTTTGGGTCTGACGCCCGATGAGGTGGCCGTATTTGGCGATTCCGATAACGATTTGCCCATGATCGATGCCGTTCCCAACTCCGTTGCAGTCGCCAATGCCAACGAGGCCGTCACGGCTGCCGCGCGCTGGCATATCGGCGCTGCGGCAGACGATGCGGTCGCCGGGGCTCTGCACCAGATTGCCGCCTGCGCCGCGACGGGGGAGATGCCGCCGTTTATGCGCCAGATGGACGCGGCGGGTCTTGGCATCATGAACGTCTAGGGAGAAGGCTATGAAGCTCCAGCAGCTCAGATATGTCGTCAAAGTTGCCGAATGCGGCAGCATCACCGAGGCCTCGCGCCGGCTCTTTGTATCGCAGCCTTCGATTACCGCGTCGATCCGCGATCTCGAAAACGAGATGGGCGTGCACATCTTTGAGCGCACCAACAAGGGCGTCATTGTGTCCGAGGAAGGCGAGACCTTCTTGGGCTACGCGCGCCAGGTGCTCGACCAGGCCGATCTGCTCGAAGGCAAGTACAAGGGCGCGTCCGAGCAGGTGCCGCACTTTAGTGTGAGCTGCCAGCATTATTCCTTTGCCGTTAATGCGTTTGTCGATGTGATCCGTGAGTTCGATGCCGCACGCTACGACTTTACCCTGCGCGAGGAGCAGACCCACGAGATTATCGAGGACGTCGCACATATGAAAAGCGAGCTGGGCATCCTGTACTTATCCGAGCATAACCGCGAGGTTATCGAGCGTATGCTCGCCGCCAACGAGCTCGTATTCGAGGGGCTCTTCTGCGCCGCGCCGCATGTCTTTGTATGTGCCGACCATCCACTGGCGGACCACGCCAGCGTGACACTCGAGGATCTCGAGGACTATCCGTTTTTGTCCTACGAGCAGGGCAGCTATAACTCGTTCTACTATTCCGAGGAACTGACCTCGACCTTTGAGCGCCGCAAGAATATCCGCGTGCGTGACCGTGCGACACTGTTCAACCTGGCTATGGGACTTAACGGTTACACGGTGTGTTCGGGTGTGATCAGCCATGAACTTAACGGCCCCGGTATTATCTCGATTCCGCTCGATGTGGACGAGTACATGGAGATCGGCATCATTACGCGCAAGAACACGACGCTCACGCGCTACGGCCAAGCCTATATCGACGCGATTCGTCAGCATATTTAGTCGCTGTATTCTGCACGGGTTAAATCTCTTTATGGCAGTCCCAACTGATATAGGAAGCATCTATATCAAACTGATATAAACGTATATTTTACGATGGCCGTATGAGCGCTCATACTCTGTCCCAGTAAAGCAACCAATGCAAAGGGAGATATCTATGAGCACTTCGATTCAACCGAACGCGCCGTTTCGCGCCGATATCGTCGGCAGTTTTCTTCGTCCCCAGGCCGTGAAGGACGCCCGTGCCGCCTACGCCGCGGGCACGCTTGATGCCGAGGGGCTTAAGGCCGTCGAGGACGATGCCATTCGCGATTTGGTGGCAAAGCAGAAGGCCGCCGGCCTGCAGGTCATCACCGATGGTGAGTTTCGCCGCAGCTACTGGCACCTCGATTTTATGTGGGGCCTTAACGGCATTGAGCGCCGTACCTCGCGTACGGGTTATATGTTCCATGATGAGGAGACGACGGCCGATACCGCCGTGGTGACCGGCCCCATCAGCGGCGAGAACCACCCCTTCGTCGAGCACTTCAAATTTGTCAAGGCGCTCGAGGGCGGGGGCCAGGTCGCGCGCCAGACCATCCCGGCGCCTATCCAGACGTTTTCTGAGGTCACGCTCGACCGCTGCGATGGCCAGCAGGAGAGCTTGCGTGCTGTCTATAAGACCGACGAAGAGCTCGCCGACGCCATCGCGGCAGCATACCGCACCGTGATTGCCGACCTGTATGCCGCTGGCTGCCGCAACGTCCAGTTTGATGACTGCACCTGGGGCATCTACTGCGATACCGATTTTGTCGCTAAAACCGGCATGAGCCCGGTCGACCTGCAAAAGGTAAGCGAGCTGGGCGTGGCACTCAACAATGCCGCCATCGCGGACAAGCCCGACGATCTGGTCATCAACACGCATGTGTGCCGCGGCAACTACCACTCCACCTATGCCTTCGAGGGCGGCTATGACCCCATCGCGCCGTACCTGTTCGCAAACGAGGATGTCGATGCATTTTACCTGGAGTTCGATACGCCGCGCGCCGGCGGTTTTGAGCCGCTCAAGTACGTTGCCCCGGGCAAGAAGGTCGTGCTGGGCTTGGTAACCACCAAGGCGGCAGAGCTCGAGAACGAGGATGTTATCGTCGAGCGCATCCGTGAAGCCGCAAAGTACGTGCCGCTCGAGAACCTGTATCTGTCGCCTCAGTGCGGCTTTGCCAGCTGCGAGATTGGCAACAAGCTGACCGAGGATGAGCAATGGGCAAAGATCGCGCTGGTCAAGCGCATTGCCGAGCGCGTTTGGAAATAGCGCTAGTGTTTGCAGGTGGCGGCGCGTGCGAGGCATAGTGTATCGCGTACAATGGTTCGGATCGTATCGTTCGGGCAGGTTATCCGATATGCCTAATCGCCCTTCCATTCGAAAGGACATCCATGTCCCAGTCCTCGACGCCCGCCGTCAGCGATGCCATCTACGACGCATCGTCGCTCGGCCGCCCGCGCATGTTCCTGCTCGGCCTACAGCACCTGTTTGCCATGTTTGGCGCCACCGTGCTGGTGCCCGTGCTCACCGGCCTCTCGGTATCGGCAACGCTTCTGTTCGCCGGCTTGGGCACACTGCTGTTCCACTTCCTGTCGCGCGGTAAGGTCCCCGCATTCTTGGGATCCTCGTTTGCCTTTATTGCCGGTTATGCCGCTGTCGCGCCCAACGGCGAGGCCGAGCTATTGCCTTACGCTTGTCTGGGCGTTGCCTGCGCCGGATTGCTCTACCCGGTGCTCGCGGCGCTCTTCCGTGCGTTTGGTGCCAAGCGCGTCATGCGCTTCTTCCCGCCGGTGGTGACGGGCCCCATCGTCATTTCCATCGGTCTGATCCTGGCAAGCTCCGCCATTGCCAACTGCCAGACCAATTGGCTCGTTGCCGTTATCGCCGTGGCAGTGATCGTCATCTGCAACATCTGGGGCCGCGGCATGGTCAAGATCGTGCCGATTCTGCTGGGCGTTGCGGTGAGCTATGCCGTTGCGACTGCGCTGGGCGAGGTCGACTTTTCTGGCGTCGCAGCCGCTCCCTGGGTTGGTTTGCCCGTCGTGTGGGATAACACCGTGTTTGCGCTCTTTGGGCCGCAGTTCGATAGCGGTCTTGCCACGACGGCCATTATCACCATCATGCCGCTGGCATTTGCGACCATGATTGAGCATATCGGTGATATCTCGGCTATTGGTTCCACCTGCGAGCGTAACTACATCGCCGATCCTGGCCTGCATCGCACGCTGCTCGGCGATGGTCTCGCCACGATTCTGGCCTCGCTCTTCGGCGCTCCGGCCAACACCACGTATGGCGAGAACACCGGCGTGCTTGCCCTGACGCGTGTGTTTGACCCGCGCGTGATTCGCATTGCCGCGTGCTGCGCTATCGTGCTTTCGTTCTGCCCCAAGTTCGCTGCCGTGATTGCCGCCATGCCGGCGTGTGTAATCGGCGGCGTGTCGCTCGTGCTCTACGGCATGATCAGCGCCGTGGGCGTTCGTAACCTCATCGAGAACCAGGTCGATTTCCAGAACAACCGCAATGTGCTGGTGGCCGCTCTGGTACTCGTGCTTTCGCTCGGCATCGCGTACAGCACCGCCGGCGCCATCGTGCTGGAGTTGGGCGGCGTGACGATTTCGCTTTCCGGCCTTGCCGTGGGCTCGCTGGTGGGCATCGTGCTCAACGCGATTCTACCGGGTAACGACTTTGAGTTTGATGTCTCCGAGCTCGAGGAGGCTGCTGAGTAGTAGCTGCGTTCAGCTAAAACAAAATAAATGGCGCCCATGCGTACGCACGCGTGGGCGCCATTTTTAATGCGTCAGTATCCAGTGGATGCCGCGGGCCATGCGCAAGTCGGTTTGGGTAAAGTGATTGCCGGGGTTGAGTTCCATCGTTGTTGGAATGCCGCGCTCGACGAGCAACGCTTCCATCGCGCGCGTGTCGTCGAGTACATGCCGCATCATGCGGTTGGGCGTCTTGGTTTCCTTTTTGCCAAGTGACAGGTAGACGGCTTGCGGGCTGCCGGCAAAAGGGGCCGTGCTGGCACGGTCGACAAAGTCGGGAAACCATAGCGACCCCGATGCGCTCGCGGCGCGGTCAAAGGCGTCGGTTTGCCAGAGGGACCAGAGTGCGAAGAGGCCCGCGAGCGAGTAACCGGCAATGCCGCGCCAGGTGGGCGGCTGAGGAAGCGACGACTCGACCTGGGGGATTATCTGATTCAGCAGCTCATCAAGAAAATCGGCAGCTTGGCCGCCGAAAGGCTCGGCATCGCGTACGGTCCCGTCGCATGCCCAGGGGCTCAGCTCGCGATTCCAATCGAGCCCGCCAATGGTGACGAGGGCGAATGGCGGACAGTCGAGCTCTCGGCAACACTTATAAACCTCGCTGCCGTCGCCCACGACCACAGGAAGGTAGATGACAGGCGCGCTTTCCGTATGATTCGAATAAACGGTTATCTGCTTTTGATGCGCTTCCATGACGGGCTTCTCTCAGTGTTGTGATATCGGCAGCCCCAATTGTCGCACGCCAGCGTATGCCGGTTGGGCTAGACCAAATACAATCTCGTGCATCCCCTGCGGACGCATATGGAAAACGCCACCGCCGGAGGGGAGCTCGGCGGTGGCGTTGTTAAACGGTGCTGGGGCTCGGGGCCTTCGCGGGAGCTGCCATGTGCGCAGAGGCGTCTAAGAACGCTTACGGCTCGCCATGGTGCCTGCGGCGATAGCGGCTGTTCCCGCAAGGACGGTTGCCACGATGGCCGCACCCGAGGTGTCGCCGGTTGCCGCGAGCACGCCGGTAGTCTTGGCTTTCGTGGTTGAAGCCGCAACGGCCTTGGTCGGCTTTGAGCCCTCAGGCTTGGGGTTCTGCTTGGACTCCGCGGGCTTGCTTTCTGCGGGCTTGGTCTCGTCGGGCTTGGGGTCTTCCGGCTCGGCTACCTCGGGAGGTGCGATGGTCGTACTTTTGGCGACTGCTTTGATATAGAGGGAGTCGACCGTGGCGTCGCCCGTGCCGATGGCTTGGCCTGCTTCGTAGATGCCGTCACGGAGCTTGCGATAGTCAATGACCTTGCCGCCTTCGGGCGTCTGGATGGCGGCGTTCTCAATCTTGATGGTGCCGATTGTCTTGCCGTCAGCGCTCATGGCACGGGCAAAGATTGCCGCTGTATCTCCTTCGGCCGTTACCTTGCTGCGGATGATCGAGATGACTGCGGGTGTGACGCCCTCGCTGGTCTGGGCGATGATGCCGATGTTCTCGCCTTGGGGTTCGCGCCTCGTCTCGCCATCTTGGTTTTCGCTGTAGGGGATGGGGCCGTCGCCGTTCTCAACATAGCGGGCTATGGCCTTGACAACGGAGTCGCTGATGTAGATGTGGCCGCCCTTCTCGTTGGGCCGATCGTTTCTGGTGGAGAATGCAGCCGAAACCACGCCTTCCGCAAACGCGTCCACGGTGGAGCCGTTCTTGACGACAATGTCGTCCTGGTAGGTGAAGAGGGCGTTGGCGCCACCGTATCTGCCTTTACTTGCACGGACCGTCACGTTTGCATGATCGAGGGTGATGCCCTTGTGGGCATAGACGCCATATTCAACACCGTTTACATTGAGGGAGGCGTTTGTGGCTGCGAGGCTGCCCTTGGCCTCGACGGCAGCGTCTTTCTCGGAGCTTGCCTTGACCTGGCTGCCGTCCGAGATGTTGATATTGCCGCCGCTCCAAAGGGCCTCACCATCGGCTGAGCTTGCCTCGACCGTCCCGCCACCCTTGATGGTGAGGTTCTTGTCGGCTCCAATACCCTTGTCCTTGGTAGCCCTGGCGGTGACGGCTCCGCTGTCGTCAATCGTGATATTGCCGTTTGCCCTGATGCCATCCGATGCACCCGTGGCGTTGACGTTGCCCGAACCTTTGATAGCGAGATCACCTCCGGCATTGATGGCATCAAACCCAGTGCTCGTGGCGTTGACGGATCCGGCTCCGTCGATGTTGATATTACCCGTGGAGAGGATAGCGTCCTCAGTAGATGTCACGCTGAGCGTGCCGCCCTCGTCGCCCTGGATATTGAGCTCGGCATTCTCGTTAGTGCCATGAGAAACGTTGATGCTTTCGATCCATTCGGCAGTGACGATGTTGGTTCCCGAGTAATTCACGTTGAGCTTGCCTGCGGCCTGGATCTCGCCGCCGTTATAGTTGTTGAGCTTCAAGTCGTCGGCGCCGTCCCACGACCAGGTACCGGCCTCGTCGCTCGCCGCGGTGTTGTACTTGTTGCCGCCGACCTTGACCCATTCCGCTGCGAGCGAGACGCTCGGCATGAGCAGCGAGCTCACCGTGAGCGCGCACACGGCGCCCGCGACGATGCGGCGCGTCACGCGGCGCCAGCTGTCGTGCGCGAGTCCTATGCGACGGCGAACGTCGGGTTCGGCAACATGGGTTCCGGCGGTAGTGTCATTGCGTTTGGGGGCCGTGAACAAGGCTGCCATGGTTGCTCCCGTTCTCATAGGGCCTATACGACTAGATTCAGCGTATCTGCTGGATGTTGCCGGCGGTAGTGCCGTTTGGAGGGCAAAATGGCCAAAATGGGGGAGAAATAGGCCGCACGCCGGCGTAGGGACCGGCGCTAAAAGAAAAGCGCGGGGCCGCATGGCGACTCCGCGCTTTATTGTTCAGCTTTTGCAGCCTTGCCTTTACGCTACGAAGAAGTAGACGAGGAAGGCAAGGGCCGCGATCCACCCGTCCCGTGCGAAAAAGTGTTTACGAGCGCTTGCGGCTCACCACGGCGCCTGCGGCGATGGCGGCTGTTCCCGCAAGGGCGGCTGCCACGATGGCTGCGCTCGAGGCGTCGCAGCTTGCAGCGAGCTTGCAGGTGGTCTTGGCTCCCGTGGCTGCAACTGCAACGGTCTTGGTCGTCTTCGTGCCCTCGGACTTGGAACCCTCGGGCTTGGTCTCGCCGGACTTCTCCTCGGGTTTGATCTCCTCGGGAGGCATGATGACCGTACTCTTGGCGACAGCTTCGTTATAGGGGGAGTCGATCGTGGTGTCGCCCGTGCCGATGGTTTGACCTGCCTCGTAGGAGATGCTGGGGCCGTACTCTTCCTCGTTGTAATAGTTAATGATCTTGCCGCCTGCGGGCGTCTGGATGGGAGCGCCTTCGATCTTGATGGTGCCGATCGCCTTGCCATCCTCGCTTATGGCAAGAGCGAAGATTGCCGCCGTGTCTCCCTCGGCCGTGACCCTGCTGCGGACGATCGAGATACTCGCGGGCGTGATGCCCTCGTAGGTCTGGGCGAAGATACCGATGTTCAGACCCCTAGGCTCAGGGATGACCTGGCCGCTTTGGTCGTTGCTGTAGTGATCGGGGCCATCGCCACTGGTCTCGACATAGCGGGCTATAGCCTTAACAACGGAGTCGCTGATGTAGATGTGGCCGCCAGCGACGTTTGGCTGGTGGTTTCTGGTAGAGATTGCAACCGAGAATTTGCCTTCCGCGAACGCGTCCACGATGGAACCATTCTTGATGACGATGTCGTCCCCGTCAGTGATGAGGGCGATGGCCTGGCCGCCGCTCGCGCTTGTGCGGACCGTCACGGTCGCGTGATCGAGCGTAACGCCCTTGTAGGCATAGACACCATATTCAACACCGCTTGCGTCAAGGGAGGCGTTCGTGACCGCGAGACTGCCCTCAGTGTCGACGGCAAGATCTCCCTCGGAGTTCGCCTTGACCTGGCTGCCGCCTGAGATGTTGATGCCGTCTTCAGCCCAAATCGCCGCTTCTTCTATCGAGCTTGCTTCTACCTTGCCACCGCCTTTGATGATGAGGTCACTGCCCGCGGAGATGCCGTAACTTTCGTTTCCTTTAGCGATCACTGTGCCAGAGGAATCGATGGTGGTCTTGCCCTTGGATTGGATACCTTCGGTACCGCCCGTTGCATTCACGGTGCCCGAGCCCGTGATAGAGAGGTCGCCCTTTGCCTCAATTCCGTCGGAAGTAGTGCTTGTGGTGTTCACGGTGCCTGGGCCAGAAATGGAGAGGTCGCCTGTGGATTTAATTGCATCGGCCTCGGCTGTCACATTGAGCTCATCCGTGCTATTCGAGCTCGTTATGTTCAACTCTGCTTTCTGGCTAGTGCCATCCTGCGCTTTGATGGCGGCTCCGGTGTAATCGGGCTCGGTTTTCACGGTGTTCTTGCCTTCGTAGGCAATGTTGAGCTTGCCAGCGGCCTCGATCGCACCGCCGTTATAGCCGTTGAGCTTCATGTCATCGGCGCCATCCCATGACCAGGTGCCAGCCTCGTCACCCGCCGCGGTGCCAGCGTCATACCGGCTGCCGCCGACGTCCACCCACTCGGCCGCGAGCGAGACGCTCGGCATGAGCAGCGAGCTCACCGTAAGCGCGCATACGGCGCCTACAACGATGCGGCGTGTCACGCGGCGCCAGCTTCCGTGTGCGAGCAGCGTGCGACGACGCACGTCGGGCTCGACAAAATGGGCTCCAGAGGTTTTGTCATTGCGCTTGGGGGTCGTGAACAAGGCGGCCATGGTTACTCCCATCCTCATAGGGCCTATGCGATTACGCCCAGCATATCTGTAGGATGTAGCCGGCGGTAGTGCCGTTTGGAGGGCAAAATGTCCAAAACTTGGGAAGCAATACATCGCGCGTCCGTGCGTTGCCTGGCTTTAAAAGAAAAGCGCGGGGCCGCTCGATGCGACTCCGCGCTTTGGTGTTCTGCTTTGGCAGCTTTGCCGCTACGCTACAAAGAAGTAGACGAGGAAGGCGAGGGCTGCGATCCACATGAGCGGTTTGATCTTGGAAGCCTCGCCCTTAAAGAGCGCAACGATCACGTAGGCGATAAAGCCCAGACCGATGCCGGCAGAGATGGAGTAGGTAAAGGGCACGCCGGCGACAATCATAAACGCCGGGAAACCCTGCGACACGTCGGACCAGTCGATCTCGGAGGCCTCGCTCATCATGAGGTAGCCGACGTAGACCAGAGCACCGCAGGTGGCGGCGCTGGAAACGATGGTGACGATGGGGGAGAAGAACGCGGCGAGAATGAACAGCACGCCGGTGGTGACGGAGGTGAGGCCCGTGCGGCCACCGTCGGCGGCGCCGGAAGTGGACTCGACGAAGGTGGTGATGGAGGAGACGCCCATGAAACCGCCCACAGCAGCGGCGGCGGAGTCGACGATCAGGATCTCCTTGATATTCTCGACGTTGCCGTCGTCGGTGAGGAACTCGCCCTGCTTGGCCACGGCCATCGCGGTGCCCATGGTGTCGAAGAAGTCACTCATGAGCAGCGAGAACGAGATGACGAGGAGCGCGGGGTCGGTAAGGACCTTGACGATGGCGGGCACGCCGCCGGCGTCGGCGATGGGGCCACCGATGCTCGAGAAGTCGAGCGGGGCGATGATACCGGTCGGAGCCTGGGTCACACCTAGGGGGATACCGGCGATAACGGCGACGATGATGCCGATGAGCAACGAGCCCGGCACGTTGCGGGAAGCCAGGGCAACCGTCACGACGATGGAGATGATGCCGACGATAAAGGTGGGGGAGGCGATGTCGCCCAGGCCGACGAGCGTACCGGCGCCAGCGGTGATGATGCCAGCGTCGCACAGGCCGATCATGGCGATAAACAGGCCCAGACCCACCGAGATGGCGTGACGCAGGACAACCGGGATGGCGTCCATGATGGCCTCGCGCAGGCCACAAAGCACGAGCAGCAAGATGACGACGCCCTCGAGGAAGATGACGCTCATGGCCACGTGCCAGTCACCGCCGCAGACGGTGGTGGTGATTCCGGCGATCATCGCGTTGACGCCTAAGCCCGACGCGCAGGCGAGCGGGCGGTTGGCGAAGATGCCCATGCAGATGGTCATGATGCCGGCACCCAGGCAGGTGGCGCAGGCGAGCGCTCCCGCATCGATGCCAGCGCCCGAGAGCACCGCGGGGTTGACGGCGATGATGTAGGCCATCGCCAGGAATGTTGTCAGTCCAGCGCGGAGTTCGGTCCCGATTGTGGACTTGCGCTCACTGACGTGAAAAAGTTCGTCCATGCATACCCTTTCCTTGTTCGGCCCCGAGTTTAGGCCGATTGACACGAACTCAACTACTATAGCCCCTTTACGACGCTGTTGTTCCTCGCATGTTGATGTTCGGCGCTTTGTAACGGACGGGCGGTATTTTCCGTATGGAAATGTGTGGGTACCGTATACTTAAGCGGTTACAACGACCCCTATGGAGGAACGTATGATTAAAGAGCTTTGCCACGACGAGGCTATCCTGTCCCAGCGTTGCGAGGTTGCGACCGTCGAGGACGAGTCGGTTGCTCAGGATCTGATCGATACCATCAAGTCGCTCGACGATGCCGGCTGCCTTGCCGCCAACCAGATCGGCGTCACCAAGAAGGTCTGCGTCTATCTGGACGACGCCGGCGAGCCCCACGTGCTCTACAACCCCCGTCTGGTGTTTGGCCTGGGTGCCAGCAAGATGGAGGAGAGCTGCCTGACGCACGAGGAGGTCACCAAGTCCACGCGCTATATCAAGTGCAAGGTTGCCTTTGACCAGATCGTCGACGGCAAGATGAAGGAGTGCCGCCGCGACTACGCGGGCTTTGAGGCACAGATGATCCAGCATATGATCGATCACTGTCTTGGAAAGTTGGTCTAAGGGGACCAAAGCACCGCACCTTGCCGCTCAATCGTCGCTCGCGTACCTTAAGTACGCTTCGCTCCTCTTTCGTGGCAATCTGCGGCACTTTGACCCCTTAGACGACCTGCGGGGTTAACTTGGTTGAGTTTATCCTGCTTGAATAGCCCGGGCGTGACATTGTTGTCATGTCCGGGCTTTTGTGTTTAGCGCCTTTTTGTTTGGAGACAATGAAATTAGCAAGAACGTGAAGCTAGGAGGCGCTATGTGTACGAGTATTCGATTTACCGATAATTCTGGCCACATGTATCTGGGCCGCAACCTCGACTGGAGCTTTGACTACGGCCAACAGGTTCGCGTGATGCCGCGCGGGTTTCACATTCCGTATTCGTTTATCGACGACGCGACAGCGGCACACGCGGTGATCGGTATGTGCATCGATTACAAGAACTATCCCATGTTTTTCGATTGCGGTAACGATGCGGGCCTCGCCGTGGCGGGTCTCAATTTCCCGGGTTATGCCGAGTATGCCAAGGACACTGTCGACGGCAAGACCAATATCGCGGCCTATGAGTTTCCCCTGTGGGTGGCAGCGACGTTCTCGACGGTCGACGAGGTCGAGGCTGCGCTGCGCGATACGGTGATTGTTGCTAAATCTGCAGGAGAGGGGCTGGGCGTGTCGCTGCTCCATTGGATTATCGGCGACAGCCAGCGTAGCATCGTGGTCGAGATGATGGCTGACGGCCTGCATGTATACGACGATCCGGTCGACACCCTTGCCAATCAGCCCACCTTCCCGTGGCACATGGAAAACCTGCGCACCTATATCACGGCCACAAGCGATTTTCCGCAGACGGCGACATGGCGTGGTGCCGAGCTCAAGCCCTATGGCGCGGGTGCCGGCATGCGCGGTATTCCGGGTGACTGCTATTCGCCGAGCCGTTTTGTAAAGGCGGCGTACCTCAATGCCAATTACCCGCAAAAGGAGAGCGAGACCGAAAACGTCGTCCGCATGTTCCGCTCGCTCGAGGGCGTGGTGATGATTGAGGGGGCGTCCAGGATGGGCGATGGCGAGTTCGAGAAGACTATCTACACCGGATGCTTTAGCGCGCGCACGGGCAATTATTACTACGCGATGTATGGGGATCCGTCGATTCGCTACGTGAGCCTGATGGATGCCGAGGGCGCGAGCCCCGATAGGCTCGTGGTTCCCGAGCCGCGTCGTTCGTAGCTCACCGGTCCGTTGCGACATAAAACGGCTCCGCACCTTTTATGAGATGCGGAGCCGTTGTCGTCAATGGCTGGTGGCGTGTTAGAAGTTGGCGTCGTTGAGCTGGGTGCTCTCAAGTCCGTCGAGTTGCTGTTGCTCGGGCATATCGGCAACGCTCTCGAGCAGCTCGGTGGGATCGACGTTCATGCTCTTGCCGGCCTCGTTGCCGTTGACCAGGTCGTCCGAGAAAATGTCGACTTCCATTTCCTCGGCCTCTTCGATCTGAACCTCGAGCGGCACCTGGGTGCGCACGAGCTTAACGGCCGGGCGCATGCGGGCAAACAGCGGCACGTACTCGATGATGATGGCCGAGTTCTCGAGGCCGTACCAGCGTGCCGGGCTTCCACAGGCGCGGCGGACGGCGTACTTGATGGCCATCACGCGATGGTCGTTGCGGTTGATGTCCGTTTCGGGGGCAAGCATCTTGCGCAGCATGCAAAAACGGAAGTCACCCACGTTGCCGCGTGTCTCGTAGATGGAGTAGGTGTGATGCTGCGGCGGTAACTCACCCGATGCCATCAGGTCGCCAACGATCTGGCGTAGGTAGGCGTTGATGCGCTGATTGACCTTAAAGCCCAGGTCCAAGCGCACGCGGAACAAAAAGTCCGTGCCAAAGGTCTCAACGGAATACTCGTGCGTATAGGGCTCGTCGGTAACGTGCACGTTGATGAACCAATATGCCTTGGCACGCTTGGGGTGCTTGTCCAGGATGGAATAGAGCACGTCGCGGTCGAGCGTGAGCGGGTCGGGGCTGTTGGTGAGGAACACCAGATTGTCGGCGAGTACGGGGTAGGTCTCGTCATTGCGCAGGCGGTTGAGCTGATCGATGTACTTGGAGACGGGCAGCAGAATCGTCTGCGTGCGCTCGATGGCGGTGCCGCGACGCCACACATACATAAGGCCAAACAGCAGTGCGGCCAGGAAGATCATGACGTAGCCGCCGTCAAAGAACATGGTGAGGCACGAAGCGAAGAAGCACAGCTCAATGGCACCAAAGAGCAGGGCAAAGACGCAGGCGCCCAGCTTGTGCTTGAGGATGCCGGCGATGTAGCTCGTCAAAAGCGTCGTGGTCATGAGCATGGTCACGGTAATGGCGAGGCCGTAGGCGCTCTCCATGCGCTCGGAGTTTTGGAACAGCAGCACGATGAAGATGCAGCCGACCCACATGATGTTGTTGACAAGCGGAATATAGAGCTGGCCCTTGGTGTCGCTGGGGTAGTGGATGCGCAGATGCGGCATAAGGTTGAGACGCGTGGCTTCGGATACCAGCGAGAACGATCCGGTGATGAGCGCCTGCGAGGCGATGATGGCCGCCACGGCCGAAAGCACGATGGCAAAGGGGCGCAGGGGCTCGGGAAGCATCATATAGAACGGGTTGACGATATCCATCGCGAGCATCTGGGGGTTGGAGTTATTGGCGAGCAGCCAAGCGCCCTGACCCAGATAGTTAAGGATAAGGGCCGCCTTAACAAACGGCCAGGATGCATAGATGTTTGCCTTGCCAACGTGGCCCATGTCCGAGTAGAGCGCCTCGGCGCCGGTCGTCGACAGGAAGACGAAGCCGAGCACCATGATGCCCGAGTGGTTGATGGGCGAGAACAGGAACATGATGCCGCGGATGGGGTTGAGCGCGCGTAGGATGGACAGGTTGCCGAGCATGTTGAACAGGCCGGCGCCTGCCAGGAACAGGAACCACAGTGTCATGAGCGGGCCGAACAGCTTGCCGATCGACGAGGTACCGGCGCGCTGCATGGCAAATAGGCCGCAGATAATGATGATGGTAATAATGATGACGTTGGTTTGTCCGTCACCCAATAGCGCGTGGCCCCACTCGATAGTGCGCAGGCCCTCAATGGCCGTGGTAACCGTGACGGCGGGGGTGAGGATGCCGTCGGCGAGCAGCGCCGCGCCGCCGATCATGGCGGGAAGAATCAGCCAAGGCGCCACTTTGCGCACCAAGCTAAACAGGGCGAAGATGCCGCCTTCGTTGTGGTTATCGGCCTTCATGGCGATTACAACGTACTTGACTGTGGTCACGAGTGTCATGGTCCAGATGACGAGCGAGAGCGCGCCCAGGATCATGTCCTCGCTGACGGTACCGATGCCGCCGTTGTTGGCGACGATTGATTTCATGGTGTACATGGGGCTCGTGCCGATGTCACCGTAGACGACGCCGAGCGTAACGAGCAGCATGCCAGCGGAGAGGGGAATGGCTCCATGCCCGCCTTGACTACGCTGGTCTTGGAGGCTTGCCTCCAGCTTGTTGTGTGCCACGTGGACTCCCTTGGACATCTGGCCTCTGCCACGAGCAGTAGACCTTTATGCCATCTTTATACATATAAGAGCAGTTTGGCACATCGGGGTGTTTTAGACAATAATCCCCATCTGGGGATTATTCATATACGCAGGTAGTATTTCAGAGCAGGGGCTATTAAGCACGTGCTGTCTGGGCGATGCCGGCCTTGGCGTTTGCGCGTTTGCCGGCGAGTTCGCAAAAGATCGCGCCGCCGATGATAAGCGCGGCGCCCATCAGGCGGACCGGTGTTATGGTTTCGCCCAAAAGGACGGCCGAGAACACGACGGCCGAAAGCGGCTCAAGGTAGCCGACGACCGCGACGGTCTGCACAGGCAGTTTGGCGACGGCGCTAAAGTAGAGCAGGCAACCGATGCCGGTGTTGACAATGCCGAGCATGGCAACGGCGCGCCAATCGATGCCAGCGGCAATGCTGGGGGAGAGGAACGAGGGGACACCTTGCGTGAGGAGCGTAAGGACCAGCGCGGTCAAAAAGGCGGCGCTCACCTGGAGCGCGGAGTTCTCGAGGCCCTCGATGTGCGGCGCACCCTTGCTGGCGATGACCATCAATGCATAGCAGAAGGCCGAGGCGATGCCGCACACGATGCCTGCGATGGGCATATTGCCGCCGAGGCCTTGGGCCGCGATGAGGAAGGCGCCGCAGGCGACAGCTATGAAGCCGGCGATTTTGCCACCGGTCAATTTTTCGCCAAAGATGAGCGGGGAGAGCGCCATAACGATGATGGGGCCGCAGTAGTACAGCAGCGAGGATATGCCGACGCCGATCGTCTGGTAGGCGCGGAACAGAAAAATCCAGCTGGCGCCCAGCGCGGCTCCCGAGAGGAGAAGGGCTGCGGCTTCGCGGGGGCGAGATGGCGCCTGCAACTTATGGCGTTGGGTGATGGCGAGGACGGTGACAAGCGAGAGGGCGCCCAAAAACGTGCGCAGGAGCACGATATCGGAGCTCGGCAGCGCGATGGCAGCGGCGATGATGCCGTTGGAGCCAAACAATAGCAATGCTGCTAAGTATGTAAACAGTCCGTTGTTCATGCGCTTCCGTCTCCTCTATATCCGAGCATGTTCACTATGGGTGAACTGGCTTTAGAAGAAAAGCGAATATAATGCATGGCAAACATGACAAAAACTCATGCAAAGGTGGAGGCGTGCCGTGGAAACGAATATTCAAAAGATGCAGGTGCTGCTCGAGACCGTGCGCGCCGGCAGTTTTACGCGTGCTGCCGAGCGGCTGAGCTATTCTCAGTCGGGCGTGAGCCGTATGGTGGCCGATCTCGAGGCCGACTGGGGCTTTAAAGTACTCGATAGAAGTCGCGAGGGCGTAGTGCTTTCTGCCGATGGGCGGCAAGTTATGCCGGCGGTCGAGGCGTTATGCGAGGAATTTGTTCGTTTGCAGCGACGCGTGGACGAGATGCGTGGGCTCATGCGTGGCAAGATCTGTATCGGTACGTTTTCGAGTGTGGCGACCCACGTGCTGCCGCCGGTGATCGCGCGCTTTCGCGCCGATCATCCGGACATCGATTATGAGTTGCTGATGGGCGATTACTCAGAGATTGAACAATGGGTGGCAGAGGGCCGCTGCGATCTGGGCTTTATCCCGCGTGAGCCCCGAGAAAGTGGCATGACATCGCGGTCTTTGGTGCGCGACGAGTTGATGGCGGTAGTGCCGGCAGACTCTTTACTTGCCACGGCGGAGGTCGTCTCTCTTGCCGATTTGGCTAACGAGCAGTTTATTCTGCTGGAACGGGGTACCGATGATGAGATTACGCCGCTGTTCCGTCGGTCGGGGCTGACGGTGCGCTCCAAGCTGTCGACCTGGGATGATTATGCGATTATGGCCATGGTCGAGGACGGTCTGGGCGTGAGCATTCTTCCCGCGCTCATCTTGCGGCGTTGCCAGTTCGATGTTGCCGTGCGCCCGCTCGAGGGACATCCTCATCGGCAGATCAACGCCATATGCCGCACCGCTGACGTTTCGCTTGCGGCGGCTCGTTTCCTTGAATATCTCTAAAAGCGCGTACCTGTTGTCCACTTTGGGACAATTCTCAGGGCTCGGTACATTTTCTTGTGAAATTGAACTTCCAGATAATGCGCCGCGTTATACTGCTGCCTAAATTGAACTCAGGTTCAATTCGTGTTCTGTAAATTGAACTTTGCCAGCAAGGAGGTTCCTGTGGCCCAAGAGACGTTTAGCGATCGCCTGCGACAGGCTATGTCCGATCGCGACGTTCGACAGTCGGACGTGATTCGTGCATCGGAGATGCTCGGTAAAAAACTCGGCAAGAGTCAGATGAGCCAATATGTGAGCGGCAAGACGATCCCGCGGCGCGATGTGGCAGAGCTGCTCGCCCGCATTTTGGAGGTCGATGTTACCTGGCTGCTTGCCGGTGACGCCGATCAAGGCGAGACATCATCGCCTCGCAACGATTCCAAGCCCGAACCTCATTCCTCAGCTCAAATTGCAAGGAGCGCCACCATGCGTACTTTTTCTAAATCCACCAAACTCGACAACGTCCTGTATGACGTGCGCGGTCCCGTCGTCGACGAGGCTGCCCGTATGGAGGACGAGGGCGAGCGCATCCTCAAGCTCAACATCGGCAACCCCGCGCCCTTTGGTTTCCGCACACCCGATGAGGTCATTAAGGATATGCGCCAGCAGCTGCCCGACTGCGAAGGCTATTCCAACTCGCGCGGCCTGTTCTCTGCGCGCAAGGCGATCATGCAGTACTCGCAGATCAAGGGCCTGCCCAATGTTCAGATGGAGCACATCTACACGGGCAACGGCGTGTCCGAGCTCATTCAGCTTTCGATGAACGCGCTGCTCGACAACGGCGACGAGATTCTGATCCCCAGCCCCGACTATCCGCTCTGGACGGCGTGCGCAACCCTTGCCGGTGGTCATCCCGTACATTATCTGTGCGATGAGCAGGCGGATTGGTATCCCGACTTGGAGGATATGGAGTCCAAGATTACGAGCGCGACCAAAGCCCTCGTCATCATCAACCCCAACAACCCTACGGGTTCCGTCTATCCGCGCGAGGTGCTCGAGGGCATCGTCGAGATTGCACGCAGGCATCAGCTGATGATCTTTGCCGATGAGATCTACGACCGCCTGTGCATGGACGGCTACGAGCACGTCTCGATTGCCTCGCTCGCCCCCGACCTGCCCTGCGTCACCTTTAGCGGCCTTTCCAAGTCGCACATGATCGCGGGCTATCGTATTGGCTGGATGGTGCTTTCGGGCAACCAGCGCTGCATGAGCGACTTCATCATGGGCATCAACATGCTCTCCAACATGCGCCTGTGCTCCAACGTGCCGGCTCAGTCGATCGTTCAGACGGCACTCGGTGGACATCAGTCCGTCAACGACTACATCCGTCCCGGCGGCCGTGTCTACGAGCAGCGCAACTTTGTGTATGAGGCGCTCAACAAGATTGACGGCATCTCGGTGGTCAAGCCGCGTGCGGCGTTCTACATCTTCCCCAAGATGGATGTGAAGAAGTTCAACATCACCGATGACGAGCAGTTCGCCCTTGACCTGCTGCACGAGAAGAAGATCCTCATCACGCGCGGCGGCGGCTTTAACTGGGCCGAGCCCGACCACTTCCGCATCGTGTACCTGCCGCGCATGGAAGTACTCAAAGAGTCCCTCGAAGACCTCGCCGACTTCTTTGATCACTACCGCCAAAGCTAGTGGGATAGAAGCTCCGCACTATGAAAAGCTCCCTGCAGTTGTTTTGCTGCAGGGAGCTTTCTTGAATCGGTGGAACTAGATCACTATCCCGTTGCAGTGGTCGATTTCGTGCTGGATGATTTCGGCGGTGTAGCCCGAGAAGTTTTTGATGCGGTGGACGAAGTTCTCGTCCAAATACTCAACCTTAATGCGGCGATAGCGGGTACAGGGACGCTCGCCGACGAGCGAAAGACATCCTTCGCTCGTCTGGTAGGCATTGACCTGCTCAAGAATTTGCGGGTTGTACATGAGCAGCGCCCTGTTGCCGTCCTTTACGCAGATGATGCGTTTGCGCACGCCGATCATGTTGGCGGCGAGCCCCACGCACTCGTGCTCATGCTCGTGGAGCGTATCCAGGAGGTCTTGCCCGATCACGGCGTCGTCGGGTCCCGCATCTTCGGAAGGCAGGCGTAAAAAGAACTCGGATTTCATGATGGGCTTAATCATGGCGGGCTCCTCATGTCTTATGCGTTCGTGGACTTTTAATAATAGCGCGGAAGGAAAGCCGCGCGTCCGCGTTACAATCTTTCGACGTTGGACCATGTTGCCAGATTCGTCGTGTACGGCGTCTGGCGTAAGTCTAGGGCTCATTTTTCGCCCTGGACTGTTCCTCTGGGGCGATGCGACTGTCGTTCCAAGAGGAAGGAATTTCATGGGGACCAAATCCCAAAAGCGAACTCAATCACCGTCGACAGCCTCGGCGATTCTCGTCGTAATGTATATTGCGGCCTTTGTTGCCGCGTTTAACGAGAACATCATTAACGTGGCGTTGCACGACATTATGGCGGCCTTTTCGGTGAGTGCCACCACGGCGCAGTGGCTCGTTTCGGGCTACATGATCGTGACGTCGATCTTTACGGCCATCATGGCCTTTCTGTCCGGCCGTTTCTCGACGCGCAAGCTGCTGTTTTTCGCATGCGGATGTATGGTCGCCGGCGAAGTCCTGTGTCTGATCGCTCCGTCGTTTAGCGTTTTGCTGCCAAGCCGTATTTTGCAGGCTGCGGGATCGGGCATCTTGTTTCCGCTCATGATGAACGTGGTACTGTCTTGCGCCCCGCGCGAGAAGCTCGGTTTGTATCTGAGCCTGGGCGGTGCCTGCATTACGCTGGGGCCGGCGTTTGGGCCCGTGATCAGCGGTCTCATGTGCACGTTGTTTGGCTGGAGGGCGGTGTTCGTAGTGCCGCTGGTGGGCGGCATTGTGGTCGCTGCGGCGGGCGTAAAGCATGTCCAGAATGTCGGGGAGCGCTCGAACACCACGCTTGATATTCTGTCGGTTGTTTTACTCGCCGCCGGCATTACGGCATTTGTGTATTCCGTAGGCGAGTTCTCGACCAATCCGATTGCCGGCATCGTGACGCTCTTCGCCGCCATGGTGCTGCTCGGCCTGTTTGCGGCCCGCCAGCTCAAGCTCGAGCATCCGGTGCTTAACGTGCGTCCCATGGCGAGCGTTCGTTTTTGGCCTGCGTGCCTGCTTGTGGTGGTGTCGATGATGACGACGTTCTCGATGAGTGTTTTGTTGCCGCTCTATTTTGAGGGCGCATACGGCATGACCGCACTTATTGCGGGCTTGCTCATTTTGCCGGCGATTGCCTGCAACGCCGTGACCTCGATTGTGGGCGGACGCGTGATGGACGCCCGTGGCGCATGGTCACTGCTGCCGGTCGGCTTTGCCCTGATTGCCGTGGGACAGACTGCCATCTCGATGACGGCGGCAAGCATGAACATCGGCGTCGTCGTGGCGCTGACCGTTGTGGTGTATGCCGGAGTCGGTTTGGTGCTAAGCCCTTCGCAGACGGCCGGCTTGGAGACGCTACCTGCCGCCGAGCATCCTCACGGAACGGCATTGCTCAACACGTGGAACATGATTGCCGCATCGTTTGGCCCGTCGCTGTTTATCGGCCTGCTCTCGAGTTCTGCGGCGACTGCCGGCGCCGCTGGCGTTGCGACCGACGTTGCCCAGGCGATTGGATTTGCGGCAGCCGTGCGTGTGGCGGCTGTAATTGCCGTGGTCGGATTTGTGGTATCGGTTGTGTACACTCGCCGCGAGTCGCACATGTCGCATTAATGTGTGCACATAGATTCTGCAGCTAGATTGGATGGCGACACCATAAACTAATGGACGTTTTGCCGAGAGGCATGAATGTTTAAAGCGCAAAGAGTGCGCGACGGGCCCCGCGAATGGGGCGATGATGCCCGAGAGGGCCAAGAAGGAGTCTCATGTCCGAGAACGAAGAGATCATGAACGAGACCGAGAACGAGACCGTGGCTGCCGAGGTTGAGGCAGTCGAGACCGTGGAGACCGAAGCTGCCGAGGTTGAGGCTGCTGACGAGGTTTCCGCCGAGGAGGAGGCCGAGGTTGTCGAGGCCGCCGTTGATTACGATGACGAAGAGCTGATGGACAAGATGCAGAAGGCCGCCCGCCTGCTGCGTAGCCGTCGCTTTGCTATTTCCAAGGAGGAGGAGGCCAAGGCCGAGCGCATGGCGAACATCGAGCGCGCCATCAAGCTTCTTGACCTCAAGCCCAAGATGGAGCAGAAGGAAATGTCCGACCTGTTGGGCATGCGCCTCCGTGAGCTCGACGGCCTGATGGCCGAGGCCGAGGCTGCCGATCTGGTCGGCCGCATCGACGACGCCGAGGGCGATATGCGCAAGATCGTCGTCTTCGCTGCCGAGGATGCCGCTGAGGGCCTGGTCGAGCTTGCCAACAAGAAGGAGAAACTCCTGCCCGAGCTTTCTTACGAGGAGGCCACCGAGCTGATGGCTGCCCTTGATAAGGTTATCGCTCCGCTCGTCGCCATGGGTCTGGACGAGGACCGTGGTCCTCGCGGCGGCCGTGACGACCGTGGCGGCCGTGGCGGCTTTGGTGACCGTGGCGGCGACCGTGGCGGTCGCGGCGGCTTTGGCGGCAACCGTGGTGGCTATGGCGACCGCGGCGGCAACCGTGGCGGCTTTGGCGGCAACCGCGGTAACGACCGTGGCGGTCGCGGTGGCGGCCGCAACGGCGGCGGCTTCCGCGGTAACCGTTTTTAGTTACGGCGTTTTACCAAACGCCGTAACGGGCCGACGCTGCGCGGGCCGCATTTGGACAATCTGACGTTCAACTTCAAGGGCGCGACCAGAAGGTCAGCGCCCTCTCGTTTCACGTCACCTTGCCTCAAATGCGACCCGCTCGCTCATATGACCCAATCCGCTGTCAAGAGCCACAATGGCCCCGCCGAC